>DPYP01000031.1:22272-22417 GCA_003545375.1 Lentisphaeria bacterium
GGTCTTGCCGTAGCCGACGTCACCACACAACAGACGATCCATCGGCTTCGGCTGCGACATGTCCGCTTCTACATCTCTGATAGCGGTGACCTGGTCGTCGGTCTCTTCGTAGGCGAAAGCATCGGCGAAAGCTTCGTACTGCGCT
>DPYP01000167.1:0-6105 GCA_003545375.1 Lentisphaeria bacterium
AATTGCGGCGATGGAGGCGCTCGCTACCGGCATGCCGGTAGCAGTCGCCGCAAACCCGGACAACGGCAAACGATTCTGGGACGAGATCAACAAAATCGCCAATGAACAGTACGAGTACGGGTCGAAAAAGGATGTCTCCCGGGCGCGCACGGGACTACAGGCTGTTTTCTTCAATTACAAGGCCGTCGATCCCAACGCCAATCCGCTTTTCTACGCCAAATTCGCCTGGACCCTGTGGCTCAGCAACGAAAAAGGACTGGCGAAAGAAATCTGCCTCGAAGGCCTGCAGATTCACGGTAACCACAAAGCGCTGAAGAAGGTCGCCGACAATATCGGTGTCAAATTCAACAACAATTAGAAGAGGAACTGCAGTAGCAAAATGAAAAAAATACAAACCGTCCAGATCGGCGCCGGAGGCTACGGCGAATTTTACATGGAGGAATATCTGTCCGGTGCGCACGAGAACATAACGCTCGCCGGCGTCGTCGATCCGTTCATCGATCGCTGCAGCACCCATGACACCTTGCTGGCGAAAGGCATACCGGTTTTCGACAACCTGGAGGCCTTTTACGCCGAGCACAGCGCCGAGCTGGCAGTTATCGCGTCGCCGATCCAGTTTCACCTGCAGCAGACAACCGTTGCTCTACAAAACGGCAGTCATGTTCTCTGCGAAAAACCACTGGGCGCCACCTGGCAGGAGGTGCAGCAGATGATCGCCGCCCGCGACGCCACCGACCGTTTCGTCGCCATCGGCTTCCAGGCATCGTTCTCGGTGCCGGTGCAACAACTCAAGGCCGATATAATGTCCGGGCGTTTCGGGGCGCCAAAACGCCTGAAGACAATTGCTCTGTGGCGCCGTTTCAACGGGTACTACGAACGTGCCAGCTGGGCCGGTCAACTGCGCACGCCAGGTGGCGATTGGGTGCTGGACAGCCCGGCCAACAATGCCACGGCACACTACCTGCACAACAGCCTTTACGTCATCGGTCCGGAGGTCGACCGCAGCGCCACACCAGCGACGGTCTGCGCTGAACTTTATCGAGCCAATGACATCACCAGCTTCGACACCTCAGCGACGCGGATCATGACGACGGAAGGCGTCGAAATCCTGTTCTATACCTCCCACGCTGCCGACGACAAAGAAAATCTCGGACCAGTCTTCCACTACGAGTTCGAGGATGCCACAGTGCAATACGAGATCGACAACTCGATTGTTGCCTACCACAACGGCGAGGTCATAGACACCTACGGCGACCCCTGCGAAGACTCGACCTGCAAATTAATCGCTGCCGCAGACGCTGCTGCCGGCAATCGTTCCATCGTCTGCGGCCCCGAGGCGGCCGGCATGCAGACGCTGTGCATCAACGGCATGCACGAATCCATGCCGAACATCTGCCAGTGGCCGGCGGACCTGATCACAATGGGGAATCTCGAAGAAGAACACTCGGAACAGTACCGGCAGGTAACCGGTCTGCGGCAGGCTCTCAAGGCGTGCTACGACCAAAATCAACTCCCGGCGGAGTGCGGGATACCCTGGGCAGTCGCTGGCGATATCGTCGACATGAGTGGATACAAAGCGTTCCCCCGCGACCCGGCGCGGTTCCCGTGAGTACCGAAATCGAGCGAAAGTTTCTGGTCGTCGATGGCGCCTGGAGTGCGGCCGCCGGCAATGCGCGCGCGCCTCGCTTTAGCATGCCCCATGTTTATTGCGCGCCAAAATCGTGCCACATGAAAAGACACTTAATACTTCTGCTGTGTCTGATCGGATTGTCGGCGGATCGTATTTTTGCCGAGCCCAATCCCTTGATCGAGCAAACCCTGCAGCCGATTCCGAATCCAAGTTTTGAATCCGGGCTGACAGATTGGCCGGGCGCGGGTGAGGCGGGCGGAATTACAATGGCTGAAGATGATCTCGCGTTCGACGGCGCGAGGTCCCTGGCGGTCACGATTGACAAGTGGACGGGCCCAACACGGCATTGTTTATCCAAGCGTTTTCAAGTCCCGGCCGGCGGCCGATATTTCATTTCCATAAAGGTCCTTACCGAAGGCGGCAGCAATGCGACGATGCAGGTCGATACTCAGCGGGCTGCGTCGCGAACGCTGCCCGAAAGCAAGTGGCGAGAGCTCGGCGCGATTTTTCGCAACGCCGCTGGTGACGCCGGGGATCACGAGTTGCGGCTGTATGTGTTCGGTGAGGGCCGGGTGCGTTTTGATGATATCCGGGTCTTTCGCATCAAGGAATATTCACAGTACCTCCGGGTGCGGCTTCTTGAGCCCACCATCGAAAAGTACCGCGTGACCGTCAAGACGCGAGTTGCCAGGCCAAAGGAGTACTTCAATCAAACCTATTTCGCCGGTGATGGTGTGCTGCCCGGCGACCATTCGCCGTGGATCGATTTGAATGCCGGTGGTGACTTCAGCGGCAGCCCGGCGACCGGAAAGCCACGGGTGATTTCCGGCGGTGTTCATTTTGAAACGCTGTCCGGTGCCCGCTTCGAACGCATCACAGCCGAGATCGATTTCGCATCAACACCGTCGGAAGCCGGTATTCTGAAGACGCTGTCCGCAACAAACGAAGGAAATGTCGTCGGCATATTCTTCGCACGCCAGGACGCCGGACCATTCGCCTTTGTCCAGGATTTTCGGTTGCTCTTCGACGATGTCATGGAGCGAAACCGGCACGTGAAATCACTCGGCCTGCCGCCGATCGCGTTGAAGCATTTTCAGGTGGAAGCTCAGTTGTCAGGTTATCGCTACTTCTTTTCCGATCCACGGTACATCGATTTCGAGATCGACACCATCAAGCGGATCGGCTTCAACGCATTGGGCTATACCGGGTTGGCGGGCCCAGATCGTCAAGCCGCCGCGCGCGCCGGCATTGTCCGCACACACCACTCTCATCGCGAATCCTCGTACTATGCGCTGCCGAGAATCGGCAAGGCCGAGCTGGAACGGATGCTGGCAACCCCCGAATTCGCCCGCGCCACGGCCAAATCACCAACGTTCGCAAATTGGCTCCGGAACAATCCCACCATGACTGTTCTCGATTGGGATGATATCCGCCGCAATATCCGGGACGCCGTCGGTCGGTGGTACATTCGCTTGAAGAACGAAGATCCGGAACAGATACCGCTGATTCAGTTTGTCGATTTGGGCGACGAGATCAGCGGCCCCGTCTTTGGCGGCGAGGCCCATGATGCGGGGTACCGTGAATTTGTCCAACGACAGGGGCTTGTGCCACAGGATTTCGGGCAGACAGCATGGGCTGGCGTGCACGCCATTCCCTGGGGTTCGAGCAATACACCGCTGCCGCTCATGCGGCCGACTAACCGCAACGACATCGCTGCCTGCCGGCAGTATTACTGGTCGCTGCGGTACTGGACCTGGGCGAGTGCCCGAGTGTACAGCATCGTCACGGCTGAAGTTGAAAAGCGTATGCCGTGGGTTCAGACCCGAATCAACTTCGGTCAGCCCTGGTACAATGCCGCGACCGACATGCGCGGCACGGACGTCTGGGAATTCGTGCGGCAGCGCGGCATCACGGCCACCTGCAACGAGGACTGGCTGGGGCCAGGGAGCTTTTCCGGAATCCAGCTCAACGCCTATCTCGCGGACCTGAATCGCTCCTGCGCCATGCTTCGGGATCTGCGCGTTCAGGCAATGGTAATGCCCGGGAACGAGCACATCATTCAGCGCAAACTCGCGTCGGTGGTCGGTAAGGGCGTCAAGGACATCGATCTTTTCTCCTATGGACCCGCCTACGCCTCATACGACAATTGGTCCCAGAACCGCAGCCAGGTGGTAGGCGTCTCCAAATTTATGAGAAAGCTGGCAAAGGCGGAAGACGTGCTGTTCCCCGGCAAACCGCGCAAGGCCGAAATCGCAGTGATCTGGTCCGGCAGCAATGAAATGTGGCGGGAGCACCCGGTCCCTGGCGACAATTTTGATGTGCATCGGGATGCGACATTGTATAACGGGCATTTTGTCTATTTGGGGTTGCTGCACAAGCAGATCCCGATCGATTTCATCGATGAATTTGAAATTGAGAACGGTCGTCTTGACGACTATCGGATTGCGTACCTCAGCTGCCGCAATCTTCGCCGCAGCGCGCAAACCAGAATCGCCGAGTGGGTAAAGGGCGGCGGCTGTTTGTGGACGGATGCGCTATGCGCGCAGGAAGACGAGTACGGACAAGACTGCGACGTGCTGCTGCCGGTGCTCGGCATGCGTGATCGCCGTTTTGAGCGGGATGAACTGCAGGATTACCGCCCGCGCCATGGTTTGCCCCGACACGAACCGCGTGACACCATCACGTTCAAGGACACCGGCGAAACGGTCGCGGCCATTGGCATGAAAGTCAACTTTACGATGTCGACTCCCTCCGACACCAATATTATCGCCACATTCAACGATGGCTCGCCGGCCGTGATTGAGCACCGCTACGGCAAGGGAACGGCCTATTTCGTGCCGACGCTTGCGGGCTGCTCGTACGGCTGGACCGTAACGCACACATGGGGACGGATAAACACCGGATACCGCGATACCTACCGCCGCTTGATTGCGGATTTCCCGTCGCGCATCGGTATCAACCTCCCACTGACCTGCTCCGTGCCCATGGTGGAGGCGGACCTGCTTGAGAGCGAGGCCGGCATCGCAGTCGTGCTTGCGAATTACGCCGGTGACGAGACATTGCCGGATGTGCAGCTGCGCATTGGCGTGACACAGCCGCCCAAAACGGTGACGTCGCTGACGCACGGTCCCCTCGATTTTACGTACGACACAGATCGAAACACCGTGGCGGTCGCGCTGCCGCTGGCACTCGTTGACATTTTGGTTATAAAATGAACATGTCAAAACACACGATCCTGTCACTGATCCTAATTGGCAGCAGCATCTGCGGACTTCGCATGCACGGGCAGACGACAAATCTGCTTGCCAACGGCGGATTCGAGCAGGGCAGTGATGGCTGGGTGAACACCTGGGCCGCGACGGGCTCGCATGTGACCGACCGCACCCATTCCGGTCATGGCGCGCTCCGGATTTCGAACTCGGAGCGGAAAAACTCCCTGTGGTTGCAAATGCTCACCGATGTACCGCTGGGACCGATGTATCGGGTCGAGGTATACGCCCGTCGCGATGTCGATACCATTAATGCCACAATGTTCCTGCATACCAACAGCCCGCCGTATTACCGGACAGCGTCCGTGGGACCGATACAGCAAATTGGCGAATGGGAACTGCTGGCCGTCGAACTGAGCCCCCGGCACAACGGCGAGTTGTGGATTCATCTTTCAGGCGAAGGCGTCGGCAATGTGTGGTTTGACGATGTCACCGTGACGGTCGCACAGTCGAAGACGCAACGATCGGCTGCGCTAAACGCGATTACAGTGGATGCAACGGCAACGGCCGCGGCACGCGCGCAGGCGCATCTGGAGCTCGGCGAGATTGTGCGGTGGGCCGACCGCGATTCGCAGACTGCGTGCGTACACTTCCGCAACGTGTGTGCGCTGATCCCGGATGACACACCGAAATGCCGAATGGCGTTGGATGCACTGGCCGAATCAAGCCGGCGCAGCCGCGATTATGCCGGTGCGACGCAGGCGCTGCGTCAAAAGATCGATCATTATTCCGCTGCCGACACGGTTGAAGGCGCCATGGATCTGGCCATGCTGGCAGAGGCGCTGGGGGAGGAAGCGTTTCACTTGCAGCCGGACTATGCGGCTGCCACCGCGAGGTTGACGGAGGCCCTGGGACTCTACATGCGGGCCATGGCGATCTACGCGTCGCTCGATCCCGTTGCCCACAAGTCTGCGATCGACAAGATGGCAGACCGCATTGTGGTGACCCGGTACGACATCAACGCGTACGGCCACGCACCCTGACGCTGTGCGGCCGACGTGATTCTCAACCCCCAACGTCGGACGTATGGACTGATTCCAATCAAAGGACAACGATCAGCAGTTACCGATTGATGCCTTATTTGATGCTGATCAACTCGACGTCGAAGAGGAGTGCGGAATTGGGCGGGATGCCGTTTCTGCCGGAAGGGCCGTAGCCCAGGTCGGGATGGATGGCAAAGCGGAATTTGCTGCCGATCTTCATCAG
>DPYP01000085.1:0-4626 GCA_003545375.1 Lentisphaeria bacterium
TAATCGTGATCGTCGAGAAAATCGAGGTGAACAGCAGGATCATCAGCAGCACACCGGGATAAAAATACTCCAGGTAACTGACATCGCTGCTGCCACCGACCTGAAACGAGGCGTTCAGGCCGCTGCCGATAAGCAGCCAGAAAATCAGCGGCTGCAGCAGCGCCCCGATGACGCGGTTGGGCTGGCGATAGAACCGGATCACTTCCCTCAGCAACAGGGTGTAGACACTGAGACTCATTGGCCGGGTTCCTCTGCATCAAACGCTTTGCCGGTGCGCTGAACGTAGACGTCTTCCAGTGTCGCCTTGCTGGCACTGATCGAATGCACCTGGTCCTCGAAGGCTTCCAGCAGGCGGGGCAGCAAGACAGTGGCGGACGCACTCTCGATGCGCACAGCGTTGCCGACGCACGCAGCGTCACAATCGAACCGGGCAGCGATGGCGGCAGCCAGCGCCGCTGGGTCGTCACCGTGAATCGTTACGACGTCACGGCTGATGGTGGACTTGAGGGTTGCCGGCGATTCGCACGCAACCAGCCGCCCGGAATCCATGATCGCCAAAAGGCTGGCACGCTCTGCCTCCTCAAACCAGTGTGTCGTGAAGATGACAGTGGTATTCTGACGCTCCTGGATTTCCGCCAGCAGCCGCCAGTATTCGAGTCGCGCAGTGGGATCCAGACCCGCCGTCGGCTCGTCGAGCAGCAGAATCTCCGGCCGATGAAGCAGGCAACGGGCCAACTCAACGCGTCGCTGCAGACCACCCGAAAGGGTTTCGACACGATCTGCGGCGCGGTCCTGGAGTTGCAGTCGTTGCAGCAACTCGTCAATCTGCTGCCGCAACCCGACACCGTAGCAACCGTAGAGATGACCGTGGTGCCGAAGATTCTCGGTCACCGTGAGTTTGTCGTCGAGGCTGGACGTTTGAAAGACAACCCCGAGAGCCCGTCTGACCTCGCTGCGGCGGGTCACTACGTCCTGGCCGGCAACCGCGACCTGGCCGCTGGCCGGGACTGCAAGCGTGGCAAGGATCCGGAACAGTGTTGTCTTGCCGCTGCCGTTCGGACCAAGGATCCCAAACATTGCGCCGACAGGTATCTCCAGATCGACGCCGGCCAGTGCCGGACGGTCACCGTAGTAGTAGGTCAGGTTTTCAACTGCAACTGCTGGGACCATCGTACGACCGCTGGAAGAAAATAAGGGTGTGATAACAACAAAGGCGATACAGTAGTGCCCGTCAGATTGCCGTCAAGGCGGCCACTTGCGCCGGATCTGCGACATGCAAAGATTACGGCCAGTATTACCTACCCTGCATGTTCGTGATCGCGGATATGAGTCTCACAATACTCCTGGCCCTCGCTGCACTTCGAACAAACGCGGAACATCATTTCCGAATCATCCTCTTCGGTCATGCCGCACGCCTCGCAACGGTGCATGAAAATCTCCTCCAATTGCTCCATCCGTGTCTCGAAAACCTCCCGCCGCCGGCGTGCTTTGAACCGCGCAACTATGCCTGGCCCAAAGAAAACAAAGTAGTGCCCAAGCGCCGTCAGATCTGCCAGTGTGGAAGGGCCGGGACGAAAAACAAGAGGTAGCAGAATCATGCACCACACAAATATAGCCAGAAACCGTACTTTGATCGGCAGCACAAAAAGGAGGAGCAACTCGAAATCGGGAAATTCGATAGCGAACGCAAAAAAAATCGCCATCATCAGGGAAAAATTACCGAGGGGAATATCGAACAGGAACGCCGTGGCAACACTGGTCAAATAACCAAGCAGCATGTACAGGTTGAATTTGAAATCCCCCCACTGCTGCTCCAGCGCCCGGCCGAACAGCAGGTTCACCCAGACGAATATCAGGAACATCAGCCAGGAATCCGAATTGGGCAGAAAAATGAATGTCACAAGCCGCCAGTACTCACCGGCCGCCACATGATGAGGGTCCAGAAGAAGACGACCCAACAGGCTATCGTCCACCTGAATCATTAGAAAAACGATCACCTGCCCGGCAATCAAGGCATACGTCAGCCGGGGAATTACAAAGCGATTGAATTTTCGTTCGAGTCGGTCGATCAAGGCGTAATGTCCTGGTTGCCAGGTGGAGATTGGAAGTTGGCGTCTTGCGGTCGAATTACAATGACGGCAGGCAGGCTGCATCTCGTCCATATACCGTAATGCCGTGAACGTAACCGGCAATCTTTGCGCCAAAATAGCGCGACTGGCCGGTGACAATACGCCGGCAAAAATATAAATTCCCCCGCGATCAAGGTATGTTGGTCACATGCATTGGTATTACATCGCCGAGGGTCGGGCGCACGGCCCCGTGGACAGCGGCCAGCTGCTCGCTCTGACTGACGGCGCCATTGTCCGCCCCGAGACCAGGGTCTGGCGCCAGGGCATGTCGGACTGGCAACCGCTCAAAGCCTCCGAGACCGTGCAGATTACGCTCCGCACCTGCAGCCGCTGCCACCACCGCCGGCCGGACAGTGAGATGTTGACCTACTGTAACCAGGCGATCTGTGGAGCGTGCAAAAACGCCTTTCTGCAATGCGTCCGAGACGGGGTATCCCTCGCAACCCCGCCGATCTACGCCGGCTTCACAATCCGCGTGCTGGCATGGTTCGTAGACGCCGTCACCCTCCTGACATTCACAACACCGCTGCTGGTGCTCCTCGAAGGTCTGGCGCCAACTCAGGGCGGCCTCGCGCTTGTCATCGTTTCCTGGATGGCGATTGCCCTGGCTGGCGGCATACTCACCGCGGCAATTCAGATGCTGTACGAAACCTGGTTCGTCGGACGCTATGGCGCCACCCCCGGCAAGATGGCCTGCGGCCTGAAGATCGTCCGGCCGGATGGTTCCCTGCTGACCTTTCGCCGCGCCTTCGCCCGCTACTGGGGAAAAGTCCTTACCGGAATGACCATGGGCATCGGGTTTCTGCTGATCACCATCGACAGCCAGTGCCGGAGCATGCACGATTTTATCTGCGACACCCGCGTCGTCCACAACGAATAACCGCCGAGCCGAAACATGCCTGCCGTTGCCACTATAAAATGCACCCATTGCCGCAATCCGCTGCCCTGGTCGATCGGTCGAGCGTCCAGTCAGGAATGTCCCTGCTGCAGTGTCCAGCTGGATGTCGAAATATTCCCCGCCGTTGGCGCTCTGCCGCCGCGAACCGTCGTGCAAGGCGTGGACGACACCGCAACCTGCTACTTCCACGACGGCGCCGCCGCAGACCACGCCTGCGGGCAATGCGGCCGCTTTACCTGTGATCTGTGCAGCTTGCGAGTCGGACCGCACTGCCTCTGCCCACAATGCCTGGACTTGCATCAACGCAACGTGGAAGTGTTGCCGGTTGGCGACAAACGGGTCTATGAAAAAATTGCATTCAACGTCTTTTTAACGAAAGACGAGTTGATCCATGTCGAAAACAACATGATCGGCAAGCGATATATCCACATGCGCTTCACCGATATCCAGGCAATCATCATGCAGCGTACCCCGATCATCTTGAGATTGCTCGGAGTCTCCTGTTCACTGCACCTGCAAAATGCCGTGCAGACCCTGCGGCTGCCGACGATTCACACGCGGCGCCAGGCAAAAGCAATCATCGCGAAACTGCAGCCAAAGATCGAGGTGCACCAGGGCGTGCCCACCTCGGAACGCCCGATACAGACGCCGCCCCCCACGCCAACTCCGGCAGCCACCGTGATGTCGGTCACTTCGTATCACCAAGACTGCCGGATCAGTGTCAACGTTGCCTTTCACGTTGCCCTGATACTTTTCGGCGCAGGTATGGCAGCACGTTTCGTAGCCCCGCCTACGGTTATCGGGTATGCGGCACTCTCGCTGTTCGGCGTATCCGTTTTTCTGGCCATCGGTGCACTGATCCGCCAGTGCCGCAGCAACCTGCCTCGAATTTTGAAGGCGCTCCCCTGGCTGCATCTGCTGGTTGCCATTGCAACCCTGAAATTATCGAAGGCCGGGATCGTGACAACTAAAGTCTGGGTCTCCCTTTTGCCGCTGTTCCTCGAAGATGCAGGGACCGTTCCGATGCCGCGTCAGCTGCTGGACTCCCTGCAGGAAATTTTGACGATGCCGCCAACGACATCGCCGCTGCATCTGACTGTTACGATCGCCGGCGTCTTGTACGGCATCGGCGCCGGCCTCACCGGCATCGTGCTTCTGACAGTCTACAACAAACAGACTAAAAGAGTTGCCAATGACTGGTCAGACTGAATGCCGCAACCACCCCGAACGCGACGTCGTGGCACGCTGTCCGCGTTGCACGCAGGCGCTCTGCCGCGAATGCGTTACCGAGCACGACAACCGCATGTTGTGTGAGAGCTGCCTCCGCACTGTTATCCAGCCAACGGCACCCGATTCCAAACGGAAAAACGTTGCGATGGCAGCCGTCGCGGCAGCCGGATGCCTGCTGGTGTGGCTGTTCTTCCTTGCCACCGCACAGATCCTGACACACGCACCAGCGGCATTTCACCGCTTTGCACCATGGTAAATAAAAAAACTTTCGACCAACAACGCGGGCGGGCAACAACCGCACTCATCGACGAAAGCGGACAACTCCTGCGCAGTGCGCCCGCTGGCGTCCTCTGCCTGTATTTCGCGGCC
>DPYP01000121.1:0-7384 GCA_003545375.1 Lentisphaeria bacterium
CTGGGCAGGCAGCGTTCGCCCGGGGACGATTCGCACTCGGCCTGAGTTGCCAGTTCCGACACGGCGAAGCGCGCCTGCATCGGCAACACGTCTCGCTCCAGCGCCGGTCCGAAGGAAATGGTCACCGGGTACGGCACGGCCCGCGGTCGGCGGAGTTTGACGTCACCGTGGCTGCGGCTGAAAATGCTGCCCCACACCAGGCCGAGGTGCAGCGGTACGATCGGCACGTCGATGTCGTCGGGCAGCATGCGCAGGAAGCCGCGCTTGAACTCGCCCATGTTGCCGTTGCTGGTGATCCGGCCTTCGGGAAACATGCACAGCACATGGCCGTTGCGCAGCACGCGTTGTGCTTCCGCTATGCAGCGGTCGAGCGCCTTCGGGTTGCCACTGTCGGGCAGCGGCAACAGGCGCGCCCAGTGAGCGAACGGGCGCAGCCATTTCCTGTTGTACAATGTTTCGGTGACGACAAAATGCACCTCGCGCGAGCTTGCCGCCGACACCAGCAGGCCGTCCACGAGGCTGACATGATTGGCGACCAGCAGCACCGGGCCTTCGTTCGGTAGATTATCACGGCCGTAAGTGCGGATGCTGTACACCGTGCGCGTCAACAGAACGACGATCATGCGCAGCAGAAACTCAGGCAGCAGGTAGCAGGCGTAGGCAGTCGTCAGCACCAGGACGATCGAGGCGCCAAGATAGAGTTCGCGGATTGGCAGCGTCATGAAATAGCTGCGCGCCAAGTCGAAGAAATCGGCGTTCGGCTTCAGTTCATCGCCGAGGCCGCCAGTAGTCACAAGCATGGTGGCAGAGACTATCAGCATGACGAAAAACGCCACCGCGTTGGTCATTGCCAATGTCTTGCCGCGCACCGCCGCCGGTGTCTTCTCCTGTAGGTTAACCAGTAGCGGCAGATCAAAAAAACCGCCGAAAAAGCCAATTGCAGCAACGTTGAACAAGGCTCCGGGATAGGTATTGGATATATATAGGTTGACGCAAAACACCAGCATCCCAGCCGCCCCGATCGGCACCAGCCCGAATTCGACCTTGTGCGCTGAATAGCGACCAGCGACAAAACAACCGAACCCGATGCCGAGCGCGGCAGCCACCTGCAGCGTCGTGATTTTCACTTCGCTCAGTTCCAGGTCCTGACTGCCGAACCCGACGAGCGACGACAGCAGCAGCGCCCCGATGCCCATGAATACCGCATGGCCGATGACACTCAGCAGCACCGGCCGCGAGATCGCGATGTAGCGGAAATCGCTGAGATAACTGGTGAGCAGATGCCAGCCGGCTTTGATTTTCGACAACGGCGCCCCGGTTCTCGGGATGTAGACAGAGGCAATGATTCCGAGCACCGAGACTACGACCCATGGGGCGCCCAGCAGCAACGACGGTTCCGGTATCCACTTCACGATGATGCCGCAGCCGCAGCCCATAATGATGCCTATAAAGGCGATCAGTTCAGTGATGCCGTTGGCATTGGGCAGGTCGGACTCGCCGAAGAGCTCGGGCAAAATTCCCAGGAATGCCGGCGAGAAAAACGTGCTCTGCAGCGCCATCAGAAACACGATGAACATCAACGGCCCGAACCCCCAGGTTGGTATGAGCGCGAAGGCGAACATACCAAGCGTGATGATCACCAGCTCCGCCCACTTGGCAACGATTAGAATGGACCGCTTCGGGTAGCGGTCGGCCAGCCAGCCGGCGACAGTCGGAAACAGCACGAACGGCAGCATGAAAATCATGCCGGACACCGCGATCAGGGCTGCCTGCGAGCCGGGATCGTCTTTGAACTCGTTCACAGCCAGCATCATCGCAACGGCTTTGAGCGCGTTGTCGTTGAAGTTGCTTAAGAACTTGGTCAGGCCCAGGGCCCAGAGCTTACGTAACATGAGCCGTTCCGGTGATCACCAGTCAGTGGCAGAAAAAGGGGTCACTAAAGAAGGAGTCAGCGCCGCACCACGGCGGCACATACACGTACTGCGAACTTCGCAATCTTCAACAACGACGGCACGATCGGCGGCACGGCGCAAATTCTCAGCGGACGGGACAGTCGGCCGTGTCGAAACACCGCTACGATTGGAGTGCGAAACATGAAGAGCTTGTGGGACGATCAGATCACAAATGCTGAGCAATGTGCCAGGTTCAAACTCTGTCACTCTGCTGACTGGCGCCAGCAGCGGAATTGGCCCGGTCCGCTCTGGCGTGGTTGCCGACTTATCTGCAGCAAGGGCAAGGATTGCTAACTGTGCCCCGGTCGTTTCATCCGTGCCGACGCCGTGTATATTTTCGGTATTATAGACATTGTACCCAAGTTCGTCCACACCATACTTCTCTCATTCGTCTTTCTGCTTCCCGTTTCTGTGGACGTCTGGGCAGATGCCCCCACGCATACCCTGATCCTGTGCAATGTCAAAGACGTCAACTGCCTGATCGACGGTAAGTTATCGCGCTTCGACAAAGAGATCAGCGGATACCCCGATCAGCAGACCGGAGAGTGGCACTCGGGCAAGTGGTATGCGTTGTATGCCCCGCTGGACGCCGCCAAGTCGATGACGGTAACGTGCAGCATCAGGATCCTCAAGGCGACGGGACCGAACGGCAACTCTGTTGCCACAGTCACACCGGAGGCAGATAGACGGCATTGCACTGCCGACACGGGTCATTCTGAACTTCCCGCCCCCGGGTAGTCACGGCGGCCCCGGGCTGAATAGGAGTACTGGCTTCAACCTTATTTCCGCGACTTCTGAGCCGGGCCGAGGGTCACGGTGATCTTGTCACCCTCGATCTTGAAGCCGGTGACGTTCTTCATGCCCTTCTGGAGGCTCTCGTAGCGCGCGGACTCTGTGGTCGTCAATTGGGTGAAGCGTTGCGAAATGATTTTTTCTTCGAGTTGCTTTATCGGTAGGGGCACGCGCCCGACTATCGTCTTGTCACGGGAAAACGTCAGGCCCTCGTCGCTTGCTTCGAGCTTTCCCTCGATCGAGGTATACCAGGTGACTTTGTTTTTCACCAGATGCTTGACGGTCATCCTGATGCTGTCTGGCGGCAACAGTTCGACGTAGAACCCCTGGGGCACCAGCACGGTACCCGCACCCGTTTCGATCGCTTCCTGCCGCCGCTGTGCGACAGATTCCGCCGACAGATCGAGGACAAACTCCGCCAACCCGTTGAGCTCGGCCGTGCTGAAGGTTTCCGATGTCGCCTGGCGTCCGACGATGAGACTGACCTTGGTCTTCATGGCCTTCGTATTTTCCGGGCTCAAGGTCGTGTCTGGCGGCAACGGCGGTGCCAGGAATATGCCGGCTGCCAACGCCCCAACCGCCAGTAACAGGACCAGACCGATGACATTGCGCAAGATGTTGCCAGCGTTCGCGGCGTTCTTCGCGGTTTTTTTTATGTCGGCGGGGCGAAGCGAGTCTATGTCAAGCTTATCGCCGCAGGTACGGCAGAAAATGGCTCCCAAATAGTTTTCCGCCTGGCACTTTGGACAAGTAATCATTTTGGGGTCTCCCGGCTGGCGCTAAAAGCGCTCATGCAAATTGCTTCAGTGCGCATACAGCGTACCACTTTAAGCGGTAGGCTTTTTCTTGCCGGAACTGTTGCTGCCGTCCGGACTGCTCGTACCGGTGTCTTTTTTCGGCTTGCTGTCACCTGAGCTCGCACTGTCCTCACCCGACGATTTTTTTTCGCTTTCGGCGCCTTTCTTGTAGCTGTCGCTGCGGTAGTCGGTAGTGTAGAAGCCGCTGCCCTTGAAAATTATACCGGCGCCGGCACCGATCAACCGCTTGATTTTACACCTGCATTCCGGACATCTGGCCAGTGGGTTGTCCGTCATTTTCTGGACGGCTTCGAACTGGTGGCTGCACTTGGTGCATTTGTATTCGTACGTCGGCATGCGGCAACTCCTGCAACGCGGGCGGCTCAGCCCTGTTCGAACAGGGCGCGGATTTCCGTCCCGACTTTTTCGACCGGATGCTCGGCCAGCGCGGCACGGCGTGCCAACAGATTTGGGCAACCGTTCTTGAATTCGGCGATCCACTTTTCGGCGAACCTGCCGTCTTCGATAGCCTTGAGTGCCTCTTTCATGTTTTCCTTGACCTGCGGCGTGATGATTTTCGGGCCGGTCTCGTATTCGCCCCACTCCGCGGTGTTGGAGATTACCGAGTTCATCTTTTCGATGCCGCCTTCGTAAATCAGATCGACGATCAGCTTGACTTCGTGCAGCACTTCGAAATACGCCATCTCGGCCGGGTATCCGGCTTCGGTAAGGACCTCGAAGCCGTACTTGATCAGATCGACGGTACCGCCGCACAGCACCGTCTGCTCGCCGAACAGGTCCTCGTAGCATTCCTGCGCGAAGGTACACTCGAGCACGCCGGCACGGGTGAAGCCCATCGACTTGGCCATAGCCAGTGCGATCGTGCGGGCGTTGCCCGATGCGTCCTGCTCGACCGCGATCAGGCCCGGCACGCCGAAGCCTGCCAGGTAAGCTTTGCGCTCTTCCGTTGCCGGACTCTTCGGTGCTACCATGATGACATCGACATCGTCACCCGGGATGATTTGCTTGAAGACAATATTGAAACCGTGCGAACACGACAACACCTTGTTCGGCGACAGGTTCGGTTTGATATGCTCGTCATACACCCAGCCGTGATGCTCGTCGGGCAGCAAAATATGAATGACGTCCGATTTCTCCGTCGCCTCTGCAACATTGTACACCTCCAGGCCGTCGTCCTTGGCCCGGTGGTTCGCCGCGTCGCGGGTGGTGCCGACGATCACGTTCACGCCGGAATCACGCATGCATAGGGCCTGCGCCGTGCCCTGGCTGCCGTACCCGATCACGGCGATTGTCTTGCCGTCAAGCTGGTCCAGATCTGCATCGTTGTCGTGAAGTATGTTGACCATTTTGTACTCCTCGTAGTGGTAGTTGCCGCCAGTGCCCGAAGCGTCAATAAACCGCAACGGCGGGCGGTAAAACGTCGATACAACGCCTGAAAAATCTTCAAGCTTCAAGCCGGTAAGCATAGCGCGGCAAGGTGCATTTTGCAATTGCGCTGATCCAGCCTAAAACCCGCATTTCCTCTGCCCGCTATTTTCCCAATAGCTCGTCCAGAGCGGTCCAGGGCAGCGTCGCGCACTTGAGCCGCATGGGAAAGTCGCGGACACTGGTAAGGCAGGCGAGTTCGCCGAGCCCCGCGACGTCCAGCGTTTCTCTTGCGGTGAGTGCGGTCATCAGTTCGGCTGCAAGTGCCTGGGCGGCACCGGCATCTTTATCCCGCAGGGTGCAGCACATCAAGGACGCGGAGGCGATACACAGCGCGCAGCCGTGGCCGTCGAATCGCAGGTCGCAAATGGCATTGTCCGCCAGATCTATGGCAAGACGAACAACGTCGCCGCACAATGGATTCTTGCGTTCGACACTGGGTGCACCACCGAGTTCACCGAAGTGTCGCGGGTTGCGATGGTGATCGAGCAGGGTGTCCTGGTACAAGTCTCCCACGAGTGCGCGCTACAGGTCCATGCCGAGGTCGAGCTTAACCGCTTCGCTGACGTTGTCGAGGGACCACGGCGGATCCCAGACCACCTCGACATTGGTTGTCTTGACGCCCTGGATGGACTTCAGGATATAGTTGACTTCGGCCACCAGCTGCGGACCATAAGGGCAGCTTGGTGAAGTCAGCGTCATATCGACGTTGATATCGCCATTGTCATTCTTGACCTCGTAGATCAGGCCTAGATCGACAATGCTCATTCCGACGTCCGGGTCTTCAACGACGCGGATCAGTTCGAGAATCTCGTCCGGCTTCATATCGCACGCGCCGTCGTCGCCGGCTGAAGGTGTCACATCCTCTTTGGTCAACATAATTGCCTCTCCGATGTTTACAGTGTTTTGTCCAGGGCTTCCCAAGTGTCGTAGCTGTTCTGTAATATGACAGCTTTTTGCTGAAATGACGCAATCGACAGACTGCAGATCAGCCGTGTGAGCTGGTCCTGAAAATGATAGATCGGCCCCTGGATGTTGCAACTGCTCTCCTGCTCGCAGCTGTGAGAATCGCAGGTACAGCGGGCCAGTTGCATGGGACCGTCGAGCACCTCAATGACTTCGCCCAGACCGATGTCGGCGAGCTGGCGCCGCAGGCGGTAGCCACCTTTAACCCCCTGGATCGATTCGATCAGTTGCGCCTTGGTCAATGCCTGCAGCACCTTGCCGAGCAACTCCTGCGGCAGGTGGTACTGTCCTGCCATTTTCCGCGTCGTCGTCACCGCACCGGGCGACATCTCGGCCATATGGATCAGTGAGATCAGTCCGTATTCGACTTTGCGTGGCAATTTGATCATTGTACCTATTCCGTTGTTGTTGGTCCCTGTGCCTTCAGTGCACTGTGGACGGCGTGCCAGGCTAGTGTGGCGCATTTCACACGCACCGGGAATTCGCAGACGCCGGACAGCACGACGAGTTTGTCGAGCTTGTCCGTGTCGAGCGCGTCCAACGCCCTCTTGCCGGTCAGCATGTCATGAATCTCGGCAAACAGCGATTCGGCCTGCTCCCGGTCCATGCCCTGCAGCGCCTCGGTCATCATCGATGCGGACGCCTTCGAAATCGCACAGCCATGGCCTTCGAAGCGGATCTCCTCGATCACATCGCCGTTCAGTCGAATGTAAACAGTGAAGCGGTCGCCGCACAGCGGGTTATAGCCTTCCGCCTGGTGTGTTGGTGGCGGTGTCATAGGCCCGAAGTTGCGTGGCGACTTGTTATGGTCGAGAATGACTTCCTGGTATAGCTCAGTCAAATCAAACATCAGCCGAATACCTTCGTTACTTCGGGAATCGCGGCGGCCAGCCGATCGATATCCTCGGTTGTGTTGTAGATGCCGAAGGAGGCACGGGCGGTCGAAACCAGCCCCAGACGCTCCATCAACGGTTGTGCACAGTGGTGGCCGACGCGAATGGCAATGCCCTGCAGGTCGACGACTGTGCCGATATCGTGCGGGTGTACGTTGTCGATCAGGAACGACAGAGCACCAACCCGTTGCTGCGGTGCACCGACAATCGTGACGCTGTCGACCGCCGACAGTGCGGACTCCGCATATGCCATCAGGGTTGCCTCGAACGGGACAAGTTTCGGCAGGTGTGCCTGCACGAAATCGACAGCGGTTCCAAGGCCGACTATCCCCGCAATGTTCGGTGTGCCCGCTTCGAACTTGTACGGCAACGCGTTGTAGGTCGTACCTTCGAAGCGCACTGAGCTGATCATATCCCCACCGCCCTGGTATGGCGGCATGGCATCCAGCAGCCGGCGCTTGCCGTACAGCACACCCACACCTGTGGGGCCGTACATCTTGTGGCCGGAGAAGGTATAGAAATCGCAGTCCAGTGCCTG
>DPYP01000110.1:0-2776 GCA_003545375.1 Lentisphaeria bacterium
TGAATGATCCGATCGGCTACAGCATCAACCGCTGGTCGACTGTTGCTTCGGATGACTATGCCGCGCCCCACGGTCCGGGCCCCCACAAAATCGAATTCTGGGAAACCCCGTCCGGGACTTATCTCATCGGTGACGCCAATTTAACGGACTTTAGCACTCGCGTAGCGGCCAATCAATCAGAGCATTATTCGTTGTATCGTCATCTCGAATCGTGCAACATGCTCTATGTCGATGGTCACACGCAATTCTTGAAATATGTCGAGCCGTATATCTCTCCCGCTTCTCCCTGGAGCCAGGAGTTTTAGTGCTGTGAAGTACTGATTGGTACGCATCGTGAAAACGTCCAGACCCTGTTGGCTAACCGCGCCGTGCATTACCGACGACGAGTGCGTATGCAGTTGAGGCTCGCTTTCGCTGCGGCGATGCGCGCAGGATCCTATGCGGGTTCACATCCCGAAAGGTATCCGGAAGGCAAAGATCGAATGGCCCGTTGGCAGCGGCCAGTTCACAGTGTGCATGGCGGGAACACATGAGTTCCAGGCGTAGTTTCGCTCAGAGCCGAACGGCTCCCTCGGCTGCGGCCCGTTTTTCGGTCGTGGGAAATCGGCTCTCCAGGGTGATGCAGGATGCTTTCAAGTCGTTCACCGAATATCTATCTCTACCTGCTATGCACCAGTCGAACACCACCGTTGATACCGGCGGCGTACAGCTTTTTGGTGACGCGGATGCGGACCTGTGCCGTGGCGCCGGGTTCGAGTGTCTCGGTGATCACGAACGCCTTCGGCTTATCCCAGGGCGCGCCGGGCATGCTGCCCAGTGACTTGCCGTTTACCCAGACCTCCGAGTCGCCATCGATCATGCCGAACAAGAGCCATACAGTGCCGCCGGCAATATCATCAGGCACGACGAACTCGGTGGTGTACCAGGCGATTCCATGGTAGTTGATGCCCTGTCCCGTCCAATAGTCGTCGACGCGGATGTCGCGCCATGTGTCCGAGTCGTCGACGCGGAATTGCCAACCACTCTCCAGATCGAGCAGTTCTTTGGCGTTCAGCGCCTTGAACGGCGGCCGGTACGGATTTTTCGCGAGCTCATCGCGCCAGCGATCGGTGACTGGCAGGTTGTGGCGTTCAACGAGCGCCAGCGTCGCTTCACGCATCTTGTTGTAACGGGCGAATCCGGATTCATTGGCGGCAGTCGCGAGGCGCTGCATCTCGAGGGTGTTGAAAGCGGCGCGCATCATGGCAATATGGCGATCGAAGGGTGGGGCAGGCGCCTGCGTCTCCGCTTCGCTCAGCAACGCTGATAAGCGTTCAACGTCTTGGTCGGGCAGCGCCGTGATCCAGCTGCCCCAGATCTGGTGGTCGTCGATCTGGTCCAGGGCTGCTTCAAATTCGACATAGAAACTCTGCATCGTCGTTTCGGCCGGACCATATATGTCGTGGCAGAACTCTGCGATCAAGATGCTCACATCACTGTTGACATCCCAAAGCAGGCGTCCTTTCAAATAATGCCAGAGGCCGGAGCCGGCCCAGCTGCCCTGGCCTTCGCCGGCCCAGGCGATGACACCATGTGCCTGTGAATAACGCAACAGCGTCTGGTAGCGTCGAAGATGGCCCGTCGGTACATCAAAATTGCCGCCACCCGGCGGGTAGTCGTACATGATGACAGGGCGCCCCGCTGCGGCCCAGTCGCTCAGCCAGGCATGGGCTGCGGCATTGGTCGGGCAATTTTCTGCCGTCAAATCGTGGCCGAGGCAGATCCCGTCGCCATAGGCATATTCGACGATAATGTTCGGCGCCAGTTTCCAGTCATCGCCGGTTGGCGGCATGACCGTGGAGCCATATGCATAGAACGAAATTTTGATGTCGGGGTGCACAGCGGCGACCTGCTCCGCGACCTGATTGACAAAGGCTACCCAGCGCCGGCTCAGCGGCCCCGGTCCCTGCTTTGATTTCAGCCCGTAGGCGTCGTACAGGTCGTTTTTCTGCCATTTGCTGTTCGGCCCGTCCATCGCTTTGCACGCATCGCATTCGCACCAGTAGGTGGGTTCGTCGGAGTGACTCACGGAGAATCGCCAGCAGTCACCGTATTCGTTGAGCCAGGAGATCACACGATGGCTCACTTCGGCGACGACTTCCGGATTCGACAGGCAGGCCTGTACGGGACGGCCGTCCTTGTACTGGTGCACGCGTCTGCCGTCGTGCAGGGGGTACCAGTCCGGGTGTGCGGCAAACGTCTCGAGCGTTTGCGGGAAATCTGCCGACGGGATCAGGGCGGGCAGGGTATGCCCTTCCCGCAGGCGCAGTCCGTGGCCGAGTTCTTCACCGTAATCGAAGGTTGTCCCGGCGCAAATCGCGTTGATACCGTTACGCGTCGCCCACTTGTTGATATGTACCTTGAACGCGCCCGGCGAGGACGGGTGCGGGTGCCAGCCCCGTTCGACGAATGTCGGCGTGTACTGGAGAGGCGACTCCGGCAACTCCAGTTCGGCGCGGCGCGGCACGATTTCGTCGATTATATGGTCGGGCAGGTACCAGCGACAGCCCTGGTGTCGCAGAAACTCGTAAGCCGCGAACAGCGTGCCTTGCGGCCCCTGGCCGATGATTGCGATATCACCGTCGCCATAACCGAGATAGATCGTATCGCGCGCCCAGTTGTCGGGGTTGTGATCCCGCAGGTTTGCGGTCGTGCGCCCGACCACCAGTGCCCGGCCGTCGAACCGGTCGGAGTCCTCGGCGATTACCGGCAGCGCGACACCGGTCATCTTACCGAT
>DPYP01000479.1:0-2891 GCA_003545375.1 Lentisphaeria bacterium
AAGCAGGGAAACGTGCAGCAGCCGACGTTCTGATCGAGGAACTGGATCGAGTCCAGCCCCAGATCGGTCACGGTGCGGATGAAGTTCTGCGCAAGCTCCCGGGTCTGCGGCGCGCCGAGGCAGGCCGGGTAACTGGGCCGCCAGGTAGCGTCCCATTCCTCGCGCCAGAGCTCCCCCGTGTGAGTCTGGCACACCGAACGGTCGCCACCCTGCTCGGCGAAGTAGTCGGTGCCATCGTAGCCGCTCCACAAGTGGCCCACTACCCACCTCGTCCCGTTGCAGAAGGTGCCGATACGCCAGCCGCGTTCCCGGGCCAGTTGTGTAAACTCGCGCAGTGACGCTTCGCCTCCGGCCGGCGGAAAGCAATCCGGGTAGACCCATGGGCCAGGCCGTTCCCACGACATAATGACGGGCACCAGCGGCGCATCAATCCGCTCAGCTAATGCATCCAGGAGCGGCAGCGTCTTGTCGTACGGCAGGAACGCCTCGTTCGGCTGCGCCGGGCCGAGGTCGAGCTCGCCCTGGATGCGCAGGATGACATGCGGTGGCGAGTCGAGCAGCCACGCCGGTACATCGTCGCGCTTGCTCAGCGGGATGGCCGCCCATTTCTGCTGCAGGCTCCATTCGCGGTACAGGTCCGCGGCCGCGTACCAGTCTCCGGTAAAGCTGCCGATCACGACGTCGTACTCCAACCGGCGCTCGCCGCGTTGCGGCCAGTCGCCGACGTGGGAGATACCGAGTCGGATTCCAGGCTCGCGGTGCACAGGCATGATCAGCTTGATCATGCCGTCGGTATCCCGGCAGCTCACGAAGATGCCGGCTCGATCATTATAGTAGGCGAGGAACTGGGCCATAGTCAGGCCGGGATAGTGACAGCAGTCACCGTTCTCCGGCCGCATCTGCCAGGTCTGCGGGCAGTCCGGCTGCAGGTCCTGTGGCTTTGGACTTTCGAGCAACACGCCGGGCCCGAACGGATACAGCAAGGCTTCGGTACCCGGCTCGCCGTCCAGACTATAGGGCGAGACAATGAAAGGAAACTGCACATCTGTGATCCGGTCGGCTACTGGCGAGCCTTGGCCCAGATCCCCGCCGTTTCGCAGGGAGAGTGACCAGTAGCTGTAGCGGTCGTTGGCGGCGGCGCGCACTGTCACGGTGACGTCGAGATCCAGTTCCGCCAACTGCCGGAATTGTGCGGTGAGCGTCGTCGTGCCGCCGTCTTCCGACGAAGCTACGATGCCGACCTCGACCTCCGCAGCCTCATCCGACTGGCATTGGCGGAAGCGGCGTTTCTCATCCAGATATTGGACGACGAAGACGGGCTGCGGGCTGCCCGCGATAATAAACTCCTGGTCCGGCACCGCCTTGCTCCGGAACGACACGAGCGCACCGGTGGCGGCATCGAACAACAGCACGTCATGCGATGATTCCAAACGGATTGTCGTGCCTGCATCCATGAGAGTATTGGGTGGAGTGGTGGAGTGGGTGGAGTGGTGGTGTTAAGAGAGCGGCGTACAGTTTCAACAAACCTTAAACGCCGCAAGGAAAAGGAACCATGGATGACCTAGCGCAGCCGGGCCGCCAGTAGCCGCTAGTGTTGGCCGCAACCAAAGAGTCCTAAGCTGCCCGTACTGCGTCCTCCGTGAGCGTGACTCCCGGCATCGTGGTACGGGGAAGCAGACTACTCAACAATCGCCCAAAGTGGCTAAACTTTCAACCAACACGTCAATTAACGGTTCAATCTCCCCCGGGTACGTTAGCTGGTGTATATCTCCACATCATCAATCATCCAGAAGTGCGGTTGATAACCGGCTCCTGCGATCGAGACGTAGGCGCCGTCTCGCACCGACTCGGGCGTGAAGAAACCCGGGATAGCAACGGTGTCCATGATCTTGCCGTCCAGCGTCCAGGAAACGGCGTTTCCATCATCCGTAAGGTAAAGCCCGTAACGCCGGCCCAGGGGATTGTTGACCTGATCCGGATGATAATGCCTCCCGACGAGTGCAAAAGGGGCGCCGGCAACAAACTGGCCTTGCGCCATGATTTCTTCGAGTGTATCCAGGTGGACGTTCCATTCCGGGTACTTTCCGTAATCCTCGGGAAGAAGATCGCGACAGAGGAAATAGTCGAGTCCCCATGTATGCATCCAGTCAAAATGGATTTGCACCCCGCGTCTGGCGCTGGGGCGCGTTCCTGAGGCCCTGTAGCCGCTCATCAGGTCAGAATCGATTTGTTCATCGTCGGTAATTTCAGGTTGCGCCTCACCATCATGCGGCACAATCGGCCCATGGTAGTTGGCAATCGTCAGGCACATTCCCGTGATGTAGGGGCCCGAGAGCGGGTTCCCGATGTGTTCCGGGTGATCCTGATTGTGAGGGGCCGATCCGTAGCTTCCCTGGGTATGCCCCACGAAAGTGACCTCCGCGCCGTTCGTCCCTTGCAAGCCGGGATTGAACTGTTTTCCCCGGGTGCAGATACTTGCATCCCCCCATTCGCCCGGTGCTGCCACTGCGTCGAGGACTGCATAGCCCTTTTCTGTTCTGACATCACCCTGATATTTCATCCAGGTGGTCATGTCGAACGCCTGGTCAAAACCATCGGCGAACTGCAAAGACAATCCACCGGCTTCAGTACTTTGTTTATCGAGCATCTGTACCTGTGCTGCTATGGTTCGGGGTTGAAAATTTGGTGTCGAAGTTGCGTGGCTCCTAGTTGGAGTTCACCGCTTCAGCTGTGTCTTCTCCGTTCTGCAAGGCGGCAGGACGCAAAGACACAGCTGAAGCGGTGAACTCCAACGGGACGCGAACCTACGTTTCAACGCTTATCTTATCTAAGCCATTGACCACTACCATCTCGGGATCACCGGCGCGACATAGCGTGTCACCGTCTTGAGC
>DPYP01000498.1:0-6140 GCA_003545375.1 Lentisphaeria bacterium
GGGCTTGGTAAGGTACGCCAACTTTCTCTGCCGTTCTCCGTTTGGAAGGATTTGTGCCGTTGCCACCAACCGTCCAGCCATGCTCGACGTCGACGCAATGAATAGCTCGAAGTGCGCGTTGCGTCGGCGTCGAAATGCTTGGAGACACTCAGCACATTCGGGTGTCCTGCACGTACTCACAATTCGAACTTCGACGAACTCAGTCGAGTCGTGGATTATGAGTATCAGTTGGTTGAGGGGTTTCCGAATTACCGAAACAAGCCAGGCTTTTTTTGGAAAAACCAGGGCTACTATACCCCTCTGCTCCCGGCAAAAACAACTTCACAAACAAAACGTTAGGGCGCTCTACGGGAACCACGAAAGTCTGCTGGCTCGGAGACCTCCGGTTCGGCTGGCTGCGATTGCGTATTCCGTGTCGGTCACCTAAATGGACACCGATTTCTTGTGTTTGGCCGGTTTCCAGGCTTGCTAATCCGGCCCGGAATGCGGCGCCCGCTGCGAGGCGTACAGCGGCTCCGGCTGCATTCATTCCGAGTGGGTCAACGACCACAATTTCGCGCTTGGCGGTATCGAGATCATGAAGATGATCCGGACAATGGTCGAGACGCGCCAGCCAGCGCTGCCGTACGAATCGATGACAGAGCTTTTCGAAATCGTCGAAGCTGCCCGGCTGTCGCAGGCGCGTGGAAGTGAACCGGTGTATTTGAAGGAACTACGGGAATAAAATGAGTGTTGATTAGACAGCTAATTTCAGGCGTGGGGAATGCCTGGTTGCCAAGGCGCGTGTTGCTGGGCCACATCGTCGTTCCCGGACGGCGGCACACCGCCAACGTCAACTCAAGCGTCCGGCGGCTTCGATTGGCCAGACATCGACGACTTTGCCGGCCTCGTGCACGAACAGGTTGCGGTGGAGGTTGCAAGTCGTGCAGGCGTGACTGGAGATCAGGTGCAGCGGTTCGCCTATGCGCCAGGCATCCGGCGCGTTGCGCAGCAGCAGGTGCTCCTCCGACTTGAAAAAGGGTACCTCAATGTCGGGATATCCTGCGACCAGGGGCTCTCCGAACTCGCCGCCGGCGCCTTTGACACCAATGTCGACAACAGCTTCGCCCGGTCGCCGGCTGATGACGCGGACAAGTATCGTCATGGCGATCTCAAACTCGGGTACCATTTCGTGATAGCGCCAGTCCATGGTCGGGTAAGTTCCGGCCTGCAGTTCCGTGACACCGTCCATGACGCCGGAAACCATGTAGGTGGCGGACGAGCCCCCGCTGATCGTTGGTGACGGGATGCCGTCGGCCTCGATCAAGGTTTTCGTTTCGACGGCCTTGGTCATGCTCTCGTGGGTCAGTCGTGAGCGCTCGTCGAGATCGTTGATATAGATCAGGTGCCCTTCGAAGGCCTGCAATCCGCGGTAGTCCAGTCCCGGCGCTGCGGTGACCAGGCGCGCCAGATCGACTGCCGGGGGTCCCGGCGCGACGCCGCAACGCCCCATGCCGATGTCGACTTCGACCAAGACACCTATGGTAACGCCGTTGGCAGTTGCGGCGGCCGACAGTTCATCGACCTGGTCGACGTGATCGACGGCGACCGCGATGTTGCATTGTCTGGCGATCGCGACTAAGCGCGCGACTTTGGCTTTGCCGACGATCTGGTTCGCAATCAGCAGATCGTCGAAGCCGGCCGCTGCCATGACTTCGGCCTCGCTGACCTTGGCGCATGTGAAGCCGACACAATTGCCAGCCTGCAACTGCTTGCGTGCCAGAGTCGTGCATTTGTGGTTCTTGACATGGGGCCGCAGCCGGCAGGGGCGGTCGCTGAAGTATTCGGCCAGATACCGGATGTTCTTCTGTGACGCCGGCCAGTCCAGCAGGAGTGACGGGGTGTCGAGGTCTTCGATCGGTTGACCGATGAATTGTCGTGGATCGAGCATGAATTGTGATGGAGTTTTGGAGAGTTGCAGTACATTGCGGACCGATTGTGAAATACCCTATCCCGAAACCTGCAACCTGAAACCCGGAACACTGATAAAATGAGCGAACACTTTCTTGTCACCGGCGCCATGGGCTGCATCGGCGCCTGGACGATCAAGCAGTTGCTGGATGAAGGCGCTGCCGTTACGACGTTTGATCTGGTTGACAACCCGTATCGTCTGCGGCTGGTCATGGACGACACGGACATCGACAAGGTCAATTTCGTCCAGGGCGACATCACGGATTTCGAGCAGTTCGAGCGTGCGGTTGTTGACAACGGCATCACCCATATCATTCATCTGGCGGCGTTGCAGGTGCCGTTCTGCCGCGCTGATCCGGTGCTTGGAATGCGGGTGAACGTTGTCGGCACCACGGTGATCCTGGAGACGATCAAGCGCCATGCCCCACAGATTCAGGGGTTCGTCTATTGCAGTTCAGTGGCGGTGTACGGCACGGCAGACAAGTATCCGGCAGGGCCGCTGGCTCATGACGCGGCGCTGCTGCCGAATACGATTTACGGCGTCAGCAAAGTTGCCAATGAAGACACGGCCAGGATTTACTGGCAGGATTATCAGGTGCCCAGCATCGGCTTCCGCCCGTTTACGGTTTACGGGCCGGGGCGTGACCAGGGGATTTCCTCGACACCGACGAAAGCTGTGCTTGCCGCTATCGTCGGGCGCCCTTACGAGATCACGCTGTCGGGCGTCTGGACGTATCAGTATGCGCCGGACGTTGCGAACTGCCTGATCCTGGCCGCGCGGACCGAGCTCGCCGGGGCGCCGGTCTTCAACATGGGGGGGGCGGTTGCGGACATGCCGGAATTCGTTGCAGCCATCGAGGACGTGCTGCCTGAAGCCGCGGGCACGATCACGATTGCCGATGCGCCGATCCCGTTGCCGGGCGAGTTTGACGACAGCGAACTGAACCGGGCGATCCCCGGCGTACACTGGCGAACGCTGCCGGAGGGCGTGGCGGAGTCGGTGGCGCATTTCCGGCATCTGATCGATGCAGGGCGCATCGATATCGAACGGGCGATGGCGTAGCCGCCGATCGCGGGCTGGCGTTAGCCCTGTGCCTGCCGGGCAACAGCAGTCAATAAGCGGCTGGAAGTCGAGCTCTTATTCGTTGTCTTTTGCCGGCCGCCGTCATCGCAGCTGCTAACCCAGTTGGTGCCCCGGAACGGGGGTCTTTCACCGTTTGCGGGAGGGGTTGGTGTTGTAAATCTGGCCTTTGTAACCTTTTTTCGGTCCATTGTCCTTGATCTTGGTCAGTCGCCAGGTTTTGTCCTTCTTCGATTGTTTCCAGGTCTGTGCCATCTGCCAGATGATGGTATCGAAGCGATCGGTCCCCTTGTTTATGCGCAGGCGCGCTTCACAGCGCGCGATGCAGGTGGTCTTGTCGATCTTCCCGACTTTCTCGACAACGAACTCGAAGTTACGATGATTGGGTACGCCCCGCAGGGATTTGATAAATAGGTGTTTCCCGACTTCTTGGCCTTTTTTTGTGCGGCCAAACTTGGCACCGTCACTGGTTTCCCAGATGAAGCCCCTGGCCATTTTCTTCTTGACCGCGTCCCACTTGCCGTCGTGGATCATGATTCCGACTCGCTTGACTTCGAGCTTGACGACTTTCTTATGGTTTTTCAGTAATTCGCATCCGCCGAGCAGGATGATGACACCGATCAGTATTGCCATGAGTCGATAATTCATATTGACATCAGTGAGTCTGGAGGTTGCCCGATTCGTCCATCGAATGATGACCCATACTATACCATCGGCTCCATCCAGCCGCAATGCCGACACCACGCGCACAGCGGAGAATGGCATAGCAGCACCGTAGTGCTATATTCAGCATCTCCTCACTTTATCACTTGCTAGCTTTGGAGTAATCGATGAGATCGACCGCTCTTTTCGCCCTGATCATTTTTGTTTGCGGCTCATGCGGAGACCGCAAATCGGACCTTGTCGTGGAGCCACAACCCGAGCAGGCGGCCAGCCTCGATGGTCAAGGGACGGGCTGGCACAATTGGCGCGGCCCCGGGCAGATGGGGGCTTCCGCCGCGACCGGACTGGTCGACAGCTGGACGGTTGGCGGCGAGAATCATCGCTGGACTTACGACTTGCCCGGTCGCGGTACGCCGGTCATTGACCGGGGCCGGGTCTATGCCTGGGGTTACAGGGGCGAGGGCCAGGACCAGCAGGAGATTCTGGCCTGCCTCAATGCGACCACGGGTAAGAAGATCTGGGAGGTGAGCTTCACTGATTTCATCAGCGACATTATCTACAACCGCTATTCCATTGGCAGCCCGACCGTCGATCCGGATACCGGCAACATCTACCTGATGACCTCACCCGGCCTTTTCGTGGCGCTCGATACCGACGGCAATATCCTGTGGCAGCATTCGATGCTGGAGGAGTTCGGGCGGTTGACGTTTCCGAACGGGCGCACGGGCTCACCGGTGATCGACGGCGAGTTGGTGATTGTCCGCGGCATCACAGCCTTCTGGGGGAAACAGGGACCGGCACGCGACCGCTTCTATGCGTTCGACAAGACTTCCGGCAACCTGGTATGGGCTTCGGCGCCGGGCGTACGACCGACCGACAGTTCGTTCTCCACGCCGGTGTTCGCGGATCGAGCCGGCAAACGGGTGTTCTATGCGGGCACCGGTTGCGGCAACATTGTCTGTGTCGATGCGCGTACCGGCGCGCCGCTGTCACGTTTTCAACTGCTGCGCGGCGGCGTCAACTCTTCGGTTGTGCTGCATAAGGATCTGGTCATTGCGATTCACGGCAAGGAGAACCTGGACACTACCGAGATCGGCCGGATGGTCGCTGTGCGCATGGACAGGATGCCAGGGCCCGACGACAAGACCCCGCTGGTTTTCGGACCGGAAGCCGAAGTGTGGCGCAACAAGCTGGGCATCTTCACCAGCTCCCCGGTTCTGGCGAACAGCCGTGTTTACCAGACCACGCACACCGGTGAGCTGGCCTGTGTCAACGCCGATACAGGAGAGATCCTGTGGTCGAGAAAGCTGAGCAATTCACAGCTGCACGCCTCACCGCTGTACGCCGACGGCAAGCTGTACGTGCCGATGAAGGACGGAAACTTTTACATCCTGCGTCCGTCCGATACCGGGGCGGAGGAACTGGCAAAGGTCCAGCTCGAGGGCACCTGCCTTGGCGCGCCGGCCGTCTGGAGCGGCAGGATTTTCGTGCACACAACCGAGAAAATCTATTGCTTCGGCAAGGAACGTGACACATCCGGCGTGCCGCCGGCAAAGCCACAAACCGATGTTGCGGCGGGCAATCCAGTTCGCCTGCGGCCGATACCGGCCGAACTGATGCTGCGGCCCGGTGAGGAAGTAGCCATGCAGCTGCAGGCCCTGGATGCAGACGGGCGCGTGGTCGAACAAGATGTTGCCGCGACAGTATCGTGGGAGAAGTTCATTCCGCCCGCGGCCAAGGTGAAAGTCAAGCTCAACGCCACACCGAAGGACGGCAATATTATCCGTGCCGACGACATCAATGCGCCGTCGGCCGGCATGTTCAAGGTCACCGGCGGCGGACTGCAGGGAACGACGCGCGGCCGCATTCTGCCGGTACCTCCGTACAGCGAGGATTTTGAAGGCTACAAGTTGACGGTGCCGCACAAGCAGGAGACGGATGTCAACTTTGCTTATCCGCCGTTGCCGTGGATCGGTGCCCGGTTCAAGTGGGAGGTGCGCGAGCGCGACGGCAGCAAAGTGCTGGCAAAAACCCTGGACCGTCTGCTGTTCCAGCGGGCGATGACGTTCATCGGCCATCCCCACTCGACCAATTATACGATGACGGCAGATGTGATGACGGACGGTAATCGCCGTGTCATGTCGACGGTCGGCCTGGTGCACCAGCGCTACATCATCGCGCTCAAGGGCAACTGGCAGCAGCTCGAAGTCAGTTCGAACCATGACCGGCTCAAGGTCGCAGTGCCTTTCGAGTGGAAAGCCAATACCTGGTTCACGATGAAGACACGCGTCGATGTCGATGAAGGCGGCGCCGGCGTCATCCGCGCCAAGGCCTGGGCACGCGGCACCGAAGAGCCGGCTGACTGGACCATTGAAGTACCCCATGCGCGTGCCCACGATCAGGGATCGCCCGGACTCTTCGGCTTCTCGCCGCAGAGCCAGAAACG
>DPYP01000114.1:0-1809 GCA_003545375.1 Lentisphaeria bacterium
GATGAATGGCGTCGCGAAATGGCCAGGCGGACGGCAGTGCTGTTGGATTATTAGTCGCGTTCAGGCGAGCCCGAATCTTCAAAATCCCACCACCCCTTTATCGCCCATTTCCCCGATGAAGAGTGGGGTAAATAGAGAAGGCAGGCGTTTTACGGGAGTTCAAGCGATGCGACTACCTCGGCAATGTCGACGTCCTGCCGGCNNGTGAAACGGTGTCTGGTCTGTACCATGGCCGTCCCCTGCGTGTCAGCCTCATGATCGATATATATTTTCTGATACATTATACAACGGTGCCAAGTGTCTGCCTGCAGACTGTTTTTTTCAAGATCAACGTGTCAATCGGTTTTACGGATTGAGTTTGGCGTCGATGGCAGCCTGGATTCCGGCGCCGATATCGCAAGCCGGCTCGCTCTTCGTGTGGGAGGTCAAGTGCCTCTTTTTCCACTTCCACGACGAAGAGTGGGGTAAAGAGAGAGCCGGCGTTTTACGGGAGTTCGAGCGATGCGGCTACCGCGGCAATGTCGACGTCCTGCCGGCGGCGTTCAATAAAGTAGCTCACCTGCTTGTAGCCGGTTGCCGTGAGCAACTCGAGCGCTTCGCCGAACCGATCACCAACGCGTACCGGCTGATGCGAGTCGGAGGATACGACGACCGGGATGTCGCGTTGCTGCATCTCTGCCAGCATTTCCGGGCTGGGGTTCATTTCCGGTATTGTCTTGTAGTATCCCGATGTATTCAACTCCATCGCCACCCCGGTCGCTGCTATGCGATCGAGACACGGCCGGATATGCTGCATGGCAGCCCTCACATCCCACTGCTGTGGGATTACGTTCTTGACCAGGTCCGGATGGGAGATGCAGTCAAACTCGCCGGTCTCCGCCGCCATGGCCAGGTGCTCGAAGTAATGTTCCTGGATCACCACGTGGCTGTCACCGGCAAAACGCTCGGAGTACTCGGACATCTGTGGGTGCACCGAGCCGAGAACGTATTGGAATTCCGCCATACTGTGCAACTCGTGGAGCCACGGTTCCATGCCGGGTACATAATCGCTCTCAATTCCCAGACGCACGTCAAGGCGGTCGGCCCATGCCTCGGCGGCGTCATGCACGATCGCCACGTATTCATCCAATTCCGAAATCTCCATGCGAACGCCGGCACTGTAGCCACTGGGAATTGGATTGTGGCAGGTGAAAACGATTCCCTTCAGGCCTGCGGCGTGGCCATATTCGGCATACTCCCCGGGTTCACCGTCGGCGTGCTTGCACAGCGGTGTGTGCATATGTGAATCGTAATAGATCGGTTCCGGCATGATACCCCCCTGGTTCGCTGACTTGCAGCTTTGTTCATTCAATCTTTTAACGGCAGCGGTCCGTCCGGGGTGATCCGGATCAACTGTGCCCGTGCGAATGACCGCCGGACTTCACCCATGGACTCGGGGTAGACAACCAGCACGACATCCGGTTCGACCTCGAGGATCTGGCCGTTGAACGAGGCATGGTAATCGATGATCGTGCCCTGGTCCCAGTTCATGCCGCCGTCCGTGCTGATATGCAGAGACAAGGCCGGGCCGCGCTTGACACTGACGAGATAACCGGACTGCGTGCATAACAGTTGCGGTCCGCCGGCGCCGGAGAAGGGTTCGTAGGTCACGACTCGCCAGGTCCGGCCGCCGTCGTCGCTGTGGGTGCGCCACATGTAGGGCGCCGCGAATGGCCGGGCGTGTGCCACGATACGACCGCTCGGCAGCTCGGCAAAACAGGTCTCCGAAAAGCCGCCGTGCGGTCCGTTCGGGCTGTCACCGTCGTTGAC
>DPYP01000114.1:2133-2588 GCA_003545375.1 Lentisphaeria bacterium
GCGGCATTGTCCATCGGCACCGGCTCCGCCCAGGTCATGCCGTCGTCTTCGGAGCGGCTGACGTACGGTTGCGCACACTCCGAGCCCCAGGTGCCCTGGCCGCGGTTGGGAATAATCTCCTGCAGTTGTCGGTAGCCGTGCAGGATGAGCATCAGCAGTGTGCCGTCCTTCAGGCGAGTACCGCCGTAGATGTGATTCCAGCAGCCTTCCCGAAAGATGTCGCGGTTCCAGTCGCCGAGAAGTTCGCAGGGCGCCGGTGCGGACCAGGTTCTGCACTTGTCGTCACTGTCCTGCCAGGTGAGCAATGCACCGTCATCCGATCCGGGCATCTGCTCACCGCCCGTCCACGCGTCGCTCAGGGTGAACGCCCGCACGATCCCCGGGCGCGGCACGAACCAGCGCAAGCCCCACGGCATTGCCCGCGGGTTGCCCGGCCCGAGCGACAGCTCGGCATG
>DPYP01000114.1:2983-5110 GCA_003545375.1 Lentisphaeria bacterium
AGGGCGTTGATCGTCGAGCACCATCAGGATTTCGTCGTCCGACAGATGTAACAGTTCTCCGGACCCCTGCAGCACGTGGGTATCGTCAGTTGGTACCGGCAGGAACCATGGCTGGCCGCGATGGTCGCCAGCTTGCCATTCCGGACGATCTACAGCTTCGCCGTCGATCCGCAAATGGCGTACCGTGTAACGGGTGAAGCCGGTGATGCCGACGCGCCCCGGCCCGTACGTGTCGTCGACAACGGACGGTCCCTTGGTGCCGTCGATCCAGGTCTGGATGCAGTTGCCACGGCGTTCCACCTTGAGGTGGATCCAGGTGTTCCATTGGCAGACGACGTACGGAACGAGCTGCATCTGCAGGTTGCGCAGATGGCCGCTGCCGTCGGCCATGCAGATACCGGCCCAAAAGGCGCGCGCCCGCCACAGCTGCCCCCAGCGCGGGATCTGCACGGTGTAATAGTGTCCGTTGTCCTGCGCCCCGAGAATGATCCCGAAATTCGCCTCACCGGTCATCTTGAATTCGCATTCGATCGTTTCCTCGGCCAGGCACCGGTCGGTGTTGATCGCCATCGTGTGGCCCCAGTCGAGCGAGGTCTGGCCGAGCGAATCGCGTGAGTACGGCGGCCGGATCTCGTCGAAGTCGGGGAGGAACTGCCAGCGATCGGACACCGTGATCCGCGACAGCGCTTCCTCGCGCGGGGTGAGCACGCCGGTCTCGAGTACCCAGCTGGTCTGGCCGCTGATCAACCGCACGGCCAGCAGGTGTTTTCCTGCCGCCATCGTGCACCGGAAAGAATGATCGGTGTGTGTTGGCGGGTGCATCTTGTTGCCGCCGTCGAGCGTGTCGTAGACCGGCTGTCCGTCGATCCACCATTGCATCCAGAAATCCGATCCGGCACCGAATGGCACGACCGTTTCTTCATCGAGCTCAAGCTCGGCGAAGACATAAGCCTGCCTGCCGACGCGTGCCGCGAGATCGCCGAACGCGTCGAAAAACACGGTGGAGTAGGCCTCGCAAAACCGGTTCAGATCGAGGCTGTTCCCGTCGAGCTCGACGTCTTGGCCGCTCAAGGTCTCGCCGTCGATCGTCAAGGTCTCCGGCAAGGCCCGGAGCGCGGTGACAACATCCGGGACATCCCGGCCGGTGATGATCTGCAGCGGCGCGACTTTGCTCTTGTCCGGCAACGGGCCGAAGACTCGCCAGGTGGTTGGAAACCTGATGTCCGCGGCTGGATCATCTGCCGGCGGCAGAGCAATCTGCTCGCCATCCGCATCGACAAAATCCCACTGTTCATTTCCGATTTTTGTCAGCATGTCATCTACTTCCCATTAAAATTAAATTCCGCGATTAGCGGAGCGTGGTCGGAACTGTCAAAGGTGAATGGCGAGCCGTCAACTTCACAGGAATCCAGACAGCTCAGCAGTTTATGGTTTACAAAAATATAATCAACCCGGATACCATTCGGCAGGAATCGGCCTTTCAAGTCGGCGGCCGGAAATTGTTGCAGCATTTCAGGGTATCGTCCCCGTAATTCCTCAATACTATGGTGTTGCGAATAGCCTTTGGCTGAATGCAGTTGTCGGTAGCTGTCGGTAAACCCGTTCATTTTAAGGAAGTCTGTGGCGGCGACCCATTCATCGTTGGAGACCATTCCTGCCAACCCGGATAAAGTGGACAGGTACCTGACCTGCCATTCTTCGCCACATTCACCTGCAGAGCGTGAATTGAAGTCACCGCAGATGCAGATGTACTGATTGCTGTCCGTGCAGTAGGCAGACAACAGTTCGTCCAGTATGTCACGTCGTTTCTGATCTTCCGTGAGTTCCCATGGGAGATGAACATTGAGGACGATAAGTTCCGCATCCCCAAGGGGAACCTTGAAGTAGATACCGCCCGGCTTGAAAAAGTCCAGGATTTTACATTCAGAAACCGGGTATTTCGAACATACAGATGGGGCATACGCGCCATCGATATTCTTGGAGAACACAAAATTGTTCTCCTTGATTATTTCCTCCCAGAAATCGCCGTAAGCACCTTCCTGCAGGCACAGGATGTCCGGGTTGTGCCCGGCAATGACTTGTTGAATATCTTTCTGCCGATAACCGGCTTCCTTTTCACCGTTGGTC
>DPYP01000542.1:0-1275 GCA_003545375.1 Lentisphaeria bacterium
GTCCAGGAACGTGCTCACAGTCGACCCGGCCCGCGATGTGTTCGCCGTTGCGGACATCTTCCTCAAGAACAACTACAGACGCCTGCCCGTCGTCGAGAACGATAAGCTGATCGGAATCGTCACGCGTGGCGACATCCTGCGCGCCGGGAAACGGTTGTGGGACGCAAAATACCAAAGTAACCCGCCTGATCCCGGCTACCTCACCGACAACATCAAGTCGCGCCTGCATCAGGACGGCCTGCCCTTCGCCCGCAAGAAAACTCTGTTGCAAAGGGGCCGAGCCGCAACCCTACGCCGCAAGCTCAATCGTTGACCGGCAATGTTTTCCACGGCTTCGTGCGCCACAATCCGAACTTGGTTGACGATTGGCCTGAATCATTCGTAAACTTTCACACGAAAATTTATGAATAATCCAGGCAAAAGACCCTTGAACAGTGCCTTTCGTCCTTAGGGGGGGATTCGCCTGGTTCCGGGGATTCCGCCCCCAACACAACAAAAAAACAGCCACCCCCGGGCCCGGAGGTGGCTGTCGTTATTGTTCGTTTCGCCGCCGGCTTTTAGTTGAAGTTGCGCCAGTGCCGCCGCCACCGGACATCCTGGTAGTCGTCGCCGATCTGGCTGCGCAACTTCTTCAGCGCCCGCTTCTGAATCTGACGCACACGTTCCCGTGTCCGCCCGATATGCTTGCTGATTTCCTCCAGCGTCCGCGGCGGCTTGCCGTCGAGGCCGTAGCGCATCAGCAGAATCGTGCATTCCCGTTGGTCGAGACCCTGCAAAAGCTGGCGCAGTCGTTCGCTCGACTCGCGTTCGTCCATCGCCTGGTCCGGCGGACAATTGGATTCGTCCGAAATCAGGCTGTTGATCTCGCCGTCTTCGCCGCGCAGGATCGGATCGTGTAGAGACACGGTCTTGTTATCCGAACGCTTGAGACGTTTGACTACGCGCTCACTGAAGTCGAGACGTATCGCGATCTCTCCTGTCGTCGGCTCACGACCAAGCTCTTCCGTCAGCGTGTTGGCCGCCGACTTGATCTTTTTCATCTTTGCCGCCGACGCGATCGGCACTCGAATCGTCTTGTTCTTTTCGGCCAGCGCCCGGCGCATGTTCTGCTTGATCCACCACGCTGCGTAGCTGCTGAACTTCGCACCCTTCGCCGGGTCGAACTTTTCCGCCGCCCGCATCAACCCGATGTTTCCTTCGGAAATCAGGTCCTGCAGCGGCAGGCCAATGCTCTTGAAGTCGTGGGCGATCTTGACGACCAAACGGAGATTGGCA
>DPYP01000542.1:1662-13461 GCA_003545375.1 Lentisphaeria bacterium
CCTCTTCCTCCACTGTCACCAGCGGGATGTCGCCGATATCATGCATGTAGAACCGCATTGTATCGTGCCTTGCCATAATGTACTTCCTCCGTATTGAGTGCAGAAATCCCCCGAAATTAGGCGCTTGCCATCTTAAGATTCGTAAACTGCCTGTTTAGTTGCAGATTTTTTGAAAAATAATTCCCAAACCACAGAAAAAAACCATAACATATTGAAAATAAGATAGTTATGAAATGCCCGCGGGGCCAGAAATCGGAGGGACTGGATAAATCCCGGCGAAATTTGGTATAAAATGTGTAACTATCTAATTACTAATATATTATGTTACATGTTGAGGCCCGAATGCGGCGGTGGAAGCGAAGTTCGGGCCAGCGGACCCTCGGCCAAGCAGCCGTAGATAGTTTGACGCGGTCCACAGAGGACGCCTATAGTTGGCGAGAACCTGTCGCAAACGCAATAATCATTTTTGAGCTGATGTCAGAAAAACGGGTCATTCAAATACCGTTGCCCGGCCGGGCCTACGACCTGGTCATCGGCGACCGTTCGCTCGCCGACGGAGATTGCTCGGAACTCCGGCCGTTCGTTGACGACCGCAGCTGCCTCATCGTTACCGATAGCAACGTTGACACAGAATACGCCGCTACCACCGTCGCGCTGCTCGAAAGCGCCGGCGCCAGCCGAGTCGAGGTATCGGTCTTTGAGGCCGGCGAGGCTGCCAAGAGCCTTACAACCCTGGCGTCGCTCTACAGCGCGGCCGTCGCTGCTCGGCTTGACCGCAAGTCGGTGATCGTGGCCCTGGGCGGTGGTGTTGTCGGTGATACCGCCGGCTTTCTTGCCGCCTCCTACATGCGCGGGATCGACCTGGTCCAGGTGCCAACGTCACTGGTGGCGCAGGTCGACAGTTCGATCGGCGGCAAGACCGGTGTCGATCTGCCCGAAGGCAAGAATCTCGTCGGTGCTTTTCATCAGCCCAGGCACGTGCTCATCGATGTCGCCACGCTGAAGACGCTGAAAATGCGGGAGTTGCGTTGCGGGTTGGCGGAAGTCATTAAATACGGGGTCATTCTCGATGCCGATTTTTTCGACTTTCTGGAAGCGTCGATCGACGGACTGCTAACCGTCGATGCCGGGACCTACCGGCGTGTCGTCGAGCGCAGCTGCGAATTGAAAGTGATGATCGTTCTCGAAGACGAGTTCGAGACCGGTCGCCGTGCCATCCTTAACTACGGCCACACGTTCGGGCATGCGCTCGAAAAGCTCACCGGCTACACGGTGTATACGCACGGTGAAGCGATCGCCATCGGCATGGGCATGGCAGTTGATCTGGGGCGTGTTCTCGAGGAGACGCCGGCACGGGCCGAGCTGGCACGCCGGCAGGATGCTCTGTTCACCGCCGTCGGCCTGCCGACGCGCCTCGCCGGTATCGAACCGGCAGCGATCCTGGAAGCCATGGGTGGCGACAAGAAATATGTCGGTGGCCGAAACCGTTTGATCGTGCCCGCGGCAATCGGGACCGTCGAGATTATTACCGATGTGCCCGACGCGCCGATCATCGACGCGATCGCCGGCCGCTGCGACTGAACCTGTCCGTACCTGCCGGAGTCTTGTTCACCATGCAATTGTCGATCACCGAGGCCTACACGGTTCTCAATTTGCTGCCGCGCATCGGGTCGGTCCGAGTGAAGACGCTGCTTCAGCATTACGCGACGCCGGCCGACATCCTGGCGGCGCCGGCATCGGAGCTGGCCAAGTTTCGCGGTATCGGCGACAGGCTTGCAGCGGTCCTTGCGGGCTGGCGCCAGCACGCCGATCTCGAAGGGGAAATGCGAACGGTGCGGCAGGCCGGTGTGCAGTTGATCACGCTGGGAGATACAGCCTACCCGTCGATCCTGAAAGAAATTTACGACCCGCCCCTGTGCCTGTATGTGCGCGGCAACGTGGACGCCCTCAATGACGAGGTGCTGCAACAGGCTCTGGCAGTCGTCGGTACCCGACTCCTGAGCAGTTACGGACAGACGACAACCGAGCGCCTGACAGGTGCTGCGGCACGGGCCGGCCTGACCATCGTCTCGGGCCTGGCGCGCGGTGTCGATACGGCCGCGCACCGGGCGACACTGACCAGCCGCGGCTGCACGATCGCGGTACTCGGTGGCGGGTTGGCGCAAATCTATCCGCCGGAGAACGTCGATCTGGCACGCGCTATCTGTGAGAACGGCGCGGTTATCAGTGAGCAGCCGATGCGGTTTCCGGTCGACCGGCGGTCGTTGCCCATGCGCAACCGGATTATTTCCGGCCTGTGTTTCGGGACGCTGGTAGTCGAAGCGGCGGCGAAGAGCGGCGCGCTGATAACTGCGCAGCAGGCCCTGGAGCAGGGGCGGCAGGTGTTCGCCGTACCCGGCCGGATCGATACACCGCAGGCCAAGGGCTGCCACAACCTTATCCGTGACGGCGCCAAACTCGTTGATAGTATCGATGACATTCTCGACGAGTTTCATTTTCTACCGGGGTTTGCACCTGGGCGGGTGTCGGCCGAAACGTCGTCGTCGGCCCTGGCCAAGCCGTCACTGACTGCTGAGGAAGCGGTATTGGTCGATGTGTTGCGCCGCGGCGAGCGCGATATCGACAGCCTGGTGGGCGCTTTGTCACAGCCGGTGCATGCCGTGCTGCCGCTGCTTACGCAACTCGAATTGAAACATCTCATCCGCCAGTTGCCGGGGGGCCGGTACGAGTTGATTCACCGGCCGATGTGAGACCAGCGTTCAATTGACTATTAGGCCGCCGCCTTGTAAGCTGTAGGTTCTTTGCGAGAAAAGACTGCCCGGGTGGCGGCCACCAATGGTATGACGGCCGGCGGGATCTAACGAACCGAGGAATGGATCAAATGGGAAAATCTTTAGTCATTGTTGAGTCACCGACCAAGGCCCGCACGCTGTCACGCATCTTGGGGGACGAGGTCAATATTGTCGCATCGATCGGGCATATCCGCGATTTGCCGGAGAAGCGGCTGGGTATCGACATCAAGAACGGTTTTGAACCGCAATACGAAATCTCCTCGCAGCGCAAAGACGTCATGGCTGAACTCACCAAAGCGGTCAAATCGGCGGATTCCGTCTATCTTGCAACGGACCCTGATCGGGAGGGCGAGGCGATCGCCTGGCATTTATTTGAAGTCTTGAAGGACTGCAAACAGGACCTTGAGTTTCTGCGTGTGACATTCCACGAAATCACGCGAAAAGCTGTCAACCACGCCTTCGACTCGCCGCACAAGCTCAACATGAACCTGGTCAATGCTCAGCAGGCGCGTCGCGTGCTGGACCGGATTGTCGGTTACCAGGTCAGCCCGCTGCTGTGGAACCGTGTCGAGCGCGGCACCAGTGCCGGGCGTGTGCAGTCCGTGGCCCTGCGGCTGATCTGCGAGCGCCAGGTGGAGATCGACGTTTTCAAACCCAAGGAATACTGGAACCTGCTTGCCAGCTTTACTAAGAACGGCGAGACAGAGGCCGCCGCCGCTGAACCATTCGTGGCCAAACTGCATCGGCTCAACGGCGAAAAAGTCGACATCACCAACAGCGAACAGGCCGAGGCCTACACTGGTGACGCGGCTGGGGCCACATACCAGGTCGCGGATGTCAGCAAGACACCGCGCAAACGCCACGCGAGCCCGCCGTTCATTACCAGCACGCTGCAGCAGGCGGCCAGTTCCAATCTGCGCTTCAGCACCGACCAGATCATGCGCCTGGCCCAGCAATTGTACGAGGGTGTGGATACCGGCTCGGGCCCCAGCGGACTGATCACCTACATGCGTACCGATTCGTTCAATGTCGCCAGCGAAGCGCGGGAGAGCACCCGCACCTACATCTCCGAGACGTTCGGTGCCGAGTTCATTCCGCAGAAACCGAATACTTTCAAAGCTCGCAAGTCCGCCCAGGAAGCGCATGAGGCCATTCGTCCGACCGACGTCAATCTGACGCCGGAAGCCGCCAAACCATTCCTGGACGACCGCCAGCACAAGCTTTACACGCTCATCTGGAACCGCTTCGTGGCCAGCCAGATGTCACCGGCCGAGACCAACCTCTACGCCATCGAGCTCGAAAACGAGAAAGGGTCAGCGAACCACATCTATCGCTTCCGCGCCAGCGTCACCACCGTTACTTTCCAGGGATTTATGCGCGTCTATAATCTCAAAGACATCGAAGGCGATGCCGATGAGGAAGTAAAACAGACCTTACCGGAGTTGGCGCAGGGCACCGGCTGCAACCTCCAGGAACTGGAGCGAGAGCAGAAATTCACCGAGCCGCCGCCGGCTTACTCGGAGGCTTCCCTGGTGCGGGCGCTCGAGGCCAACGGCATCGGACGGCCATCGACCTATGCCGGCATCGTTCGCACGATTCAGAAAAGGACCTACGTCAACAGGGAGAAAGGCAAACTCGTACCCACCGATCTCGGCAAGACAGTCAATGCCTACCTCGTCGACAAGATGCCAAAGCTTTTCGAAGTCGCTTTCACAGCCCGTATGGAAGACGAGCTCGACACGATCGAGCAAGGCAGCCTGAACTGGTACCAGATGATCGAGAACTTCTACGGCGACTTCTCCGAATGGCTCACCGAAGCCAAACTCGGCGAGAGCGCCGACTCCGAAGCAGTCGGGCGCTTGCTCGGGGCTTTCTCCGATTCCATCGACTGGCATCCGGCTGAGAAAGTCGGACGCCGCACCTATGACGACAAAAAGTTTTACACGTCGCTCAAACGCCAGCTCGACAACGGCAAAGTGTTCAGTGACAAGCAGTGGAAAGCGCTGTTGATCCTGGTGTTGCGGTACGAAAAACAACTCGCGGACCTGCCGGCGATGATTAGCGAACTCGATATCGGCGGGGTCATCGATGAATTGCGCCAGGAGTTGCACGAACGTGAGCAGAAACGCGCTGCCCAGAAGCCCGACGACAACACCCTCAGAATCTATCGGTGCCTCGACCAGGTTGGTGAGTGGGATGCACCCGTGCAGCGTGGCAAGCGCACCTACGACGACCGGCAGTTCTACCAATCGCTGGTCGAGCAGGTCGAGGCCGGCAAAACCCTGTCGGACGCACAGCTCAATGCTCTCAAGCGGCTGATCATCAAGTACCGGACGCAGCTCGCTGATTACGATGACCTGCAGGCCGCCCTCGAACTGCCGTCCCAAGCGGAACTGGACAAGACCCGAGCGCAACTCAAGATACTCCTCGGTCTCGCCGCCGAGATCGGCGAGTTCGCACCGCCCACCGGCAAAGGCAAGCGGCGCTTCGACGAACGCGAATTCGTCTCCTCTTTGGCTGAACAGTTTGAGCAGGGCGCGCAGTTGACCAATCCCCAAGTATCCGCTCTTAAACGCCTGCTCGTCAAGCACAAGAAAAAGATCGAGAACTTCGACGACCGCGTCGCCGGTATCGAACTGCAGCCGCCGCACAAGAAAACCGACGTGGATTGCCCGCGCTGCGGCAACGGCAAACTTTGCGAACGTCCCGGCCGCGGCGGCGCGACCTTCTTCGGCTGCGAAACCTATCCGAAATGCAAGTACCACGTCACCAGTCTCGACGACGTCGGCGGCGAGGAATAACCTGCCGCCCGATCTGACCGCTGTCGAACGGTCGTCCCCGCCGTTTATGGCGGCATCGACGATGCCATGATCCACCAAACCGCCATCATCGACCCGCAGGCCGAACTCGGCAACGGCGTCGCCATCGCTCCTTACACGGTGATCGAGGGACCGGTCAGCATCGGAGAAAATTGCCGCATCGGCCCGCACTGCCACATCACCGGGCATACCACAATCGGCCCCGGCACCAGTATCCATGCCGGCGCGGTCGTCGGTGGCGAACCGCAGGACTACGACTACGGCGGTGAGCGCAGCTACACTGTCATTGGCGCCGACTGCCACCTGCGCGAGTATGTCACCATCCACCGCGGCGCCACCCCGGAGAGCACGACCAGTCTCGGCAACAACGTCATGGTCATGGCCTTCGGACACGTCGCCCACAACTGCTGTGTTGCGGACAACGTCGTTCTGGTCAACGGGGTCAGCCTGGCCGGCCACGTCGAGATCGGCGCCCGGGCTTTCATCAGTGCCCGTACGCAGATGCACCAGTTCGTTCGAATCGGCGAACTGGCCATGCTCGGCAGCGATATGCATATCCGCCAGGACGTCGTGCCGTACTGCATGGTCATTGACGACGGTATTGTCGGTCCCAACGTCGTCGGTTTGCGACGGGCCGGCATCGACAGCGACGCGCGCCGTGTCCTCAAGAACGCCATACACACGTTCACCGGTGGGCGGCCGCAGGCCGAAGCGCTGGCTGCTATTGAGGCGGAATCGCCCGGACTGCCGGCGATCGAAAGTTTCGTGGCTTTCGTCCGCAGCAGCAAACGCGGTGTTCTGCGTTCCGCCGGCACTGGCCGCCGCCGCATTTGATTGGCGATTAATCGCTGTATCGTGAGCACGGTGCAAGGGCTGCACACGCGTCATCGATTTCCGCCGTGCCTGCAGAGAACAATTTGGGACAGGTAGAAAAGTGCTTCGATGGCACAACGAAACCCTTAGTGCCCCAGGTGGCTTGACCTCTCGAATACCCCGAGGCCCTGCGCTGGTGAGCGCCGGCCTCCAAATGACAAGCGCGGAGGCTCGTCCGACTGCGCAGAATTTCAGGTTTCTCGAGAGGTGTCAGAATTCGTTTTTTCGGTTATTGTATCTATAGTTTCTGCCACCGCCCCGCATTTTGGACCAGACAGGACGCTCAACTATGCGCCGTGATGAAATTCAGAGCCTGCTTGACAATATTCCGGTGACCCCGGAGAGCATGTGCTCCTATTTCGCCGACCGCCCCAGCCAGTCACGGGCCTTTCGCGTCGACGGTGATTTGCCGCCGGAATTGTTCGATGTTGCTCTCGACCGCGGCTATCGACGCTGCGGCGACATTTACTATCAGCAGACCTGCGAACACTGTCACCTGTGTCTGAGTTATCGCGTCCTGGCACAGTCGTTTGTCGCGCGCCGCTCCCAGCGGCGCGTTGCCGTGCGCAACCGCGACGTCGAATGGCGTGTTGTCGAGCCCGTACTGACCAGTGAGAAAGAGGCGCTCTATTTGCGCTATCAACACAGCCAGCATTACATCAAAGACATTGCCCGGCCTGACGCCGAGCGCTTTGCCGCCGCCGGGTATGACGAAGCATCGCTGCTCGACACTTTGGAGTTTCAAATGTACACCAACCCCCGCAGCACACGCGAACTGCAACTTCATTGCGATGGGCAGCTGCTGGGCTTCGGCACCCTCGACCTTTCGGCCAACGCCGTCTCCGCCGTCTATTTTGTTTTCGATCCCGATCACGCCCGCCGCAGCCTCGGCACCTTGGCGATTCTCGCCGGCCTCGATTGGGCCAGGGAACGGGAGATNNTTTGTCGCGCGCCGCTCCCAGCGGCGCGTTGCCGTGCGCAACAGCGACGTCGAATGGCGCGTTGTCGAGCCCGTGCTGACCAGCGAGAAAGAGGCGCTCTATTTGCGCTATCAGTACAGCCAGCATTACGTCAAGGACATTGCCCGGCCTGACGCCGAGCGCTTTGCCGATGCCGGCTATGACAAAGCATCGCTGCTCGACACTTTGGAATTTCAGATGTACACCAACCCCCGCAGCACGCGCGAACTGCAGCTTCATTGCGATGGGCAACTGCTGGGCTTCGGCACCCTCGACCTTTCGGCCAAGGCTGTCTCCGCGGTCTATTTCGTTTTCGACCCCGATCACGCCCGCCGCAGCCTCGGCACCTTGGCGATTCTCGCCGGCCTCGATTGGGCCAGGGAACGGGAGATCCAGTATTATTACCTCGGCTTCTATATTCCGGGCCATCCCAAAATGGATTACAAGCGCCACTTCATGCCCGCCGAGATCCGTGACCCCGTAGCGGGCAAGTGGGTCGGCGCCCCGTACGCCGAGATCGCTGCGCTCGCAGACTGATAGTATGCAAGCCGGGCCATTCTCCGCCGCAATCGATACATCCTCCGTCATTGCCGGCTTCGTTGTGGCCGATGCGGCTGGCACCGTGCGTGTCGCTATGCAGTCAGGTTGTACCGGTCGGGATTCTGCCGGGTTACTTGCTGAGCTTCTGGCGCATCTGCAGGGCGCCGGCCTGGGTCTGCCGGACATTGGCCGCTGGACCGTTGGCATGGGGCCGGGCAGTTTTACCGGTATCCGCATTGCCGGCGCGTTGGTGAAAGGCATCTGCAACGGCACTGGAGCCGTTTACCGTGGATTGCCGAGCAGTCTGGCAATGGCTACCATGGCGGCTCCGGCGTCCGGCGACCGGGTTCACGTCCTGCACGACGGCCGCCGCGGTGATGCCCTGGTCAGCGCCTGGCATTTCGATGAAGTTCTGCAGCCTGCCGCGCCTGCCGCAGCTGTACCCGCTGTCGATCTCGACGCGGATGCAGCCGACTTGTTTGTCTGCCTGGAAACCGATCCGGTCGCGACACTGCTGCCGCCGCCGGTGGCAGCGCGGACACGGGTTCTGCCGCATATCGATGCCGCCTGCCTGGTGGCGCCGGCTGGCCAGCCCTGGCCCGCAGATGGGCCCGATAGCGACCGAGGGCTTGAGCCCATTTATGTACGGCCACCGGTGTTCGTGCCGCCGCGGTCGCCACAGATTCCGGATGGCCTGCAGAAACTATTGGACGGCGCCGGGTGATCGGACATAGATCCTTACAGCATACAGCGGGACGCAAAATCGCACGTCGCATCCCATCGCACTGGTCAAACAATCCGGCGTCTTAATCTGAATCTCAACGATGTCAATATTGCACAGAGAAAAATGATCGTCGCCAGCACCGCCCCTATGACTACAAACCGGTAAAACAACGCGACGCCGTGCGACAGGCCGTTATCGAGGGTGCCGGAGTTGTTGAACAGCAGTTCCAGGCGCAGCAGCGTAAGTGTGTGGGAATGTGATTCGACGGTCTGTTGTATGATAATGAGCGCCGCGGCCAGGGCCGGAACACAGGCGAGGTAGAAATACATCCCGCGCGTGACTTTCGCGGCTGCCGCTTCCGGGCCGCCCTTGAGATATTCGGCCAGGAGGCCGACGACTTTGGCGAACTCGAAGAGAAAGGTAAGGGTGACGAGAGCCCACAGCATGGCGTTGCAGGCGAGGTAGAGGCTGGTGGCGACGTGCTGGTACCACAGGGCGCCCGGCTGCAGTGCCGACATGAGGACGGCGGTGCCAATAAGGCGCGTCCGTGCAGTCACCCACCTTTCCGGTTGGCCCGGCAGGGTCGGCGGCAATCGCAGGGCGGTCCAGGCGAGCCAGATCGCCGGCAGCACGACGATGAGGCTGAGGTTGTTCATCAGGTTTCTGCCGGCGCCGGGCCAAAGCAGCAGCACCGCCAGGGCGATCAGGCCGTAGAGCAGGGCGTCGAGGCAGCGCAGCAGGCGGACGTCGTCGGCGGTGGATGCGGGCGTGGGGTTCACCGGGTCTCAGGGGTTACCGGGGAAGTTTTTCACATGTCTCCATGGCCTGCGCGTCAACCTTGGGCGGCAGACCGGCAAACCTCATTAGGAGACCAGCAGACCGGACACACCCTCTTCGATGACCAGCGTGATATAGTCGTCACTGTTCATCAGCATGTCGACCTCCTCGGGCTCGTCGTATTCCATCTGGAACAACCAGCCGTCCTTGAATGCGGAGATGAAAATATTATTGGGGTTGGCGGCGAGGGTGTCGTTGATCTGCAAAATACGTCCCGTGAGCGGCGCGTAGACGTCGATCAGGTGGGATTTAGTATGCAGCGACATGCACGCCGTTTCGATTTCGAGCTCGTCCCCGACCCGCGGCAGATCGACACTCTCGAAATGCTTGATCTCCTCATGAACATCCTCTGTCATGCCGACGTAGGCGGTCTGTTCCTCTAAGCGCACCCAAATATGATGACGGGAGTACTTCAGGCCGGGTGGGTGATGCATGGATCAAAAGGCTCCAATTGAAATTGTGAAAATGAGAGTGATATTCTACCCGTCTGAGACTGTCATCATATCGGCATCGCCATTTCTCCCGTTGCCGGTCGCCTCGGTCGCCTCGGTCGCATCAGTGCGACGTGTTGCGGGAAGCGGTGGACGTTCGCAAAATACCCGCGGCCTTCAGCACATCTTAGCGCACCATTTGGTGGCGTCAACAACCGTGCCAAAAGAATTCCGCGCCCGCTGCTCACGGACGCTGCTGCGCAAGGATCTGACCTATGGCCACTGGCATGAAATATCTGATCCGCACGCCGGAAGACAAGGAATACGGCCCCGTCGATCTGGACACCTTGGTTCAATGGGCCCAAAGCGGTCGAATTCCGCCTCGGAGCCAGATTCGCAATACGTTGATGAGCAACTGGAGCGACGCCAAGGATGCCGGCTTTCTCAAGGACATCATGCCGACCGAGGAAGTCAAGGATACCAAGGGGGCCAAAAGCAAGTGGGCAACCTTTGTTAAGGAGGATCAGAAGCTGCCGTCGGCAGTCGGAACGAAAGCGCTGCATGCCAGCGGCAGGTTTCTATACACGCCGGCGAATACAGGGCTGCGGTTCGGCGCCTGGCTGTTCGACATAGTGATTGTCGGAGCGGTGATGTTTCTGATTTTCCTGGGCGGCGCCGCGGCGGCGGAACGCACGGGCGATGCGGATCAGGCGTTTCTGGTGACGACGGCTGCGATGGTTTTTGTGGGCCTGATCTATTACGTGTTCACCATGGGTTTCACGGCGCAGACGCTGGGGCAGCGGTTTTGGGGCATCATGATAATCCGCGCCGACGGTGAACCGGTGTTCCTGGCGCGCACGTTCCTGTTCACAATTCTTTACTACATATTCTTTTGGTCGACGATTATTTTCACGTTCGTGATACCGTCCAAACGTGCCATCCACGACATGCTCAGCGGTATCCGTGTTGTGCGTATCGCCGTGCGGGATTGATCGCGTGGGCACCAAGCGCCGACTCTCGCTGACCCTGGTCCGGTACATCGCCCGAGAGTTCATCACAATCCTGATGCTGTGCATCGTTGTGCTGCTCGCCTTCTTCCTCGTCGCTGCCATTTTCGACGACCTCGAAGACCTCCTTGATGCCCACGCCCCGGCGCTTGACATCGTCCGTTACTTCGCCTTGTGCCTGCCGAGCTACCTGGCAGATGCTATTCCGGTGTCGCTGCTGCTCACCACCACCTTTGTCCTGGCGCGGTTGTGCCGCCACAACGAGATGGCCGCGCTACGCGCCAGCGGGGTCTCGATCCTGACGATTTCGTTGCCCATCTGGATCATTGCCGGCCTCTGCGCCTGCCTGCAGTTCACCGTTGCCGAATGGCTGGCACCGATCAGCCTGCATCGCGCCACCGCGCATAAAGAGGCGCTGCAGGGAAAGCACAGTGACACTGACTGGCCGGCGACTATTGCCTACCGCAACCGACATGGCCGCCGCGACTGGCTGTTCGAGGACTTCAGCCCGAGCGCCAAAAGCCGAGGGGTGTGTGTCAGCCAATACCGTGAGGACGGCACAATCGACTGGGAGCTGCGTGCTGCTGCCGCCGTGTACCGTGACGCCTGGATCTTTGACGACGCCGTCATCCACCGCTTCGGCGATACCGGCGACATCCTGCTCGGACCGCCAGAACGTCACGAACTGTACCGTAATCAGACACTTCTCGAAAACCCCGAGCACATCGGCTTCAGCTTCCACCTGCAACTGCCCGACGAACTCACCACCCTGGAAATCCGCGAGATCCTGCACGGCCGCGGCGACCAACTGTCGACA
>DPYP01000124.1:0-5416 GCA_003545375.1 Lentisphaeria bacterium
GACGCCCTGTGCCCGATGATGCATAGCCAGGACAAACTCGCGTGTTGCTGCCCGGTCGCCACCCAGAAAGGTTTCCGGCGGTACGCCCGGGCGATCGGCGCGGATAGCGTCCGCCAGCCCGCCCCAGGCGTTCCAGGCGCGGGCGTTGAAACGAATAGTGTCGCCGAGGTAGGCGGGGCTGTCCGCACAAAGGTAGGTGTTGCTCATGTCCGTATTGCGGAAGTTTCCGCGGTCATCGGCGACGAGCAGGTCCAGTGCCGCCAGTGCTTCGATCAGCAGCTCGACAGTCCGCAGCGGCAGGTGGAGGCTGCTGGCAACGTCGCTTGGGGACATGCTGTTGCCGGCGAAGGTGTCGAACAGCTTCAATTCGATGCCGGCAAACAATGCACCGGAACGCCAGAAGGCGACAGACAGATCGAACAGCGGACCCGGATTCGGGGCATCTTCCATGGTTGCTCCGGAAATTTCAGTGATGAATATCAGACTTCTGTCTTAACGGAATGCCTATGCTGCGAAAAGCACCCGCAAGAAAAGAGGCGTTCAACCACTACATAGTAAGACTTGTTAGCTGCCTCGCAAGTTCCTGCACTTCCGTCGTCGGTTTGTCACACACGAAATTACGGCAGACAAATGCCGTTGCCTTGTCGTCGATCATTGCTTTGCCATGCAGTAGTGGCTGGTCGTTTGCGGAGTCGGCAAACGCGAGCAGGCGGCTGGGTAGGAAACGCTCGTGCACGGTTCGCAGAAGAGCCTGTGCCGCCTCGTCCTGCAGATCGCCAATTATGGCAATCTCGGCCGGCAGGTACAGATGGAAATCGAGCGCCAGCAATAGGTTCATGAAGCCGCGCGGTATTGTTTTCATTGCGTCGTAATTACGCCGCAGCACCTGCACGGCAATTTCTCGGTAGTCGCTGCGATCGCAAAAATGGGAACTGCGTAACAGCGCCATTGCCGCCAGAGAGTTGCCGGCCGGCACGGCGCCGTCGTAGTTGGGTTGCGAGCGCAGAAACAGTTTACTGTGCGCCTCTTCGGCCAGATAGAATGCCGATGACTCAGCACTCCAGAAGCGCTTGATCATACTGTCGATCAACTCGGCGGCAGTCCTCAGCCACGCTGGATCGCCGTCTGTCTCGTAGACGTCCATGAAAGCGAGAGCGGCTGCAGCATAGTCATCGACATACCCGGGAATGCGCGCCGTCCCGTTGCAGTAAACATGCAGCAACCCGGTGTCGTTCGTCATGGTGTCACGGATGAACGCGGCGGCGCGAATGGCGGCAACGCGGTAGACATCGTCATCGAGAACCTGGGCGGCCCGAGCCATGGCGGAGATCATCAACCCGTTCCAGCAGGTCAGCACTTTGTGGTCCTTGCCGGGACGTACGCGCTGCTCGCGCACCGCCATCAGCTTGTCCCTGGCGTCGCCGATCCGGTTCCAGAGTTCATCGGTCGTCAAGTCTCGACTGGCGGCGAACGTCGACGGCGGTACCGGGATATTCAGGATGTTGTGACCTTCGAAGTTGCCCCCTGCGGTAATGCCATAAAAGCTTGTGAACAACTCTGCGGACTCGGAATCGAGTACGGTTTCGATTTCGCTCTTGTCCCAGACGTAGAACTTGCCCTCGACCCCTTCGCTGTCGGCATCTTCGGCGGCATGAAAGCCACCGCTGTCATCGGTCATGTCCCGGAGGATATAGTCGAGGGTCTCGCGCACGATGCGTTGGTATTCGATATTGCCGGTGACTTGCCAAGCCTCGATATAGGCGGCAACGAGCAGGGCATTGTCATAGAGCATTTTCTCGAAATGCGGCACCAGCCATTTGTCGTCGACCGAGTAGCGTGCGAAACCGCCGCCGAGCTGGTCGTACATACCGCCGTAAGCCATGCAGTCCAGGGTGTGGGTGGCAGCGTGCAGCAGGTTGTCGTCGTGGGTTCGCTGATACTCGCGCAGCAGAATCTGGATGCTTGCAGCCGACGGAAATTTCGGGGCGTCGCCGAAGCCGCCCCATTTCCGGTCGAAGCTGTCGAGCAGTTCTTGGCCGGCTGCAGTCAGGGTGGCGGTCTCGAGCGCGATGTCGCCGTCCGGCTGGGCGACGGCGCTTTGCTCGCACAATGTCGAGCTGATGTGCTCGGCATTGTCGAGCACCTGCTGTCGCTCGGTCTTCCACAGCTCGGCGATGCGAGTCAGAATGTGCGCGAACCCCGGGCGCCCGTAGTTGTCGCCCGGCGGGAAATAGGTGCCGCCGAAGAAAGGTTTCAAATTGGGCGCGAGAAAGGCGGACAATGGCCAGCCGCCGCTGCCGGTGTAGGCTTGAACAAAGGTCATGTACACATCATCGACATCAGGCAGTTCTTCGCGGTCGACTTTGATCGATACGAAATTGTCGTTGAGCAGTACCGCGATCGAGGCGCTTTCGAACGACTCGCGCTCCATGACATGACACCAATGGCAGGCGGAATAGCCGATCGACAGGAAAATCGGTTTGTCGTCGTCGCGGGCTCTGGAGAACGCTTCTTCGCCCCAGGGATACCAGTCGACGGGGTTATAAAGATGTTGCAACAGGTATGGACTGCTCTGGCCGGCGAGATGATTCGGGGTCTGCTGGGACATTGGGGTCCAGGTGCCGGTGAAATAAAAAAGGGGGTCGATCAAGCCCAAGGCTAATGATCGTCCCCCTATAGGCGAATAACGGAGCTATGTCATCTTAGATGTTCGGGCCCGCGGCCCTGACGTCGTCAGAGCAGCCCTCGGCGTATTTCTCGAAGTTCTTCGCGAAAAGACCGCCGAGTTTCTTTGCCTGGGCGTCGTAAGCGTCCTGGTCGGCCCAGGTCGCTTTCGGATTGAGCATCTCTTTCGGAACCTCGTTGCAGGTCGTCGGGATAGCGAGGCCGAAGTACGGCTCATCGATGAACTCCGCGTCGTCGAGACTGCCGTTGAGAATGGCAGTTACAATCGCCCGCGTGTACTTGAGGCTGAAACGCTTGCCGACGCCATAGGCGCCGCCGCTCCAGCCGGTATTGATGAGCCAGACGCTGGCGTTGTGCTTGTCACACGCTTCGGCCAGCAACTCGGCGTACTTGAACGGGTGCCAGACCAGGAACGGGCCGCCGAAGCAGGCGCTGAACATCGGCTCCGGCTCGGTCACGCCCACTTCCGTACCCGCGACCTTGGCAGTATATCCACTGATGAAATGATACTGTGCCTGCGCGGCGTTCAGCCGGGAAACAGGAGGCATCACGCCAAAGGCGTCGCAGGTGAGAAAAATGACGTTGGTGGGGTGGTCGCCGACGCAAGGAATTTTGGCGTTGTCGATGAATTCGACGGGGTAGGCACCACGCGTGTTTTCGGTGATCGAGGTGTCGCTGTAATCTGCGGCACCGTCGGCGTCGAGGATGACGTTCTCGAGTACGGTCCCCTTGCGGATGGCGTTCCAGATTTGCGGTTCGCCTTCCTGGGAAAGATCGATCATCTTGGCATAGCAGCCGCCTTCGAAGTTGAAAATGCCTTTGCTGTCCCAGCCATGCTCGTCGTCACCGATGAGGGCACGGTTCGGATCGGCCGAGAGCGTTGTCTTGCCCGTGCCCGAGAGTCCGAAAAACAGCGCTACATCTTTGCCGTCCAGAGATTCATTGGCCGAGCAGTGCATACTCGAGATGCCACGTTTCGGCAGGATGTAGTTCATGACGGTGAACATGCCTTTCTTCATCTCGCCAGCGTAATCGGTGCCCAGGATAACCTGCTCCTGGCGTTCGAAGTCGAGACAGACCGAGGTGGTGCTCGATACCGTGTCGTTGTTCGGGTCGGATTCGGCCTGGCCGGCGTTGAAGATATGCCAGTCCGGCTGTCCGAAGGCCGCCAGCTCGTCAGCGGTCGGACGGATCATCATGTTGTGCATGAACAGCGCGTGATACGCACGTGTGCAAATGACCCGGGCTTTGATACGACTGTCTGGGTCCCAGCCGATGAAACCATCGACGATGTAGATGTTTTCGCAACTGCTGATATGGGCGATTGCGCTCTGGTGATTGACGGTGAAACCGGCGTCGCTGATCGGTTTGTTGATGTTGCCCCACCAGACATCGGCTTTGGTCGAATCCTGTTCGACAACCCGTTTGTCGGCTGGACTGCGTCCGGTCTTATCGCCGCTGAAGGCGACCAAGGCACCGGTTTGAGCGGTCTTGCAGTTGTCCGTTACGACGGCGAGCTCGTAGTATTCGTCGACGGTCAGATTGCGGTGTACTCGTCCGCAGGGGGTGATGCCTAACTCCTCGAGATTATAGGTCTCAGCCATGGATATACACTTCCTTACGTTCTTGCCGTGTGGCAGTTAATTAGATAGATGTCCCGATGGTTGGTACGTTGCGGGCAATGATAGTACTGGAAATTCGAAAATTTGCAAACTGCTGATTCGATCTTGTAGCCCGTACGCCGCTACTGTGCCGGTCGGGAGCGCAGGTCGGACAAAATTGTACGGCCTTCCCCCCTTACATATATCAGAAACATGACCTTGAGGATTCGATCGACTTCGCGTACACTTGCCTTGTGAAGCCAGTCGGATGCTTCACACTTGAAGTTGTCATTGGCCAGATCGAACGTCAACCCTTTGTTCATGCCTGGCTTCAGTGTCACTGTCGTGCTTTCGTAGTATGACTTGTTGTCACGGGTGACGATTGCCATCGCCATGCGTGCCGGCGCTGCCGACTCCTGCTCGACATCGATAATGATTGCTTCGTAATCGCTAAGTATCTCATGCATCTGGCGGCTGACAATACATTTATTTTTCGGCGCCGGTAGATTGACGTTATACGTCAGGATCAGTCGGTTGTTGTCGGCTTGGACATTGCCGGCTGACCCGCTTTTGTCGATTGCCCACGTGTGTATGGACGCAAAGTCGTCGAGTTGCGTCGTATTTCCGCTCCCGGCCCTTGTGCCATCGTTGGCGTTAGCTTCGGGGTTAAAGGTGTAAACGAACTTTTTCGGCGGCTTCTTTTTCTTCGGCTGCGGCGTAACGGCGGACATGACTGGCATGTTCGGCTTGATGTCGACGACGACTGTTTCCAGCATGTCGTCCAGTTCGCCCAGCGGTTTATCGCCGTCGATCACTGCGAGCTCCGGCGCGTCATCCACAGCGGGGATATCTTCCACAGCCATCACGCCGCCAATCGGTTCGTCGTCGATCGGTGGCGCATCGTCTATGGGAAGTTCATCGAGGTCGTCGACTGCTGCTGCCGGAGGCTCATCGTCGATTGCGTTTTCAATCGATTCGAACGAGTTTATCGGCAGAAAACCTATTGCCGCAATCGGCTTGGGCTTCAGCTGTGGCAGCATTTCAACCTCGGGTGCTTCAACTTCGGGTGCTTCAACCTCAGGCGTTGCAACCTTGGGTGCTTCAATCTCGGGTGCTTCAACCTCGGGTGC
>DPYP01000560.1:0-3514 GCA_003545375.1 Lentisphaeria bacterium
ATCATGCGGCGTTCCAGCGGATGCATCTCGCCGATCTCGCGGATGCGCGCCTCGCGGTCCGGCGCTTCCCCGATATCCATGCGCTCGGCCAGCGGCGTCAGAATGGCACCGGGCCGCACTGCGTTGCAACGAATACCGAGGTGCCCGTACTGCACGGCAATGCTGCGCGTCATCTGTTCGACCGCGCCTTTGGCTGCTTCATAAGCGAAGCCGTCCGGAAACGATGTGATGCCACGCACACTGGAGACATTGACAATACGTCCCGGAACGGCGTTGCTGATGAAGGCATCCAACGCGGCCCGACATCCATACGCGACACCGTCGCAGTTGATGTCCAGGACGGCGCGGTAATCCACCTCGGAAAAATCGTGGGCGCGCGTCGTGTTTTCGATACCGGCATTGTTGACCCAACCACAAAGCACGCCGAGCTCGCGAGCAAGGGCAACTGCGCGCTCATGGGCATCCGGGTCGGCGACGTCGTCGTGCACGCCTGCTGCGCGCGCAGGGTGTGCTGCGGCCAGCTCGTCGAATCCGGCGAGATCAACATCGATGCCCACGACTCGCCAGCCGTCTGCCAGCAGTCGCTCCGCAGTCGCTCCGCCAATACCGACACTGGCACCGGTGACGACTGCAACTTTATTGTCCGGAAGCGTGGTCATCCCTTATCCTTGAGTTGCTCCAGCAGTGCCTCGTCGATCTTACTCTTGACCGTACGTCGATCGAGTTCGAGCTGGCGTGCTGCGGCTTCGTAGTTGCCGGTTTGTGCGTAAACCATGGTACAATACCGTGACAGCAACTCGTCCGCTGTCAAGCGGCCTGCTGCCATGTCGTTGGCCAGGTGCTGGTGCGGTGTGTCGGCACTGCGTTGGGCCGGGCGATAATCCCGGCGGATCATGATATTACGGACGCACTGCTCGAGTTCGCGGACGTTTCCCTGCCACTCGTACCCGGCCCCCAGGTTTGCGTCGATCCATTCGACCACCTCACTTGTCAACGCTTCGACAACTTCCTCACCGGCGACGCGAAGGGCGAGAAACCGAACCAGGATCTCCAGTTCCCCCGGCATATCCTGCAACTGTTCGTGCAGGGTCGGTGTGTGGATGATATCCGAACACAGCCGATAATAGAGATCGGTGCGGAAGTTGCCGGCGTCCATCTCTCTTGCCAGATCGCGATTGGTTGCCGCGATCAACTTGCCGGTGAACTGGCGTGACTCCGTCTCTCCGAGACGCTGGAAGACGCGAGATTCCAGTACCCGCAGAAGCTTCACCTGGATCGCTTCGTTGATCTCGCCGATCTCATCGAGAAATACCGCGCCGAGCGGTGGACAAACCTCGAGCCACCCTTCACGATCCTCCAGTGCCCCGGTGTAGGCGCCACGCCGGTGGCCAAACAGTTCCGACTCGATCAGTGTCGGCGACAGCGCCGAGAGGTTGAGCGGGAAGTACGACTTCACGAAGTCCGCGGCGAACACGCCTGCTTCGATGTCAAAGGCGATGTAGCGCGACATCCCGATCGCTTGCGCGACGAGCTCCTTGCCGGTGCCGGACGGTCCGACGATCAGCGTGGTGATGTCGCCGAGCTTGTTGTACAAGGCGTGCTGATAGCGCCGCATGTCATAGGTGAAGATCGATTGCCACACCGCGGCCCGCATAATCGCGGTCGACATGGAACCGCCGATGATGCATTCATACGTGAAGTAAAAGGCTCGGCGCACCTGGAAAAAACACGCGAGCAGGTGCGCTGCATCCAGCCCGAGGCGATCTGCCACACCCGTGTCGCCGAGAAGCCGCTCGAAGTCTGCCAGGTACGCCTTCACAAACGTGCATTTCCTGACCGGCTTTTCCTGTGACGTGGTGATCAGCAGCTGCAGCTCGGCTCGATAGCGATCGAACAGCAGGTACAGGCAGACGTCGGTGTATAGAGTGAGGTCGGCATCCGGCAGGGGCTTGTCTTTGACTTTTGTCCGCAGCTTGCCGATCAGTTCTTCCACAACATCGGCGATCGCTGTGACGGCAGGCGACAGTTTCGAGTCGGCGGAACGCTTGCTCCAGACGCCATCTGCCGAACCGGTGTTGCCCAGGATGGCCCGCTCGAGTTCCTTGCGCTCCGGCAGGAAAGGATTGCAGTACATCAACTGGGACACGCCTTTGGCGATTCGTCGCTCGTCCTGAGACATTAGTGCCATTCGAATGCTTATCCGGATTGATGGTGATGGCTTCCTAATATAATGCCGTGCCACCGTTGCCACCACATGTGCCACTGATTAGATTAGAGTGAAACTCTAACCTGTATCCAGTTGATATGATCCATTTGTTCTTGGAAACTTTGTACGAAAGCGGCAATGTTATGGTGCACAAGGCAGCGGCCGCGAAGTATTGTCCGGGATTCGACACATGCAGTTGACCAATGCCAGACAGAAGGTGCTGCGCCAGTTGCAGTCACGACAGGGCCGCAAGAAGGGTGGCTATGTCGTCTGCGAAGGCTGGCACGTCTGTGGCGAGGCAGTACAGGCCGCGCCCGAGTGGATCGAGTTCGGCGTTGTCAGCGAGGCGGCGGCGGCGGAGCTCTGGTGCGGGGCCGAGTCTGATTTTCCGGTACATGTCGTAACCGAAGCCGAATTTGCGGAGTTCGCACAGACCGAGACACCGCAAGGTGTGCTTCTTGTTCTGCGGCGACCGGAACCGGCAGCCGCCTCGGTGGAGGTCCCGTTTTTTCTCGTTCTCGACCGTATTGCAGATCCGGGGAATCTCGGTTCGGTTCTGCGTTCGTGTCACGCTGTCGGTCTACGCCAGGTTTTTGCCACCGCCGGTACGACGGATGCCTGGGGCGCCAAAGCGATGCGCGCGGGCATGGGTGCACAGTTTCACGTGGCCCTGTCTATATTCGACGACGTGTTGGCTGTCCGCGATTGGCTGGCGACAGTCGCCGACTGTGACATCTGGCTGACCTCGCCACATGCGGGAATCGACTGTTTCGATGACGCCTTTGCGCTTGCCGGCAACGTCCTGGTCATGGGCAACGAAGCCGCCGGCACCGGCAACGTCGAGGGGGCGCGTCATGTCAACATCCCGATGCCGGGTACAGCGGAGTCGTTGAACGTGGCTCAGGCGACTACGGTGTTGCTGTTCGAAGCCGTGCGCCGCGGCATTCTCTAACTCCAGCAAGGTCGAATATGGCTGAGAATTCAGACAAACCCCCGCCCGAGGGGGCCGCTACGGAGACCGATGCCGAGCAGGCGCAGAGATGCACAGGAGAGGTGGAATCGACGGAGGACGCCACGATCGAAGCCTCGCTGGAACAGGTGGAAGCATGGGCCGACGAGTCGTCGCCACATGACGAGACGGATCCTTCACTCGGCGGTGACAGCGACAAGACTTTGATGGAACGGATCAGTACCCCGGATCGTATGGTGGCACAGATCCTTGGCGAGATCCAGCGCATCGGTCCGTACCGCATCCTTGGTCTGCTTGGCCAGGGCGCGATGGGGATCGTCTATCGTGCTGCCGAAGTG
>DPYP01000580.1:0-6854 GCA_003545375.1 Lentisphaeria bacterium
TCTTCAATTCCTGAGATGTCCAACACCAAGGTCACCGAGGCGGAGCGAGCTTAGCGAGCTTCCGCAGTCGGTGCATCGATTGGGTTGTCGGATTCGTCCTAACACACATTGACACTCGGTTAGGGACAAATTAGGAACGTGATATTTAGTGCAATGCCGAGAGATCCCAAATTTGGACGGGATATTTAGTGTAACGCAGGGACAAATTAGCAACGGGTTTGCACGCCATGCGAATCGCGTGGCAAATCCCACGTTGCGGCGTATCAGCCGGCTACTGGCGGCTTGTTCAACCGTCAGGTATTTTTCTTTCTCGAATTCGAAAATCCCGAGCAATCCCGAAGGGTCTTTAACATAGATGTTGGATAGAGTAGTGTGTAGAGGACTCGCGGCGTGGAAAGCCAAGGGCCTATCCATCTATCATCAGAGATAACTTTGTGGCACAACCCATACACCGCAGGCGATCTCAAACGAACAGGCATGGAGCTGCGAGCGCAGCGTCCCGCAATGTTTTCACACGCATAGAATTACTCGGGCGCAGGCTCAAAGAGCGTAATTCTATGCGTGTTTTTACACTCATAGAATTACTCGTAGTTGTCGCCATCATCGCTATCCTGGCATCCATGCTTTTGCCAGCGCTGACGGAGGCTAAAAACAAGGCCAAGCTCATCGCCGACTGTGGCAATCTCAGACAGATAGGGGTTGCGGGCGCTCTGTACACGACCGATCACAACATGCACTTTCCGTTAAATATTTACGGTCAAACGTGGACAAGTGGTCCATCGAGGTGGCTCGGCAAGCAAGGAACCATTGGCGGCAATGGGGTCACCCAGCGCCCTTTGAACACGTACCTCGGCTACGACACTGACGGTGAGGAAGTCCCGATCGCACGATGCTCGATGGACTACAGCTGGCTCAGAGAAGGTAAGCACAATTTCTACGACGGCTACGGCACCTCCTTTGTGGGGTCGCCCACTGATCATATCTTCACCGGTCTCAGCCCATGCGGCATTCAAGAAATCGGGCCGTTGCCGAACGCTAACGGCAAAAATAAGCCTTGGAAATCGGCTACTGTCGAAAGTATCGATAATCCTACGACGATGGTTTTTATGGCGAATCAAGCAGCAAAAAATCATCTCATGGGGTCATGCCACTATGGCTCGCCGTACAACCAGGATTTCGGCACTTGGGATCCACATGGGGGTTACAGGTTTCCCTTCAGCTTTGTCGACGGACACGTGGCGGTCCATAAGGTGTGGCCCGGCAAAGGCTTCGCGATCGACGCCGGCGGTGATCCGTCGTGGCTGGAGGATATTGACTTTACGGACGGCGTCGGAGGTCAGAACTTAAGTACGGGCTGTGCCGCCCCGGTGGAATTTCGGCTTGGCACCCCACAGCCCAAGCCCCCCTGCCACGATGATCTCCCATGAAGCCGAGTGACCACCGCGTCCTCTTCAACGCCGGCTGCAACTTCCTCTTTGCCGCCGACTACCGACCTGTCGAAGACCGGCCCGGTCGGCTACTGGCGAGTCTTCGACCCGCAAGCGAAGCGCCGCGGCTTACCACCCCCACGCCCAATCACCCATCTGTCCGGGAGCAATCCTATGGCCAAGAATTCTAAGGGAAATTCTAAGTGATTGGAAATTCTAAGGGACAGGCCCGTTTAATCCCGCGTTTAATCGTTTGGCCAGCCGCGTTATTGCAGCAAAGCACTGTCAGAGAGGGTGATAGACACTACGAAGAAAATCAACGCCTATACAGGTGCGCTTCTGCAATGAAAAAGTTGCGCGAAGCGCTTAGTTCAACTTGGAGATCACCGGCGGGGCGCCGCCTTAGCGGCGTTCCGCGTTCGGTGGATCGACGTGGTTGGCGGGCGGGCGCGACGGTTGATGTTGTTGCGGATTCCGCGTTTGGTTTCGCATCGAATGCGGAATTCGCATTGGCATTACTATTGACGTGGATCGCGGGTTCCGCAAATCCATTTGCAATTGCTGATTCCGCATCACCTGGCGAATTCGGGGTTCAATCTCGCCAGGAGGCGAATGAGTTGATTGCAAGTTCCCCAAGCGCCCGGAGAGTTACAAGAGAATGTCCCCAGGTCAGCCCCAACCAGCCGCCATAAGCGGTGCCCGACTCACCGCTTGTGGGGTAGAGTTTTCGTGAAACACATTGCGGTAGAATGAGAACTGTAAAGCGGCACCGGGCCTACGTATTCCCGGGATTTTGACCATAGGACACGAATCATTAGTCATCTTCCCTCCAGTAGCATCGTAATCCAACATGGTCATTTTCGCACGCAGATGATTTTGAGCGTGGCAGGCTGCAAAAAACATCGAAATCGGCCGCCTATGGGATGGTTGTGTTTCGCACACTTGATTTGTTGGCACGAAGATGTACCTATTCACTCAATGACTCCGATCCAATATTTTTCCCGTACTCCTGAACTGACGGGGGATGTTTCGACTGGTGCCTGGGCGAAGCTGTTGTGGCATGAGCAGTTCACTACGCCCGCCCGGCCTGACGCCCAGCCGACGCCGGGCACGTCCTTTGCCATGGCCCATGACGGGGACAGTCTCTTCTTCGCTGTCAAGTGTAAAGCGCTTGCAGGAGAAGCGCCAGAAGAGCTCGCTCGCGAGAATGTACAGATCCAGCTTGATTCGGAACGCCGCGGACTGCGATCGGGCATTTTTGTCTGCTACACGGATGGCAAGGCTTCGTCGGCGATCGAGCTCGAAGCGGATGGCAAGGAAGCATGGTTGGGCGAGGTCGGGTATGGCTCCCGATTGCAGGCCGGCGGGTGGTCGATGGTGCTCAAAGTGCCGCTCAGTCAGCTCGCTCATGTTGAGGAAGGTCTACAGCGAATCCAATTCAATGTGTCCCGGGTGCTGCGTGCACACGGAGCGCCGGATAGTTTGTTGTCCTATCCAGCACTGAAAAACATCCACTTCTGGCGGCCGAGTAACGCCACCGGTGAAGCCGAGTTTGAAGAGCCCGAGCGACTCAAGGCGTATGCCTGGGCCGTCCGCCGCGCCGGGCGCGGCAGGCTACGCCAGAATAGTGGCGATACGGCCAGCCCTGAACCCGGCCGAATGGTCTGTCTTCAAGGGGTCGTGTCAACCAATTTGTCCAACACCGTGCAGGATGTGGATCTGCGCGCTGAATTCATCGAAGCCGGCAAAGCGCCGTCGGCACGGACAGAACGCCGCCTGCGGATCAGCGCCGGCGCGTCCCACCTGGAAAACATCGAATTTCCCGTTCCCGACGGGTTCAACCATGGGTTGGTTCATGTTTCGCTGCATGAGCCGGACAGCGGCCGCTGCCTCAGCGAGAACCGTATCCTCGTCGATGCTGAGGAGCTTTCGTGGAAAGAACATTTCGTCAAGCGTGGCGACGGTCAAGGCGGTTACACGTGTCTGGCGGCTCAGCAGCAGGTGTTGCCACTGTACGACGGCTGCCCGACCGTCCCCTACGGCCTCGCCACCATGGACAACGGCGAAGTCATGTGCGCTGCTACTGCTCAGCCATTGGTTGGCGGACAGCCGGAACAGACGCTGATCACCTTCAGTGCTGACGGTGGCGCGACTTGGGCTGAGTACATTGTGCTGGACGGCATTCACACGCGACCGATGATGTTGGTGTACCTCGGCCGGGGCGAGGTCACGTTTGAATCAGGTGACACCACCGAGCAGCTGCGGCTGTACAGCCACGACTACGGGCGCACGTGGGACGAGCGCGTTGCGGCGCAGCCGGCGCCGGACGGCCAGACGCTGGGCTTTGAAGGCAGTCCACTGGTCGATCGCGACGAGCAGGGCAACGCCATCCGCATCGCCCAGACCGGACAGACGTTGGAGGGCGCGTCGCCGAACTGGACAATCCGCGAATACATTCGCTGGTCGGAAGACGGCGGGCGCACCTGGCCTCGCGTCGATTCGCCCGAGGCATGGCGCACCACGGAGACGTATGACGGCAAAACGTTCGACTTCAGCTGCAACGAAGGTGCATTGGTCCGGGCGGCCAACGGCGACCTCGTGGCGGCGCTGCGTACCTGGGTGCCACCGGAGTTTCACCACCATCCGTATTTCGTCGACTGCCTGGAAGGAACGGCCGTTTCAATTTCCAAGGACGACGGCGCCACGTGGTCACCGAACAAGATGCTTTTCGAAGGGGGTCGCCACCACCCCACACTGCTGCGCATGGCCAACGGCGACCTGGTCATGGTCCTTATCCGCCGGATCGATTTCAGCAACGGCAAACTGGTCAGTTATCGGCGCGGCTGCGACGCTGTGATCAGCCGCGACCACGGCGAGACTTGGGATGTCGAGCACCTGTATGTGCTCGACGATTTCCTCTACTGCAAGGGCGAAGACTGGATGCGCGGCGCCTGCGGACACCTCAGTTCGACCCTGTTACCTGACGGATCCATCCTCACCGGCTATGGCCGAGACAACGTCGGCGGCGTGCTGATCCGCTGGACGCCGTAGCCGGGATGGCTGTGCGTTACCCAAAGATTTACGTAAGCGTTAAGCTGGAGCGTCAGGTAAGACGTGCCGCGCCACTCGAGGCCCGCCCAGCTTTCAACGGCGGGTTTTAACCATGAAGAGCATGAAGGACATGAAGGTAAGGACAGTGCAGAAAATCATCCGTTTCGGCATTGCCAACGATGCCCGTCGCAACAGCCCCAGATGCGACCGCACACGTAGCAGTTCGAGAAAACGACTAAGGCGCATTTCCAGCCGGAGTGGCGTCTCCCAAAACCAAAGACAAGTGAAATGCCGGCAGACCTCGAAACCAGTCTCGCGCAACATCTCGGCCAACACCAAGGGCCGGAAGGCCGGGTGCAAGGGCAACACTTCCTGCCAGTAACGGTGTGCATTGCACAGCTTATACCACCGACCGGGCATCACCATCAACGCCGGCAACATGTACCCGGGATACAGGTGCAACGACACACAAGGCGTGGACAATGACAGCCACCCGCCAGGCTTGATTCTCGTGAAGCAATAGCGCAAGTGGTTTTGTTGGGCTGCCGTTGTCGAGCGAAGGTTATTTATAATTAAACGTCACCGCACCAATTTTCTTTGAAAACTTGACGATTCTCTGCGGACCACTTGCTATGAGCGGCCTTGCCCACGGGGCGTACAACGCTTGCCGATTACCTACTCAGAAGAAGCCTCAGCGGATTCTGAGTTAGGTGCATCGGTCTTGTTCGCCACGTCGTTCTGGTTTAGGGTGCTTTTCAAAGGGATGGTGCTTTTCAAAGGGCTTGTCCCTTAAAAGCGCCCCTTAAAAGCACCCGACCCAAGCCGACATCTTACCACTGTTCCACCGCGATCTGCTGCTTTTGGTCCGCGGATCGGCGTGCTGCGTCGACTATCGCCTGGGTCCAAAATCCAGTTTCTGCGTCGCATACAGGCTCCTTTTTGTCCCGAATCGCCGCGACAAAATCCTCGATCATGGGCTGGTCCAAATAGGGGCCCTCGAGCGGCGTTACAGCAATCTCCTCAACGCCGGCTGTAGTCTCAAATTTTATTGAATCACTGGAGTACTCCAACGACTCTATTATTATCCGCCCTTCGGTGCCGTCGATCTGGACAAAATCACGCCTCGGAGGCGACGTCAATATGGTTGTGTGAACGCCAATCTTGCCATCGGCAAAGTTCACCAAGAGGGCATCGGAGTCATCCACAGACCAATCGTGGTGAACGGTTTCGACCAGGGCACTCACGGCCAGGGGACGACCGGCGAAATTGAGCATGACCTCAATTCGATGCACGGCCATTTCCATCAAAGCCCCGCCAATGCCGGCCTCGAGCCGCCAGGTGCCGGCTTCGATCTGAAGCCAGCCGCTGTAGTGAGTGCGGACGCAGACGATCCGCCCTATGGCGCCACTGTCGATCAAGGACTTGGCCTTTTCCACCTGGGGAAACAAACGCCGGCGATAGGCTACCCCGAGCTTGACTCCGGCCGCCTTGCAGGCCGCGATCATAGCGCGGCACTCGCCGGCGTCCCGGGCCATGGGTTTTTCGCACAACACGTGGCGGTCGCTCAGCGCCGCCTGCTGAGTCAATTCGCAATGTGAATCCGTTGGCGTGGCCACGATCACCGCCTCGACTCGTGGGTCGGCGAGCAACGCGTCGGCGGAATCGTACGCGGCACAGCCGCCAAAGCGCTGGGCAAAGGCCCTGGCCTGGTCCAGATCACGCCGGCAAACCGCGACCAATTCTGTTTGATCGGATTTGACCAGGCTGGGAGCATATGAGCTGGCAGCGATGTCGCCACAGCCGATAATCGCGAATCGCATCTTCATACCAATTAACCTAACACCGCGGGTGCGGGATTTAGAGTCCCGTCTGGCACTCTAATAACAAATTTGGGGAGGCCCTTTACGCTCTTGGATAGGAGAACAAATTCGGGACAGAGCCTTCACGCTCCTGACCCTTCACGCTCCTCCAAATTCTTCGCGGATTGCTTGCGCCACATCGCCCGTCGAATTCGCCTTCATTGCGGGGTCGGAAAATCGACTCACCAGCTCGTTGGCGCGTCGATTATCGAAGTGCAACCAGTGATTCAATGGTTTTCATTGATCTCCCCAAATCTGATATCGCTTCCGTATCCGGCCTATCCATGGGGAGTCATCTATCTGACGTGTAGAATAGTCAATTTCCGCCTCAATGCCAGCATTTTTCGTGAAAAGGGATTACAAACGAACGCGCCATGAAGCTTTTATATATCAGCCGAAATAATCATGCTTAATAAAAATCAGGAAATATCCAATGACCCACCTTCCTGCTGAACTACGAGGTATCTATCCGACCTGGCTGAACAAACATAATGCGCCGATTGCAGCGCGCGGTGAG
>DPYP01000575.1:0-2562 GCA_003545375.1 Lentisphaeria bacterium
TCGAGGGGTACGTCGTGCTGCCCGACCTGCTGGACGCCGATCACATCGCGCGCCTGAAAGCGCAGACCGCAACGTTCGAGACGACGCCTGTGGATTACAGCGTCCACCAGCGCGGCCGAAACAACCTCGAGTTTGTCGGTGGTGCAGTTTCCGACCTCATCGCCTTTCCGCCAACGCTCGATTTCCTCCGAACGCTATGCGGCAATGAGCTTGTGCTGATGTCCTATGACTACAGCAGCTCGGGCCCCGGGCATCCAGGTATCAGCTTTCACTGCGACGGGCAACCCTGGGGCTCGACCATCTTCGGCACCCAGTTTTCGTGCCCGAAGCTGCTGCGAGTCCTGTACTACCTCGATGACCTGACTCCCGAAGTGTCGCCGTTTCGAGTCATTCCACGGTCGCACTTGAGCTACCACAATCAGGCCAACCCGTATCTGCGCTACGACGCTCATCCCGAGGAAGTGATGATCACATGCGGGGCAGGATCGGCCGTGGTCTTCGATCATTGCCTCTTTCACGGCAACTATCCAAACACCGGCGACTACGCACGCGAAGCCCTGCAACTGGCGTATCGTCCGACCTGGGCGGGACCGAGCGAAGGAGTCGAACCCTGGGATGCGGAGGAAGTTGCGAAACTTCCCACCGCGGTACAAGAGCTCATGGGTGATCGCGGCGGCCGTATCTGGATTCCGGAGGCTGGCAACAAGCCGCCCGACATGCCGACTGCGGCGCCGGGGCTCAATCCGAGCCGTTGGGATCTGGAATAGGAATTACCCGGACACCGCATCAGTCACAGAGCTGATTCAGGATCCTCTCGATCCGGCGCAGGTTCTCACCGGTATTCGTCGCGAACAGCTTGCCGCTGCGCCCATCGTAATCGATCTTCGCGTTCGCCGGAAACTTGACACCTTTGTTCTCGAAATACTCCCGCGCCGTTGTCCGGCGCCGGTCGCCCCCATCGTCTGTGCCGTCACCGATGCTGCCGCCACTTCTTCGTGTCGCAATCTGATCGAGGCAACCGACGGCAATCGGATAGACGCGCGTTTGCATATTGTTCATGCGAACGCCGCGGGAAGCGATGATGACAGCGTGCTCTTCCACTTTGTAGCTCGCCTCTGCCGCCAGACAGACATAGCGAATCGCCTCGCCCAAAGGGATATTGTCGAATTCCAGCGTCACCAGTCGAGCGCCCGCAGCACTGTCGTCATCCGGTTTGACATGAACGATGTTGATGCCTTCCCGATCCGGGTCGTGCGCTTGGCTCAGGTCCTTCAATCCGGCAATGACCGTGTCGAGGCTCGCGTTTTCGAAATAGATCTTCGGAATCTTCATCCTCAGCTTGTTCCGCACGCTATCGGCAGCGAACAGCGGCGACGCAAAACAGCAGACGAAGATGCCGGCGGCAAGCAAACGGATGACGTTGACCGACCCGGTCCTGCACATGATTCTGTCCGGGGTTGAGTAAGGGAGGAAGGCAAACTGGCGGCAGTGGAATGCACCAAACAACATTATGATAACATAGATCGGATATATAAAATACCCCACTCTGAAAAGCTACTGCATCACCACGAAATCCTGCCATTCCTGTAAACCGGCACGGCCCAGAGCTTCCCGAAAAAACACTCTCGCATCGAGGTGCCGCACCATATTGATGTGAAGGGCATCCGCCGCCGGAACATAGTCGCGCGCATCGGCAACCAAGATACCGAATGGCCGCTGCCCGATCTTACGACGATCCAGTTCGATGAAACCAGCCACCTCGGTTCCGGTCGCCTGCAACTGCTCGGCCAGCCACTTGCCCGCATATGTTTGGCCCCAGATCACAACGGCACGGCCATCGATGATTTCCAGGCGCCGAAGATGATCGAGCTTGGTCCGCAGAAATGCCTCGGTGCTATAGCGCGGATCCCGCTTCTGCAAGGAGTCTTCGTGCAACCGCCACAAGGTCACCACATCGGGCACGCTCGCCAGGGTCTCTCCAGCCTCGACAAAACGCAGCAGCAGATCGAAATCCTCCGGGCCGTCGGTGTCACGATAGCCGCCGACCCGGTCATAGACATCGCGGCGAAACAGAAACGTCGAATGTACGATCGGACACTCAATCAGCCGATCTCGATGCAGGTGGCCCGCAGCACCGAGCGCATTGACCCAGCTGGTGTAGGCGCGCATCCCGCCACCGATCATCGCGCTGGGGAACTGGCGCACCCCGGTCCCGATCAGTGCCGGGCGGTCATCCGCCTGGGCCCGGGCCAGTTGCAATTCCAGGCGCCGCTTGAGATAGACGTCATCGGCATCGGCCCGAGCCACAAAGGCTGCATCAGAGCGCTCGGCACAGGCCCGTAAAGCCGGCACCAGCCCGGCATGCGCCAGGTGCGTTACAGACATACGCCAATCGCGGGCGGCAAAGGCATCGAGGATATCCGCACTGCCGTCATCGGAACCGTCATCGACGGCAATGATCCGCATCACGTAGTGCGTCTGGCGCAGCAGCGACTCCAACGCGCATCCAAGCGTGGCGCTCGCATTGTATACCGGCAGCCAGACGTCGACAGCGGTGGCGGG
>DPYP01000470.1:0-18176 GCA_003545375.1 Lentisphaeria bacterium
TTGACCGCCATGGCATAGCCCACGCTTGAATAGGTGTCATACGGCGGTGACCCGCTATAGAAGTACTCGTTGTATGGCGCACTGCCGCCTGTGCTGTCCTCTGCGGAGACGCCCTGAGAGAGCGGGCACCAATAGAACTTCTTGTCGCCCCCGCCATTTCGATATAGATGTCCCTGGTATCGGGGTACGGTTCGACCGTGTTGTGCAGCAATGAGGTATTGGTGCCACTGGGCGGTGGGTATGAGTTCCAATTACCAGCATAGATTGCCAGCGCCAGCCCCATCTGGCGCTCCTGGTTGGAACAGAGAATCACCTTTGCACTGCGCTTGGCCAGATTCAGCGACGGCAGCAGCATGGAGGCGAGGATCGCGATGATAGCGATGACCACCAGCAATTCGATGAGGGTAAAGCAGCGGGAACGTGACTTGGATCTGCTGGGATCTTTCATGACCTGCTTATTCCACATGCCGGCTTTGGACGGATTGGTTTCTTTCCTTTCGCCAGAAGAGAAGGAGCAGTGCGAAATCGAAGGCGTGGCAAGCGATCACGCGGGTATAGGGTGTTTTTTTAAAAAATCCTGGGATAGGCTTCGTCGATAACCACTCGCAATCCGATACATTATCCTGTGTTTCAAGTCTGAACGAAGTAGAACGACAAAAGTATTTGGACAGTCGATTCTTTTTACCTTTTGACCTTTTCCATTCGACCTATTATTATTGCACCATGAAACTCGGTGTCATCTCACAGAATTTACTGCACTTCGATACGACGGAGGAAGGGTTGGCATACGCCCGTGACCTCGGTTTCAACGCGGTCGAGGTCGGGGCATGCGGATTGTGGAGCAACAGTTTCTGCAGGACGGAATCATTGATCAGGGATCCCGGCGAGATCAGTCGCTGGCAGGATCAGTTTGCTAATTATGGCCTCGAAGTCAGCGCGCTTGGCTGTCATGGTGCACCGTTGACTCCGGACAAGCAGGTCGCCGACCAGTATTCCCGCGAGTTCCGCACGGCTTGTCAGTTTATGGAGAAGGCGGACGTGAAACGTATGACGCTTCTGGCCGGTCTGCCGGAAGGGGCTGAAGGTGATCAGTCGCCGAACTGGGTGAGTTTCGCCGAGTGGCCCCATCTCCGTGATACCCTGGAATGGCAATGGGAGAGGCGCCTGCTGCCCTACTGGCGCGAACACGGAAAGATTGCAGCGGATCATGGCGTGACATTGTGCTTCGAGATGCATGGCGGCGATATGATCTACAACCCGACGAACCTGATACGGTTGCGGGAGGCGATCGGGCCCGTCATCGCCTGTAATTTCGACATCTCACATATGTGGTACCAGTGCATCAACCCGAGCGAGGCAGTGCGGTTCCTGGGCGACGTTGTCCAGCACGTCCATGCTAAGGATGTCAGCCTTCAGCAGCATAACATTCGCATCAAAGGTCTGATGGACAACAGCACCCCGGAAAATCCCGCCGAGCGCTCCTGGAACTACACTCTGGCCGGGTGGGGGCATGACGCGAAGGAGTGGACGGAGTTTATCACGACGCTCCGCCTCACCGGCTATGACCATGTGATCTCCGTCGAGATGGAATGCGAGTTCATCGAAGTCGATGAAGGCCTGAAGAAATCCGTCGAGTTTCTCAAGCCGCTGGTGCTCGAGCGTCCGGCCGGTGCCAAATGGTGGGAACTGGTTGGTCACGAACGTGCCGGCGGTCTGTCAGTGAACCGAGAAGAAGGGGGACTATGAAAGATCGCCTTAAAGAGCTGCTCGAAGAACACGACCACTTGTACGGTGTCATCTGTCGCGACACGACCATCGTGGAACTCGAACTGATGGCGCAGGCTGGATATCATGTCGTTTGGCTGGACCTGGAGCATGGGGCGCAGTCGAACTCGGAAGCAATCCGGGTATCGCGTACGATCGCCCATCTCGGCATGGTGCCGCTGGTACGGATGCCTGAGCTCTCCCGCAGCCATGTGCAGGTCCTGGCGGATGGCGGGATCCAGATTCTGAACCTGCCCGACGTACGCATTGCCGAACAGGCCGAGGCCTTTGTGCAGCTTGGAAAGTATCCGCCAGTGGGCAGGCGCGGGGTGAGTTCGAGCAGCGTCAACTTCGACTATCACCTGGTCGATTCGGTGCAGGATCTGGCTGACTCGAACGATGCAACCCGGCTGATGGTGATGATTGAGAGTGACCAGGGATACGAAGCGCTGAACGCAATCCTCAGCGTCGATGGCATTGACATGCTGACGATTGGGCCCGCCGACTGGGCCGCGTCCAGCGGACTCGACAGCGTGACGGCCAAAACGCAGCTCGCGCCAAAGATCGAACATGTGCTCGAGGCGGCGGCGCAGGCCGGGAAGATCACCGCCATGGGCGCGTTCGATCCAAACAGCGTCAGTCGCTACCTCGACCTGGGCGTGAGAATAATCTTTGTAGGCGTAGACGTGAATCTGAAACGCAAAATGCTGATAGATACCCTGGGCCGATTCCACGACGCAGTGGGATAAGGTTGAGTCACCTGCCATCTGCCAGCCGAAACCTGAAACCTCGCGACTTCCCATGTTTCAACTTTCCATTTGTGCCGGCACTGTCCTGCAGAACCTTCCATTTCTCGAACGTGTACGGGCGATCGCGGCTGCCGGTTTTGCCGCCGATCTTTGGGACTGGGAGGATGATGCCCTGGACGAGATCGCTGCCGACTCGGAGATCACCATTGGCGCTATAACCGGGTGGCGTGGCGGGAGCATGGTGCACCCCGACGGTGTCGAGACGTTTTTCGAGGGCGTCGAGGCCAACCTCGAGGTTGCAGCTCGACTCGGCTGCCAAAACCTGGCGATCGCCACCGGCGAGCTGAACGCTAAAGGGGAGGTCGTTCATGCGGCTGCTGAGCATCCGGCGACGAAGTGGATCACCATCTATAAGTGCGGCTGCCGCCTGGCCGAGCTGGCCGAGAAATATGACGTGACCTACAGTTTCGAAATCATGAACACGAAAACTGATCACGCCGGGTACCCGTGTCCGCTCATCGAAGACGGCCTGCGGCTGGTCGAGGAAGTCGCCAGTCCGCGCCTGAAGTTGCTGCTCGATGTGTATCACGCGCAGATCGAAGAAGGCAATGTTAGCGAACTCATCCGTCAGACCGCAAGCGTGCTTGGCTATGTACACGTGGCGGATGTCCCGGGCCGCCATGAACCGGGCACCGGCGAGATCAACTACCCACATATCGCGCAGGTGTTACGCGACGTTGGCTATACCGGTCATGTCGGGCTGGAAGCCTTTCCGAAAGCGGATGATTACGCGGCTATCGAAGCTTTTCGCACGGTGTTTTCCTGACGCTGGGGTTATGTGGGACGAGCGCAAAGGCAGCGTGGTACTGATCCCCCTCAAAACGTCTCGGTCGCCTCATATCCCGCCGGTTCCAGCACAACGATCGTTGGCCTGGAGCACTCAACCCTGGGCAGCGGCAGGGTCACGGTGTGGTTGCGGACAAAGACAACCGGATCCTGGGGGCGGCGCTCGAGGAACCCGTTCAGCTTGGTCATGCCCGCGGTGATTGGCGGGCAGTTGTAATGCATCGGCAGAATCCACGTGGGCTCGAGGATGTCGATCATCGGATCCAGGTCTTCCAGGCGCAGGGTCAGATGCTCTCCGACGAGTGCGAGCAACACGTCACAGTGCCCGGCAAACGGTGCCAGTTCATCGGCGCCGATGCCGTAGCCGAGGTCACCCATGTGCAGAATCCATAGACCCCCGGCCTTAAACGCGTACAAGGCATTGTCATCGGGGCCCTCGGGGTGGTGGGGGGCCTCGGTTGCTTGGACCGCATAGATGAGCTCATTATTGATCTCGGGCTGGATCGTTCCCTGGGCCACGTCCAGGGCGTTGATGACCTGCCCATAACCCTCGACCGCCTGCACGTAGGAATGTGCCTCGTCCGTCAATGAACTGCAGATGACGGTATCCGCCTCTATTTTGAAGTCGAGCACGGCGGGGTCCGAAATTCCGCAGGCGTTGGCAACCACGGGTGGCGAATACGGATCCATAGCGAGTGATAAGCCGCCTTCTTCCCAGAGGCGAAAAGTCGCCAGGCCGAACCATTGCAAATGAACGCTCATGAATTGCTTCCTGCGGTTGAATGTTGTTGATATTCAATATTGCTTGAATTCGGTTTTGTACGAGCGAATCCTGCCTGTGGATTCTCCAACGATGCTAAGTTTTCCGAACCGTCACCGTGATCCGATCAGTGACTTGTAGCAGCCGGCTCGATCCTTCGCAGCGCAGCTTTAGCCGGGGATACGTGAGCCTGTCGGCTGAGTCATGCGTTGGCCGGGTTAAGTTGCCGTTCGAGCGTTGCGGCATGTATCCTGCGTGCACGCGAATCGTTCTGTGCCGGTTGATTTTTTGAACATCGCGCATGACATTAGCCTTATGAATAGCGAGCGGAAGACTTCTGACTTGACTGCCCTGGAGGCAAGTTGCCCCAAGTGCGAGGCGGAGACCTCGTTTGCACCTGTCACTGTACTCACCGACCTGCAAACAGGCGATCTCAAGAGCCTTTTTTCAGGGAGCCTGAACACTGTGCACTGTGAAGCCTGCGAGACGGACTTCCTCTACGAAACGCCAATTCTCTATCGCGACGACGCCGGGCGCTGGATGGTCTATTATTTGCCGCCGACAATCATTGAACGGCTCGATGACGCTGTTCTCCAAGTCGAAAAAGTCTATGACACGGTGTTCAAGGATTTTTCGAGCGAGGAACGTCCCGGCTGCCGGCTCGTCACCAAACGCAACGCGCTGATCGAGAAGATTGCCATACATCAGCGGCAGTTCGACGACCGGATCATCGAATACATCAAATACCAATTATACCAGAATTGCGACAACCTCGACACCATCCGCCACGAGCTGCTGTTTGATTTCGGCAACACAACCGAGTCGCAGCTGATGTTTCTGGCCTTCGACCGGGACACCGGCAAGCCGACCTTCTCCATGGCTTTTCCAGTCGAGGACTACGAGAGCCTGTCGACCTACTTCCTGTCGAGCGAAAAGATGGAACACGAACTCGGGCGCATGTTCCGCCCGCATTTCATCCAAGTGGACGATCTCATCTGATGCCGTTGCGGTTGGCTGATGGTCTGGTGGAGAGCCGGGGCCATTAATGTCACAGATCCTGAGCGCAAGGGAATCCGTAAGGCGTGTTGAATGGGAAACGGCGTTTTGTGTTTCCGTATTGCCGCGGCCCGGTACCCACTTCGAAGTCAGAAGCGATCCGCCTTCAGATGCGGCAACTTTGCTGCCAGCTCCGCCATCGAACTCGGCCGGTTCCTCGGCGCCGTTGCCATGCAGCGATCGACGATCAGCACGTCCCATGAGCGCGCGACTTCCGGCCGCCACTGAGCCAGCGGCGGTGGTACATCATCGTTCAGGTGACGCTGGATCACTTCCAGTGCGTTTCCCGCCGAGAACGGTGGCTGTCCCGTAATCAGATGGTACAGCGTGCCGCCGAATGAGTAAATATCCGTCTCCGGCGTCGCGTCCTGACCGCGCGCCTGTTCCGGTGCCATATACAGCGGCGTCCCGACGCAATAGCCCATAGACGTGAATCGCGTCTCCCCCATGCGCACCGCGATGCCGAAATCACCGACCTTGATTTCGTCGTCGTCTGTCAGGAAAACGTTCGTCAACTTTATGTCCCGGTGGATAATACCCATCTCGTGTACTGACTCCAATGCCTGCACCAGTCCTGTTGCAACAGTATAGATGGTGGCGAAATCAAGCCCGTCCGGATGCTCAGCCAAAAGGTCCTCCAGGTGCCGACCCGAGACGTATTCCATCAGCATATAACTGTTGTCCGCATAGCTGCCGCGGTCGATGAAACGCACCACATTCGGGTGATCGATGCTCGACATGATGTCGACCTCACGCTCGAACCTCAGCAGGATGTGCTCTTCGGCGTCACCCGAGGCGTTGAGCATCTTCATCGCGAATGTTCGACCGGCGTGATCCTCGACACGGTATACATAGATACGCCCCGCGCAGCTCAGTAATTCGACGATACGATAGCCATCGATCTCGTCGCCGATCTTCGGTACTGCGGCCTGGGTTTCCAGCACAATGTTGATTTGCGTGTCGCTGCCGATGTCCTCGGGTTTCGTCTGAGATCCGAGCAGTTGCGACAGGTTGTCCAGTAACGCATTGGGGGACACCGGTTCGACTACAAAGGCGTCGGCACCTGCATCGATCATCCTGACGTGGTCATCGACCGAGTCGTCGCCCAACACCATGATAATCGGCAGGCGCCGGCCGTAGGCAGCTTTGATCGCGCCGCACAGGTCGCGATTGTCGTCCGGTGCCAAGGTCATATGCGTGATCGCCACAGCCGGCAACTGTTTCGCCGTGCCGGTGACGTAGCGTCCGTTGCTCGAGGTGCTGATGTCCAGTGCCTGCAGCGCGGCTTCCCGTGACCCCACAACCTGGACATGAGTATATCCCGCCTGATGCAGGATGCCCGCAAGAAAGGACTCCCGGGGCATGGGATCCTGGGCAATCAGAATTCGAATCTGGTCACGGCTCATTCAACTGATGGGTATTGGTGGCGCGTGAAGGGTGTCTTGTAGAATAGTCTTGCCTATGCATTGCTGCAATCAGAAACAGGAGGGTGAGGAACGGTCAGTGCAATTTTGGGTAAGAAATGAGCGAAGAGCTGAGGTGACCGAATCATATTTCCGAGTTTACGGTCCAGAATTCCATCCTGTCCTCTATGACCGATTCGATTCGAGACTATGTTTATAAGGACGCCCTGCTTTCGGAGTCACACCAAAACGCCCCGTTTGGATCATGGAAGAAAACCTCGCTGAATGCACCATCGATGTTTTATCTGGAACGTTCGTTCTGGAATTGCGGCGACTTTTGTCGTCGGAAATAAACCGCAACACTATTCATGAGCTGCGGCAGAACATTGTCTGCTTGTGTGGGCAATTAAAAAAACACGAGTCGTTACCGCCTGAATCCGTAAATGAAATTGCCTGGTTAATGCAGGAGGTGTACCAGGTAGAGGAGCAGTTCCTCCACAGCGGCCTCCGGAATGTGGAAGGGGCTCCGCAGTTGCTGCACGATCTTTTGCTGGTACTGGCGATTCTGCCGGAGGTCCTCGATATGGACGCCGAGGAAAATCTGAAGCTCCCATCTGGCCTGACCCTCTATGACTGGCTGATCGAGTTCAAAGATTCTGATCGATTCGACAGACATGCCACGCATCCGTTGTCGTTGTCACACGTGGTTATCCGTGCACTGATATTTTGCGGACTGGATGCGGACGACCAATACGATGTCGACAATGTTTTCCGGAGAATCGCTGTAGCAGTTTTTAGGCGCGAGATTCACTATTCGTATTTTGACTATGCAGCGCGATATGTGCAGTTGAAGTTCTGCGGCGAGTAGTCTGGAATCCGAAAATCTACCCTGCCTTTGCTCGATCGGGCTCTGCTGCGGGAGAGTCTGTCCACGTTGACAACCCGTCACGCGGACTGTACAATAATCGTTAGTTCCCGCGCCCCTGTAAAGCCTTTTTTCCTTACTTTCGCAATGGGCATTTATGCCGACGATCCTCGACAAGATAGTTGAAGTCAAGCGCGACGAAATCGCTGTCCGAAAAGCGCGTATCCCGCTCTCGGACTTGCAGGCACAACTCGACGAACAGTCGGCGCCACGCGGGTTTGCATCGCATCTCGACGCTGTTGTGGCTACCGGCCGGCCCGGCATCATCGCGGAAATCAAACGCGGTTCGCCCTCGCTCGGCTGTATTCGCCCGGACCTCGACGCCGCGGTGCAGGCCGGGGCGTACGAAGACGGCGGCGCTGCGGCGTTGTCCGTGCTCACCGATGAGACATTCTTCTTCGGCAGCGATCGCGACTTCGCCGACACCCGCGCCGCCGTGAGCCTGCCGATGCTGCGCAAGGACTTTGTCATCGACGAATATCAGGTCTACGAGAGCCGTGCTCTCGGTGCCGACTGCATTCTGCTCATCCTCAGCATCCTGGAGGACGCCGTGGCGCGAGCGCTGTGTGATTGTGTGCATGGCCTGGGCATGGACGTGCTCGCCGAGACACATAGCCGTGAGGAGATCGACCGGGCGGTCGCCCATCTCGATTTTGACCTGCTCGGCATCAACAACCGCAACCTCAACACCTTCGACACCGAGATCGGACACACCAGCGAAATGGCTGAGGCTGTTGCCGATCGCAGCACGCTGGTCGCCGAGTCCGGCTTGCATGATCCGGCGGATATCGCGGCGTTGTGGGAGCAGGGGATTGGCCGGTTTCTCGTTGGTGAAGCCTTCGTACGCTGCGACGATCCTGCTGCCGTCGTACGTAGTTTTGTACAATGCCGGACTATTTGCAGAGAGACCACATGAGCAGTGTAGATTTTCGTACTTTCGACGGCCGTTTCGGAGAGTTCGGCGGCCAGTACATCGCCGAGACCCTGATGCCCGCGGTGAACGATCTTGCCGAAGCCTTCCGCGAGGCTTGGGACGACCCGTCGTTTCATGCCGAGTTCGATCGCTATATGCGCGACTATGTCGGGCGCCCGTCCGCGTTGTACCAGGCTGAAGCGCTGACTGCGCGGCTTGGCGGTGCGCAGATCTACTTCAAGCGCGAAGACCTCAATCATACCGGCGCCCACAAGATCAACAACACGATCGGCCAGGGATTGTTGGCGAAGCGCATGGGGAAGGGGCGGGTCATTGCCGAAACAGGTGCCGGCCAGCACGGTGTTGCGACCGCAACGGCCGCCGCGATTTTCAAGTTTGAATGCGAGATATTTATGGGCGAGGAGGATATTCGGCGCCAGGCGGAGAACGTCAAGCGCATGAAGCTTCTGGGGGCCCGGGTTATTCCCGTCACCAGCGGTACCGGTACACTCAAGGACGCCATGAACGAAGCGCTGCGTAACTGGGTGGCGACGGTCGATGACACATTCTACATCATCGGCTCGGTCGCCGGTCCGCATCCGTATCCGCTTATGGTCCGGGAATTCCAACGGGTGATCGGCGACGAGACCCGGGCGCAGTTCTTCGAGCGCGAAGGGCGGTTGCCCGACACGGTTGTCGCCTGTGTAGGCGGCGGCAGCAATTCAATCGGCATTTTCGCGCCGTTCATCGATGAGCCATCCGTCCAACTCATCGGTGTGGAAGCAGCGGGCAGCGGCCTGGCTACCGGCAAGCACGCGGCAGCAATTGGCGGCGGCAGCGTCGGGGTGTTGCACGGCAGCAAAACCTACATCATGCAGACTGATGAAGGGCAGGTGATCAATGCCCACTCGATCAGTGCCGGTCTCGATTACCCCGGCATCGGCCCGGAACACTCGCATTTGTTCGTGACCGACCGGGTCGAGTTTGTGCCGATTGACGACACGGATGCAGTCGCGGCGTTTCTCGAGTTGACGCGGGTCGAAGGTATTGTGCCGGCACTGGAGTCGAGTCACGCGATTGCTCACGTCATGAAGATCGCTCCCGACCTGCCGGCGGACCATGCCATCATCATCAATCTCAGTGGACGAGGCGATAAGGACATTGCATCGGTGAATGAGTTCATGGAGGCCTCCTCGTGAATCGTATTGATCAAATGACAGGCAACGTCAAGAAGTTTTTTGTTGCCTACTACACTGCCGGCTTTCCTACAGTGGCAGCCTCCGGTGCGATCCTCGATACACTCGTCGAGTCCGGCTGCGACCTTATCGAGCTCGGGTATCCGTTTTCCGATCCCACTGCCGACGGTCCGACCATCCAGGCCTCGTCGCAGGCGGCGCTGGAGAACGGCTTCACGCGAGCTGGTTATTTCCAGTTGCTGCAGGAGTTCCGGGAGCGCCACCCCGATGTGCCTGCTGTCGTGTTCAGCTATTACAATCCCATCTTCCACTATGGCATCGACAAATTTGCGGAGTTTGCAAAGGCGGCCGGTGCCGATGGCCTGCTCGTTGTCGATTTGCCGCATGAAGAACAGGCTGACGTCCGGGCGGTCCTCGATCGCGAGGGTTTACACCTTATTCAGCTCGTAGCGCCTACGACCGGCCAGGAACGGACCGGAAAAATCCTGAAAAACGCCAGTGGCTTCGTCTATCAGATTTCGCTGCGTGGTGTGACCGGTGTACGCGACACGATCGCTGCGGACGCCGGCGAAAATATCGCTCGTACCCGTGCGGTGACCGAGTTGCCGATTGCCCTGGGTTTCGGGGTTGGCACCGGTGAGCAGGCCCGTGCTGTGGCTGCTGCCGCCGACGGGGTCGTGGTGGGCAGTGCGATTGTCAAGTGCATCGCCGAGAATCAGCCGGATCCTCTGCCGGCTTTGCGTGCACTGGTGACGGAGTTGACCGCAGCTGTCCATGGCTAAAACATGAAAATAGGTATTCTCGGCGATATTCACGCGAATCTTGAGGCGTTTCACGCGATACTCGGTGCTCTGGAGACCGAGGAATGTGGGAAGATTCTTTGCACCGGCGATATTGTTGGTTACGGGCCCAACCCGCAGGAGTGCGTTGACCTAGTCCGTGAACTGAAAATGCCGTGCGTCATGGGTAACCACGACGAGTGGACCGTTGTGCAACAGGTGCGCTGGGAAATCTCGGACTTGGTCAAGGAAGATATCATCTGGACCCGTGCGACACTCAGCGAAGACGCCATGGCATGGCTCACAGAGCTGCCGAGATTCCATGCATACGGGGGAGTTGAAGTGATCCACGCATCCAATGCGCCGTCGATGATCTGGCCATATGTGAGGGACGAAAAGTCACTGGTGATGAACTTCAAATATCAAAAGTGCAGCATCTGCTTCAATGGCCACACGCATGTGCCGGCGATCGGCTGTAAATCGCTCGACACGGACCCGCTTTTTCTCGATTTGTCGGAGCAGATGCAGCTGGCGACCGGCTGTAAGCTGCTGATCAATCCGGGCTCCGTCGGTCAGCCGCGCGACAAGGATCCGCGAGCCGCCTGTGCCATTTACGAAACTCGCGACCGCTCCCTTCGCTTTGTGCGGGTGCCCTACGATATAGCACGCACGCAGGAGGCGATGGCTGCCGTGGATCGACCGCAACATTTCATCGATCGCCTGGCACTTGGTCAATAGGCATTGCGCGATCGCGCGTTTACTTTTAATCAACCCCCCACACCAAACCCAAAATGCACTTCGGAATCATTGACGATATCGCCACCCACCTCGCTGCTGCTGGCAAACTCGAAGTGGTCGATATTGCTGTGGACCCGTGTCCCGCCGATATGACCGGCGACATCACCGTCAACTGCTTCCGCCTGGCGAAAGCCCTGCGCCGGAAGCCTGACGATATTGCAGAGGACGTCACGGCCTTCTGCAACCGCCATGCAGACGTCAAGGCGGCCGAGCGCATCAAGGCCTTTGTAAATGTCACCCTCACCAATGTTTCATTGTTTCGCGACACTGTAGCCAATGCTGTAGCGCTGTTGCCGCGCAACATCGTCGCGGACAACGAGAAAGAGCGATTCCTGGTTGAGTATTCGGCGCCGAACACCAACAAGCCACAGCATCTCGGCCACGTTCGCAACAACACGCTGGGCATGGCCATCGGCAGCATCCTCAAGCGTGTGGGACACGACGTTACACTGGTCAACCTGATTAATGACCGTGGCGTGCACATCTGCAAGTCGATGATTGCCTATCAGAGATTCGGCGACGATTGCACGCCCGAATCCACCGGCAAGAAGGGTGACCACCTGGTTGGCGATTTCTATGTCCGCTTCGATCAGGAGCTCAAGAAACAGATAGCCGAACTCAAGGAGCGGCAACCGGAACTGGCCGACGCGAAGGAGGAAGCGCTTTTCCCGCAGACCGAGCTGGGTGATGCCACCCACGCCATGTTGCGTGCCTGGGAGGACGATGACCCCGAGGTGCGCGACCTGTGGGAGAAACTCAACGGCTGGGTGCTCGATGGGTTCAACGTCACCTACGCGCGCGCTGGTGCTGAATTTGACCGAGTCTATTTCGAGAGCGACACCTATATCCTGGGTCGCGACATTGTCGATGACGGTCTGAAACGCGGCGTTTTCACCAGACGCGAAGACGGCGCTGTAGAGATCGATCTCGAGGCTATAAAGCTCGGTCGAAAGGTTGTCCTGCGCAGTGACGGTACCAGTGTCTATGTCACGCAGGACATCGGTACCACTGTGCTCAAGTATCGTGACTTCGAGCCAACCGCCATGATCTGGGTCGTCGGCGACGAGCAGAAATATCATTTCGATGTGCTTTTTGCCATCCTGAAGGCGCTGGGCTACGAATGGGCCGACAATCTGCACCACCTGGCCTACGGCATGGTCAACCTGCCGCAGGGCAAGATGAAGAGCCGCGAAGGCACGGTCGTCGATGCCGATGACCTGTTCGACGGCATGACCGAGCTGGCGCGGCAGAAGACACTCGAGAAATGGGAGGAGGTTCCGGATGACATCGACAGGCGCGCCCATGTCATTGCCATGGCGGCGATCAAGTTGATGCTGCTGAAAGTCGGCGTTCGCTCGACCATTAAGTTTGATCCGGAAGCAGCGATCCGCTTCGAAGGTGACAGTGGCCCGTTCGTGCTATACAACTACGCGCGGATCGCCTCGCTCAAGCGCAAGACCGCCAATGCCGACCTGCCGGAGACCGTCGACTGGTCCTTGCTCGGCGAACCGACCGAGCGAGCCCTGGCGATTCGCTGTGCCGGCTATGTCGAGGTTTTACGCCGTGCGGCACGCGAGTTCGATACGTCATTGCTGTCCGGGTACCTTATTGACCTGGCCCGGGATTTCAGCAGCTTCTGGAACGCTTGCCCGGTGCTCAAGGCCAAGCCGACTCTCGCCCGCACGCGGCTCGAACTGTGCAGTGTTGTCGCCGCTATTCTCGGTGACGGTCTGGATACGTTGACGATCGACAAGCTGGAGTCGATGTAATGGCTGACAGCGACGGATTGTTTCGTAAAAATATTGCGGCGATGCACGGGTACGTGCCTGGCGAGCAGCCGCGCGACCGTCAATACGTCAAGCTGAACACCAACGAAAATCCGTACCCGCCGTCTCCCGCTGTTGGTGAGGTGCTGAACGCTTTTGACTGGGCCTGGCTGAATCGTTACCCGGACCCGCTGGCTGATTCTGCACGCGATGCCGCTGCCGGCGTCATGGGGGTCGAGCGCGACTGGATTCTAACCGGCAACGGTTCCGATGACATCCTCACGATCGTGACCCGGGCCTTTGTCGGGGAAGGCGATGATCTCGCCTATTTCGAGCCGAGCTATTCCCTTTATCCGGTACTGACGGATATCCAGGGTGCCAACCACCGAGTGGTCGTGCTGACCGGTGATTTTGAAATGCCGGAGGATACACCAGAACAGATTGAGGGGAGTCGGCTGTTGTTTATTGCGCGCCCCAACGCGCCGACCGGCAATTCCTTGCCACTGGGGAAGGTTGACGAACTTTGCGCGGCGTTTGGTGGTGTTGTCGTCATCGATGAAGCCTACGTCGACTTTGGAGATGACAGTTGTGTGGAGTTGGTGAGACGCCATGGCAACGTCGTGGTGACCCGGACCGTCTCGAAGGGGTATTCGCTGGCAGGTGTGCGTTTCGGCTGGGCCTGTGCGCAGCCGCATCTGATCGCCGGGTTGATGACGGTCAAGGATTCGTACAACGTCAATGCCTTGACCCAGGCCGTGGCCGTTGCCGCGCTGGCCGATCAGCCTCACTTCCAGGCCAATGTCGCACGCATCCGGGCGACCCGCGAGCGGGTCGTCGTCGCACTGACCGCTGCCGGATTCGAGGTGCTGCCGTCGGCGGCCAATTTCCTCTTCGTCAAACCTCCGATAGCTGCCGACCAGTTCATGGCCGAGCTGCGTGAGGCCGGGGTCCTGATCCGCTATTTCGGTGGCGCCCGCACCCGCGATTATGTCCGCATCACGATTGGCACGGACGAAGAGATGGATGTGCTGCTGGCGGTGCCTTGCGTTCGGCGTTGCGATTGAAATTCGGCCTTCAACATCTATACTGCGCAGTCGCGCTGAAAACTTTCAATTCTCGTCAATTAACGGGTTTTTCATGAGTAGGGTTTTTCTTTTTCCAGGTCAGGGCTCTCAGGAAAAAGGCATGGGTGCCGACTGTTTCGGGTTGTTCCCGGAATTGGTTGAACAGGCCGACGATATCCTTGGGTACTCGATTGTCGACCTTTGCGTCGACGACGCCGAGGCGAATATAGACAAGACGCAGTACACCCAGCCGGCGCTCTATACTGTTAATGCATTGATGTACCTTCAGCGGTTGCAGGACGGTAACGAATCGCTTCCCGACTTCGCCGCCGGCCACAGCCTCGGAGAGTATAACGCGTTGTTTGCCGCCGGTGCGTTTGACTTCGCAACCGGCCTGAAACTGGTGCAGCGACGCGGCCAAATCATGAGCCGCGTCGAGGGCGGCGGCATGGCTGCAGTTATTGGTATGACGGTCGATGCAATTCGGCAGGTACTTGCGGACTCAGATTGTGACGGCATCGACATCGCGAACTTCAACGCGCCGACGCAGACGGTGATTACAGGACCAAAGACGGACATTGAGGCTGCCCAGACTGCCTTCGAGAGTGCCGGCGCACGGATGTATGTGGTACTCAAAGTCAGCGGGGCCTTTCATTCGCGCTACATGAAAGATCCGGCCGCGGAGTTCGCAGAGTTCATCGACAGCTTTAGCTTTCAACCGCTCAAGTTCCCGGTGATCGCCAACCACACCGCGGAGGCCTACGGGGCGGACGACATTCACGAGCAGCTAGTCATGCAGATCAGCAATTCGGTGCGTTGGACGGACAGCATTCAGTATTTGATGAGTCAGCCGGATGCCGAGTTCGAAGAGGTCGGTCCCGGCAAGATCCTCACGAGCCTGATCCGCCAGATCCAGCGTGGCCGCTGATCTCGTTTGCCGGGATGTATTTCCCTTATCCCGCAGACGTGCTCCGCTTGACTTCAAGGGCGCTCGATCATGATCCGACGGATCATGTCCATCTCCATTTCGCTCACGCCGATATGGGATAGATAGGTGGAGACGGCTTCGCGGACGTCGTCGCCGTGAAGGGAGCCAAACTCGCCGAGTGCCCGCAACAGATTGATGAAGTCGATGGCGTTGCCGCTGCGCTCGCCCCAGATCGCGAGGCTGGTCAATTCATAGTCAGTAATGAGATCGTCAATCGAGACGCCGAGCAGGCCGTTGATCAGCAGGGCTACGGTGCCGGCGCGGTCGGCGCCGCCGACGCAGTGCAGGTAAATCGGGTAGCGATCGGCGGTGGCCAGTACTTCGAAGATTGCTCGATAGGGTTCGGCCATAGATTCTTCGGCAATCGAGCCGTACGGGGCGATGGGGATATTGACCCAATCGACGTTGGCTTCGTCCAGTGCCGGGCTGGCGGTTTCGCTGGAACCGCGAAAGTCGAGATCCGTGCGGATGCCCAGTTCATTTTTCATATATGCGAGGCTGTCGTCACCGACCGGCAGTCTGATGTTGAGCTCCGAGCCGCGGTAGATCAGTCCCTGGCGAACCATGCCGTTGCCGTCGACCAAGGGCCAGCCTCCGAGATCACGGACATTGGTGGCACCCTCGACGTGAATCCAGCGCGGCGTCCGGGCGCTCGTCGTGAAGCTGTGTATTGCGGACTCCGCAGCCGCGCTGTCAAGGACGCGGACGCGCCAGAAATATCGTGTGTCGAGGTACAGGTGATAGACATCCTCCTGACAGTCGGTGAGCTTGTCGATGACTATTGCATCGGCAAGATCGGGACTGCGGGACACGCTCAGTTCATATCGGGTATTGCTGTCGCCTACAGAATCCCAGATGAACCGGACCGGCGCCGGCCGACTGCGGTCCTCGTTGAGGACTTCCAGATCCTTCCATCTATAGGCCACGGCGTCGACGGTTTCGTCGGTGATGCGCGCTTCGGGCAGTGGCCAGGTGTAGCGCTGCAGGGGCGGTGGCGTGGCGCCGTCTTGTGGCTGGCGGAGTTGTATTTTTATCGGCATGAAAGGATTGTCGGATGATGTACGGCGTACACGGACCGTCAGGGTGAGCCCAAGGTTCAACCCGGTCCTACCTGTTTATGGTAACGCGATTCAGGTTGTTTGCCAAAGAAAAACGCTTGGAATTGCCATGCACAGCACTTATGTAGAAGTGCACACCATATTGAAGAATCGAATTGATGGTTCCGAATGATGGCTGGTCCTGACTGCAATATTTGATATAGAACTGTGACAGCATTTCTTGGAATGCAGTAGGTCCCCGGTGCACGCTACATACGGATTTCGATAGTTTACCGGTTATGTCCCTATGAAAGCCTCTCAAGAGTCCTCTCAAAAAATGCGAATTTGAAAAAAAAGCATTTGCAATAAAGCCGAGAATTTTCTACACCGCTGTTTCGAATTGAGGGAGGGGAGGTCGCAAAAACTACCCCTTTCCGCATTGTATCGCCCAGCTTTCAAACTCAACACATCGGAGTGCCTCCAAGCACGGGTGCAAAACCCAGCAACTAAAGCACCGCGCATCCGCTGTCTGCCTGAGCCTTCCGGCTGCTTGGCCGGGCTCGGAGTCGGAAGCATGAGATCGATGCCGGGCGACGTTTCTACGGCACGTAGGGAATCGTCTGGGGGCCTTCCGGCAGGACGCAGATGCGGGCGTCTGATCCGTACTTCTCGAGCATGGCGCGGACATTTGCTTCGATGTCACGGCAAGGGGTCAAATGGCAGCCGCGGATCTGTTCGTCGCTGAGGTTGTCGCTGTAGACCTGGATTTCTGCACGCTCCTGGATCAGTACCTGGACGTGGACGCTCCACTGGTCCTGGGCCGACCACCCGGGGGTGCGAATCTGCTCAAGCACGGCCGCCGGACTCTCTGACTCCATCAGCAGCTTGCCGAAGAGTCCGTGGTCCGGGATGCCGTCCCAGCAGGAGGCAACGATGAGGATGGTGCCGCCCGGGCGGATGATCTTGGCGGCGGCCTCCATGCCTTTGACTGCCTGGTAGAGATTGAGATCGAGCGGGTATCCCGAGTTCGAGGTGATGACGATGTCGAAGGCGTCATCGACTGCCACCATGGCGTGTTCCTTGACGAACTCGGTTCCGGCCAGGTAAGCCTCCATCCAGTTGCCGGCAAAGACGCCGGTGATTTCCTTGTCCGCATTTAGTGCCACGTTGATCAGGTAAGATGGATTGGCCATGGCCGCTGCCTCATGGATCTCTTCCCAGATCGGATTGCCCGTGGTCACGCCAAACGTGGAATTCAGGTTGTCGATATTGTCGGCACCGTGATTCGACAGGATCGTGTCTTCAGCAGCCATGCCCGGCATGATCGCTTTGCCGCCGCCGGAGAAGCCGGCGAAGAAATGCGGCTCGATGAAGCCGGTCAGCAGTTTGAAGTCGCACTCCATGAAGGCGCGATTAACCCGGATTTCGTTGCCGCGCGCGCTGGTGCCGATGAGTACCTGGGTGCTCCGATCGAAGGCGTTGTTGTTGCCAATGCGGTAGACATCGGCGATCTTGCCGCCGCCGCGTGGATCGTCGCCGAGCATGCCGCGCAGCTCGTCGGGCGTGTTGGGACGGTGCGTGCCGAGGGCATTGAACAGCGTGATGCGCTCGTTCGGGACGTTGTCCAGTGTGTCGAGGATGGCCGGCAGGATCAGGTGATTCGGGCAGGGACGTGTGATGTCGCTGAAGATGATCCCGACGGTGTCGTCCGGTCCGACAGCATCGCGCAGCGGTGGTCCGGCGACGGGGGTTTTCAGGGCCTGGCGCAGGGCGGCAGGGGAATCTTCGAGGCCGGGCACGAATTTCGGTTCGACGATTTCGAGGTGCTCACCGTTGAGTGGCAAAGTAACGTCGAGGCCGTCACGATCGTATGCGAGTTTGATGTTCATGGGACCCAGGTGTCAGGAGAGTGGCGACGTATTCTGCCCGGGTTCGGACAGCAGAAACCTCCCTCTTCACAGAATCTCTACTTCGACGATGCTTTCTTCGTTTACCTCAGGTTGCACCATTGCCCAGGCTTCGGGGCCGACGTTGCTGCAGTTGACGAGGCTGTGATGGACGTACGCCTTGGCGGCGGCGGCGGCGGTGATCAGGTCTTTGCCGCTTGCCAGGTTGGCGGCGATGGCGGCGCT
>DPYP01000060.1:0-7742 GCA_003545375.1 Lentisphaeria bacterium
TTGTTGGCCTGGACGACCGGCGTTTCCGAGCCGGAGAGCACGCCGCGGTAGAAGATCGACTGTTCGACCATGCTCGGCGTCAGTTCGAACGGATACACCTCAAGGTGCAGCGGCAACATCGCCGCGGCCGATCCGGCACATTGCACCGTCAGTGATCCCTTGTAATGTCCGGGCGCTGCATCCGCCGGGACATGCACCGTAACCCAGAATTGCCGAACCTGGTCGGCTGGGATGTTCACCGGAAGCAGCGTCGGTGCATCACGAATAATGAGCTCAGATGTCAGATTCTCGTTTTCTTTTACGGTCACGTCCTCGTACCGCATCTCCCCCGTCTGCGGATCAGTCACGCGCAGGAGGTTTTGCTGCTTCTCGAGGTCGACGCGCAGGAGATCGTCGTCGTTGACCAGAAGCTCCGGCATCAGCGCCTTGCCCTTCACCGTCTGCACCCCGCCCGGTGTCCAGCCGCCGCCGCCCTGGTACCAGCATTTGACGAGCTTGATATCGACCGCGGAGGCGTCAATGACGCCGTCCGCAGATACGAGTGCTGATGATTTGACGGTCAGATTTTCGACATTCCCCGATGGTATGACCACGAAGGATACGGACTCGTACTCCGCCGGACATGCGGCCAGCGTCAGCTCCGGCGGCGCCGTCCCATGCGTCGCCAGCGACGTCGGCAGGATCCGGTCATTGGTCATTGTCGGTGCCGGGCGCAGGACGAACGGCCTGCCATCTTCCGCAAAGAGCAACGCGGCTGTGGTGTTGGCCAGGACGTTGCCGTCGGTGAGCACGGCGTGGATCCGCGCGTCGAGTGCAGTTTCTGCTGCAATCACATCTCGTGGCGCCATAGCATCGACCTCGTCGAGCAATTCTGCGATCGCCTGTCGAGTCTGCCTCAGACGGGGCTGGAGATCGGCTGTCTTCGGATCCGCCAGTGCCTGCAGCTGTTCAATTGCATCCGCTGTACGCGACAGCGACAGGCGCCATTTCTCCGTTACCTTCCTCGCCTGCCTGCCGGCGGCAGCGGCCATGACTAATGCCGCCTGACCGCGGTCGTTGACAAAGTACATGTCTGCAAATTTTGCCGGATCATGAAAGCGCACGTCGATCGGCGCCCAGGAACTGTTTTCGCCGAGTCGTTTCTGCGAGCGTGTGAAGTTTACTTTCCACAAGGAGCCTTCAGCCGGGCGCGCGTCGAGCTCGGCGAGCGGAATCTGTATCTCGACGGTCCAGGCGGCGTCCTCGCGGGTGGCTTGCGCTGTCCAGTTGCCGGTCCATTGGTCGACATCGTGCAGGCCGACGTTGTCCCCCTGTGTGCCGATGCTGTTGACGACCAGGTAATAATAGTCAACACCGACAATCGGCGTTTCGGGAAAAGCGCTGTCCGGCGGGATGAGATAGAGTTCTATGCAGTCGTCGCCCCACAGCCCGGCCGGGTCACGCCCGTGCTTTTCCGCTTTCACCGAGCCAAGGTCCGACTCGAAACAGCGGTATCCCAGGTAGAGATTCTCGTCATCATGGAGAAGATAGACCTCGGTCTGCTCAGCCGGTTTTCGGGTCGGGCTAGTGATCGTGCTGGTGAATTCTCCGGCAACACCCGCCCGCGCCCAGCATGCGTCATCCAGTTTGCCGTCGACGACCGGCGTGATCGTCGTGCGGATACACCCGACGGAATGGGTCGGGTGCAGGGCCTCGTCTGTCGGCTGTGGGTTTTTATGCACGAGTGCTGCGTCGTCGACCGAGAGCGTGACGTTCGGCGTGTGCAGTTGTACGACGCAACGGGCTATCACATACTGCCCGCGCTCGTCGATCGTTCCAGATGTCGAGTACCGATGCCATTCAGGCGTTACATCAACCCACTCACGAGACTGAATCTCGATAACCGTCTCACCCGGTCCGATACCGCCCAGCAACATCAGCGCGACGCTGGCGCGCGCCGGCTTGTCGGACCGTAGCCAGAACGACAGCGAATACTGCTCTCCCGGCAGATACAGCTTCCTTTCGCTCTGCTCGACCATGGCCCACTCGAGCTCGGGCCCGAACTCGAGCTGCACCGCGTTCTCGCCACCGTGCACAGGTGCGCCGAGTCGCAGTCGCGGTTCCGGTGTATCGGCGCGCGGGTGCTTCATCAGCGTCCAGTCCTCCGGCATGTCGCCCGCATCGATTTCTTCGAAGGCAGGGTTCTCGAACAAGTTCGAAGAGGCCGCGGGAGCGGTGGCGGCTGTTGCGATGAGGACGAGGACGGTGAGGAGTTGGTCGTGGAGTTTCCATAGTTCGCGAACTTTTTGTCTGAGTCCCGTCTTTAGGCGGAAGTCTCCCAAGCGCTTTAGCCCGGACGTCTTCTTCAGATGAATTTCGGGCGACCTAAAGGCCGCGGGAGACTTCCGCCTAAAGGCGGGACCCAGGCCTGGAAGCGAAACATTCGCAATCGCTGTGTTGGACACTTCACACATACGCGTCAGTCCCGTGAACAATGTAAATCGACCGGGGCGCCGGGGGCCCACGCCGGCAATCCGTCGGGCAGTGAATAGTCGAAGCATTCGTCATCGCTCGGGTACGGATTGGTTCGTCGCTCATGGAGCGCGGCCTGATAAAGCAGACACCGCTTCTCCATCAACTCATGGGGCCACCACTCATACTTTTCGTTCAGGCTGACGGAGCGGTTGTCGAAGTAAACCACGCGCCGCTGCTTGCCGCTTTTGTTTTCCGGGCTGCCATGGATCACCTTGCTATTGTGCAGCATCACGTCACCGGGTTCGACTTCTGCCGGGATGGCGCCGGGCACCCCGAAATCCGTCTTGCCGCGCGCCCGCCATTCTTTCTTTTCGCGTTCCATCCATTCTATCGCTTCGTCTTTTTCCCAACGGTGACTTTTCGGGATAACCCAGACGCAACTGTTTTCGATGGTGGATTTATCAGGGTAGATATCGATCTGGAACAGCGGATCGTCGTCATTCGTCACCATGCTATCGCGGTGCCACGGCACCGAGGAGCCATTGTTCTTCAGCTTGAAGACAAGCGTCTCATAGCTGGGAATAAAGTCCGGGCCGACGATCCGCGTCAGCAAATCGCCGATGAACGGGTGGGCCAGTAGACGCATAGAAAAGGTGTTCGGATGCATATGCAGATACTCGAGCTCGAAGGGCACACCTTCCGGGCCTTCAACCGACCAATCCTTTGCCGGGCCGCCAGTCAGGATCTCATCGATCAGGCGGGTGGTTTCTTCCCGGACGTTAGCCATTTCGTCGTCGTGAAAAACGCTCCGGCAGATGACGTAGCCGTTGGCGTGGAAAAAATCAATTTCTTCGTCCGTGATCCTACGCATCATAAAGCCAATCGATTGGTCGAATGACCACCTTCAGGCCGACGGTCATTCCGGCTGTCCCGTAGTCGCTCGCCATGTAGGTGATGATGACGTTGCCGTCTTTCGTGAACGCCGCGCTCGGGTAGCAGTTGTGAATCAACCCGGGCCAGCGGGGATAGCGTTTCGTGACCGCTTCCGGGTACTCTGTACGCGTACCCTGCTCCCCGAGCGCCGTACGGTCCAGCATCGCGTAATACTCGCTCACCGTATCGGTCGCGCCAGCTTCGGGTTCGACTCGTGTGGTGTCGTCGAGGGAGTCGAGGTTCCGAAAGTGGGTCCAGGATTCACCGTCGTCCTTTGAAATTGCACATGACACCCGCATCCGTCCCAAGCCGTCGGCCATCTCTTGTCCGGAAGCCTGGTTCCAGACGCACAGGAGATCATTGGACTCCGGGATTGTCTTCAAGGCGGCTGGCGCGTAGCCGGCAGCCAGGCCCGTGGGCTGTGCCTGCGTCCACGTCATGCCGTCGTCTTTGCTGTAGCTCTTGTAAAGCTGCCCCAGGCAGGTGCGTCCCAGACACAACAGCCGGCCGTCGCGGAGCTCGGCCACGACGGGTTCTTCGAAATGGGTCAGGGCGAAGAGACGTTCGCCCTGCATCAGCGGAATCGCAATCTCGCCGCGGCTTCGTGCCCACGTGAAACCGTCGTCGTCGCTGTAATACATGAAGCTGGCGCAGAGCTCGCCGAACAGGGCATAGGCCGGGACCAGAATCCGTCCCGATGACAGAGCCAGCGCCGAGTCGCCGCATTGGGCGATCGATCCCAGGGTGCCGATGTCGTTGATCTGCACCGGGGCCGACCACGTTTCGCCTTCGTCCGCCGAGGTCTTGAAGATCATGCGCCGATTGAGGCCGTCGTTCATCTCGACGTAGACATGTGCCAGCAGGCCATGATGGACATGGCCAAGTTCTTCGTCCTCACCAACCGGCACGTGGGGCGGCAGTCGAAAGAGAGAAAGCCGGCCGACATTGAACCGCGCTGTATTGGGTTCGACCAAGAACGGCTCGCTCCAGGTCTGGCCGCCGTCATCGCTGATCTTGCCGCGGACGTCGGCAGCCGACCAGTCGGTGGCGCCGGTGTAAAAGTTCATGTAATAGAGCAGCAGTCGGCCGTCGCGCAGTTCTACGACGCTGCCTTCGCTGTTACGCAGATTCCGCGGGCCGGTTTCGAAAAGCGGACAGACTATCATGTCGATGGAAGAACCGCTCATCGTTTGTACTTCACAACCAGTGCGAGTTCGGAAATGATAGGCCTACCTTCCACCGCGTCACATCGTTTTTTCAACAGGGCGGTGAAGGCGTTGTCGCCTTGGCGCAGCAGTGACGGATCGAGTTGGGCAAACAGAAAGAAATTGCTGGGCTGGGCCGGCGATACACCGTCCGTATGATAGACCACATCGACGGCGACCGACGTGCCATTGATCTGGAACTCGATCTCGTCCATGTGCGTCAGGTTATCGACGTAAATCAGCAGCGACAACTCGCGGAGTTCGCGGGCGTTGACGTCATCGCCGACCGGCAGCGTGAGGGCGAGCGGTTGGCTCAGTGCAAGCTCGACCGGCAGCCGACCGGTCTGCGGGTAGACGTGCTCCTTGCCGCGTTCCGACAGGTTGTCGACGGCGAACACCTTGTCCATCGGCGCGAGGCGATCGGGATCGCCGATGGCGCTCCACTCGGACGACATCGGGTCGGCGTTGAAGATGTAGAGGCCGTCGACACCGGCGTTCCAGGCATGAGTTGCAATGCCGGCCCAGATGTCGGTCATCTCAAGTCCAGACATAACGGGGGGCCCCTTTTCGGCTACGCCGGCATACACCGGCTTGTCATGGCGATGGCCGAGCTCGACAAGCTCCGCTAGCGGGCCGGTGAATGGGTCGTTTTCGAGGGAGCTGACGACGATGTCGATCAGGTCGTCGGCCAGCCAGCGCTCGATGTCGAGGCCGATCTTACAGCAGCAGTCCACCTGGTTGGGGACGCGGCAGGTAATCAGTAACGGTTTGCCCCGTTCGCGGCCCACTGCCTCGGTCATCTCCCGCACCCGGCGCATGAAACCGCTCATCACGTCGAGGTGTTCTTGCTCGCACGGCCGGCATTCGAGGGTCGGCCGGAAGTAAATCGGATTGCGCAGGAAATCGAGCTCGATGCCGTCGATGTCGTAGCGCCGACAGACGTCTTCGATTATGGCCAGCTGACGGTCGCGGATTTCCTCGCGCCCGTAATCCACGGCGGTGGCGTAAAGGTACGGCTGCGCCCAATCCGAATTGGGCCGGACAGCGCCGACATCGCCCTCCTGAAAGATCAGCAGTTCCGGGTGCTGTTTCTTGAACTCGGGGTAAAAGACCGGATACCAATTGTCGTGGATATCGTTCATCCGCTGGGACCAGACAACTTCAATGTCGTGCTTACGGCAGAAATCGATGGTCAGCTGCAAACCGTCGCGGCCGCCGGCGATCCAGTCGGCTGCAAAGTTCCGCTTGGTCGGCACGAGTGCGGGCCGGTCGTAGAGCTCCGCGACCTTCGAATCATGGGTGTGCAGGTTGAAGGAGATCGTCGAGCAATAGAAGATCGAGTCGACGTCCTTCGCTTCCATCCCGGTGCAGCGCTGTGACCAGAACGTTTCGGGTGTTGCCTGGCTATCGGCATCGAGCTGATAGCCGATGGCATCGCAGCCGTCGTTGTTGTAAATGATGCGGCGTCGCCGCCATGTGGCCTGCCTGCGTCGCGTCTGCAATTCGTTTGCGGTCATGGGTCGAGAACCTGGTTGAGGAAGGAGCGGCTACCAGTAACCATCGCTGGTACCGTCCCAGTTGATCGCCATCTCCGAAGCGTCCCAGTCCGCAGCCACGCCCGCATGACCGTCGGCGCACAAATAATTGCCCGTGGTAAGATGTGTATTATAACCGAAGTTGTAACCGTACAACCACCCGTTCCATGGTGGTGAACCGCCATCATAATAGGCCAGGCCATTGTTGGTGGCGATGTTGTCATACCTGGGATTGAACCCGTCCGCCATAAGTACCGTGCGCGAAGGGGACACGATCTTTCTGCGGGTGATCTGCTCGTTTAACGTCGAACCGTAGAGTTTTCTGTTGATCTCGTAATTCGTCCCCAAATACCCGCTTGACCAGGCCGGGGTCTCGCATTCGCTTGGATGGCTTGACGGACACATGAGCACCCAGGTAAACACCTTGCCCTGCGACTCTCCCGAGTAGGTCTGTACATAACTGGTTATTGGCACCAGTTCCGGTGAATTCAAATCACTGCCGAGATACGGGACATAATACTGGGCCCAGAAATTCCGTGGATACGCTAAGCCGCTGGCGATCCCGGTCGGGAGATAGCCTGTGTTTTCATCGGCGTAAAATTCCACTGCCAAACCGATCTGCTTCAGGTTGCCGATGCACACCACAGACCGGCCTTTTTCGCGGGCAACGTTCAACGCCGGCAACAGCATCGAGGCAAGAATCGCGATGATCGCAATGACAACGAGCAATTCGATCAAGGTAAACGGTTTAACGCTCGACGATAGCCGGCGGTATCGAATGGCAGTTCTTCGAAGCCTGCACCTGAGCACAATCGGTGTGGACCCGACCGGTCCTGCTTTTGTCGTTGCCGTGCTTCTCATTGAACTACCCACTTACGTCCGCCATTACCTGCGCAGTGCCCACGATTAGAGTTAACGCATTATCCATTGGATTTCAAGGCACCAAGCTGTGGGTTGTACGGTCAGAATCATGCCAAGCCACGCATGCCCCTTATGAGCGCAGCTCTGTCAAGGCCTGGCGCGTCCGGTCGGCCATGTCATCTATCAAGCTTTCCGGCATTTCGGAAAACCAGGGAAAACTGATCATGTTATCGTAGTAAAAGTCGGTCGCCGGCAGATCTGCATCACCAAAATCGAAGTGCTGGAACAGTTGGGAGCGGTTGAGCGGCCAATACTGCACAAGTGTCTTGACCGCATACTTTTCGTGCAGCAACCCGCTGGTCTATCAATCATGAAACGTGAGTACTCAGGCAAGTCATTAATGACCCGGACTTGTACCCACCTCGGCCGTCGCGGTCGCGCCTTGCAACTCTCGCCGAATAAAAAAAGCCCATCCAGGCGGACGGGCTCTTTCTTTGTTCACAGATCAGTGGTTGCCTTACGGATTAGTCTTCTGTTGGAAGAGATCGTCGATATTGCCGAGAATGGTTCCGAAGCAGTCCGTTTCCGGCGGACAGACATCGGTGCCGACCAGCACCAGGCTGGCGATGACGCACTCGACAAATTCCCCGACGCTCGTCGCTGAATGATGGCCCGCGAATATCTCCGAGCAGATTGAGAAACGGAAAGCGGCGAAGGCAGAGTGAGCAGCAACTAATGATCAAGCCCGTCACCA
>DPYP01000060.1:8071-8450 GCA_003545375.1 Lentisphaeria bacterium
CTACCCGTCCACGATCCCCGCTGCTGTTGATGCCGGACAATAGGTAAGAAAGCCCCGTCAGCGCCTGAAGGGATAGGGGGCGTTGGTCGCTTATGGATTCAGCTTGGTGTCGATGGCGGCGGTGATTTCAGCGCCGATGTCGCAAGTGTCCTCGCAGATGTTGGTGCTGATTAGCAGCGTATTGACAATGATCGTGGCAGCAGCCTGAATCTGCGCAACACTGTTCGGTATATTCTCGCCCAGAACGAGGCAGGCCAGGTCAACCGCGCCACTGGCCACGTCGTCACAGTCGACACACGGGGCATCGGCGCCTGCCGGGCCCTGCGCACCCGCCTCACCAGCCGGACCAGCCGGACCAGCCTCACCAGCCGGACCAGCC
>DPYP01000060.1:8781-11953 GCA_003545375.1 Lentisphaeria bacterium
ACCAGCCTCACCGCCGCCGCCGCCGATGCTCCCGACTGTCCGGCTATGCAGGACCCCGTCTGCATCTCTCACCACGAACTCATCGAGGCTGTCGTCCTGCGGCAGACTGCGAATGCGCGCGCCGCCGTTTACATCCAGTGTCTTCGTCGGATTCGACGTACCGACACCGACATCACCGGCGGCGGTGACGCGCAGGCGTTCCGTCGGCAGGTAACCACCATAGGTGCCGAGGCGGGTCGCAATGTAGAAGTCGCCCTGGCCTTGTCCGCCAAAACTTGTGTGTTCGTAGCCGATGACGACGGGTTGAAAATTCCGGCCGGGGATGTTGGCCTCGTATCCAAAACCGATTTCCGTGAATGGCTTGTTCCCATCAAGGTCCCGGTCGATCAGGCTCACTCTCCTTGAATCGCCCTGGGTTGCGCCGCCATTGTCCCAAACACTCAATCTTGCTTTTGGGTTATCGGGCGTCGTCATCGGTCCAATGGCCCCGAAACCGCCGGCATCGATGTTGCCGCTGGTTTTGATGTTGCCGCTGACGTCCAGTGCCTCCATCGGGTTGGCCAGACCAATGCCAACGCTGCCCGTGAAGTCCGCGTTACCACTTACAGTTAACTTGTTTATCGGAACCGACGTACCGATGCCGACATCGCCGGCGGCGGTGACGCGCAGACGTTCCGTCGGCAGGTAACCACCATAGGTGCCGAGGCGGGTCGCAATGTAGAAGTCGCCCTGGCCTTGTCCGCCAAAATCTGTGTGTTCGTAGCCGATGACGACAGGTTGAAAATTCCGGCTGGGGCTGGAATGCTCGTATCCAAAGCTGATTTCCGAGAATGGAGCCGCCGGATTAATGTCCCGGTCGATCAGTTTGATTTTTCTTGAATCGCCCTGGGTCGCTCCGCCGTTTTCCCAAATACTCAATAGCGCAAGGTCAGTGGGCGTCGTGGGGTATCCAAGCCCGACACCGGCGTTGAAGACTTCATCTTGCGCGAATGATTGGCCCGTGCAGATGACGGCGATGACAGCCGCGATTGTAAGAGTGATTCGTTTCATTGTCAGATTCTCCTTGTTGGATGATCAGGTTGTCGTTTCACAATTATGTCGATGAACATTCCGCTGTTGCCGCGCGTCGATCGCGGTTGTCACGGGTATAGGAAATTCGCCAGCCAATTGCAAGGGCACTTCAAAAAAAAATCAAATTTTCCTGTCCGAACGCCGCGCCGCAACCCCTCGAGTCCCGTCTGGCGGGGCTTCCGCCGTTTCCGCGCGTCACCATTTTTTTTTCACGAAGCCCACCGTCCCGCTCGCGAGCGGGACCGCATCAAGCCGCCGCGGCGAAATTAGCGGCGATTTTCGGCGAACTCATGTTGAACCGAAAAAAGCACCGGAATTCCGATTCACATCCCCGGTCAGATCCGAATCGGAACAGATCGAATAGTTGGCGATGATGTCCGTGCCGCCATTCATTGCAATGTTACTTCGGCGATCGCTGTCGCTCCCTTTTACTTACGCATGAAGGGGCTGTCCATTTAATCGAAAATCGAGCTGTCGGAGATTTCCGAGCCTGAGTCCCGACTTTAGCCGAGTGCCGAACGAAGTGAGACTGCCGGCGGCAACCTTTAGAGGCGCTTTAGTGCCGTTGAAAACGAATAGTACAACTTTCGGTTTTCTGAAAAAATTGCGTCAGGCGGTGTTGTCAATCTCAGCGGCGCTGAAGCACCTTACAGACTTCTGGCTGAAGGGACTCAGACGAAGAATTTGCTCCCACGTGCTTGTGAAACGCCGACCGAAAAAGTAACATCGGCTGACCAAACCACGTAAAGAATTGGTCGTCCCCCCAACACAGAAGTCGTCGTTGCAAATCGTCCGGAATCGCGGTACTTTCAGTCTCATTCGGCGGCTGCCATCGGAAAGACGATCGGTCCGTTCTGCTTTCCGAAGGCCAGCGAATCGGTCGATCACGAAGTGTCAAGGTGTTTTCGGGTAATGAAACTCAGCAAAACGATCAGCATTCTTTTGGTGGTGACCATTTTGTCACTGGTGGCATGGTTTGCTATCACCGCAAAACGGACTCCGGATAAGGAACCTCAAAATGTGCTGTTTATTACAGTTGATACCCTGCGAAGTGACCATCTGGGCTGTTACGGATACAAGAAAGTAAAGACCCCCAACATCGATCGTTTAGCCGAACAGGGGACGATGTTTAAAAATGCCGTCTCTCAAGTTCCCCTTACCCTTCCCTCTCACGCCAGTCTTTTTACATCGACCTATCCGCAATTCAACAATGTAAGAGACAACGGAATCCATCGTCTTCACCAGTCGGCCATTACTTTAGCGGAAAGAATGCAGGAAAGCGGCTATGCGACCGCTGCATTTGTCAGTGCCTATGTCCTGGATTCCAAGTTCGGGCTGGACCAGGGATTCGAAACCTATGATGATGAAACGCAAGACCAGATCGGGGAAGAAATGATTGGGCACATGGATGCAGAGCGGACTGCCGACAAAGTCACTGCTGCCGCGCTGAGATGGCTGCGGGACAACAAAGACGAGAAACGCTTCTTGTGGGTACATTATTTTGATCCTCACAGTATTTACAATCCGCCCAGCCCGTATCGGGAGACTTACAAAGATAACCCGTATGATGGCGAGATCGCCTATACCGATGAACATATCGGGATGCTTTTATCCGCCTTGAAAGAGCTGGATCTTGATCAGACAACCCTCATAATTTTTGCCGCTGACCATGGGGAGGGATTGGGTGAACATGAAGAATCTACCCACGCTGTGTTTGTCTATGATACGACCGTAAAGGTACCCTTGATATTCTCGTGCCCGAGCCTGGTCCCGGAGGGGAAAGTGGTAGAGGACCAGGTCCGTTTGATCGACATCATGCCGACCATTCTGGATTTCTTACATCTCGAGAAGAACAAGGAAATTCAAGGAGAGAGTCTCATTGGTTTGATTAAAGGCGAGATCAAATCACTTAATCTTCCCGCCTATAGCGAGTCTCTTTATGCGAAGCTCCACTATAACTGGAGTCCGCTCAAATCCTTTCGGACAGGGAAGTGGAAGTATATAAAGTCACCGGCGCCGGAATTATATAGGATACGAGATGACCCTCAGGAGCTGGTCAATCTGGCCGGCAGCAGGATGGATGTGGTGAAAGAGCTGGATG
>DPYP01000060.1:12340-12978 GCA_003545375.1 Lentisphaeria bacterium
ATGGACGAAGAGACTAAAAGGAAAATGATGAGTTTAGGGTATATCGGCAGCAGTGGTGCCTCTGAATCTGAAGAACCTGTGCCCAGGAAACGGATTCAGATTCTGGAAAAGTTAAAACTGTCGACCCGGCTTGCGAATGAAGGTGTGATCGATAAGGCAATTGAAGGATTTAACGAAGTCTTAAAAAGTGACCCAAAGAATATCCAGGCAAATGCGCACCTCGCTCAATGTTATTCAAGATTGGGAAAGTATGATCAAGCGATACAACATTTTAAGACAGCAGCTACTTTCAACCCCCATGACGCTGAAATCATCAACCGCATCGGTGCGTGTTATCTGGAAAAACTGGAATTCGATAAAGCGCTCGAGCATTTGACGATAGCCATCGAACTGGACCCCCAATATGCAGAGGCGTATTCCAATCGCGGGGCGGCTCATGCAAAATCAGGCAACAATCAGCGGGCAATCGCGGATTTCGATAAAGCCATTGAACTCGACGCAGAATTTGCGGAGGCCTATGCCAATCGCGGGTTGGCTCTTGCAAAATCAGGCGATCATCAGATGGCGATCGGGGATTTCGATAAAGCCATTGAACTGGACCCCGAAAATGCAGCGGCGTATTACAAACGGGGTATCGC
>DPYP01000038.1:0-3882 GCA_003545375.1 Lentisphaeria bacterium
TCGCGGTGCTTTCAGGTGTATAACGTCAGTAGGGTGAAAACTGGCGTGAGATGCCGTCACGCCCGCACCGGACATGCGCAGAGATTGATTCCCCTCGTGTTTGACATTCTTGTCAATCGCCCAGCTCATCCCCTTCGGCAGTTCGGCATTTTTACCTGGCTCCGGCCCCTGGCTGAAGCGCCATCCAGTCGGTGCCCCCGTTGCATCGAGTTCCTCGAACGAACCGTTCGGTACGACATTGCGGGTATCCAGCTCCTCTGCCGAGGTGGCGGTCAAGGCGGTCGTGCCGACCAGGCCGATGATCATCAGGATTGTCAATATCTTGCTTGGCATGCTTTTTAATTTCTCCTGTCTAAAGGTGGCCGAAGTAAACAGTGTTGGCCTACACCACGGGGTTCCATTCGTCGTTGTCGAGAACATCGCCCTCGGAAAGCGACGCGAAATATTCGGGGGGCATGCCGACGCATTTGCCGTTGAAGGTGCTGCCCACCGGCATGTAGTTGCAGGTCATGGCGATGCGCCGCCCGCGGGTCATGTTCGCCCCGGCGCCGTGGGCTGTGAGTCCGTTGTGGAAGCTGCAGTCGCCCTGCTCCATGGGCACGCCTTCCGGATCGACGTTGGTCATCTCGGTATAAAGCTCGAAAAGGCCGGACAGGTTCTCGCCGATGTCGGCGGTTTCGAAGCGGGCCAGTTTATGGGAGCCCGGCACGAACCACATGCAGCCGTTCCCCAGCGTCGCCGGCCCCAGTGCGATCCAGATCGAGATCGCGTGCTTAGTGTAAAAGGGCCAGAACGGGTCGTCCAGGTGCCAGGCCGTGGGATTGGCATACGGCTCCTTGATCACAGCCTTGTCGTGCCATACCCGGAAGCTATCCACACCTTCGAGGGCGCTGAGCATCTCACCGATTTTCGAGTTCAGCATGTACCGTTTCACCGTCTCGCTGATCCGCCACAGGTTCAGGCGCTGGGTGAACACCCTGTCATAGTATGTATCCCCGTCCTCGAAGGCGCCGTCGCCTCCGGCGACCTTGCATTTGCCCATGGTCTCGATGGCTGACAACACCGCCGATTTGAGTTCCGCCACTTCCTCGCAATCGAGAAAACCTCGATGCGCAACGAAGCCGTCACGGCGATAGGCCTCGATCTGTTCCTGGCTCAGCGTTGTATTCATTGTGCACGCCTTCGAATGCGCCTTTCATTGTCCATCTGCGGGGATACCGCTCATCCCGGCCGCTGCCCGGACCGAGCCTGCACCTGATCAACGCTGCGGTCAGCGGCTGCGTCCTCGCGTCCGCTGGACCTGCTCGTTGGAAGACCTGTCGGCATCCCCCGCCCGGCCAGTCGTCTCGCGTGTTGATCGACCGTCACCACAGATAAGAGACGCAGTTCAACGGCTTGGTGACGACACCGTATGCAGGGTCAAAATCATAGGTGCTGAACGGTTCGCTTGCCAAATCGGCCCGGCCGACCGCCCGGGCACTGCCATCGAGCATCCACATATTCGCCTTGTTCCGATGCCGGAGAGCGATCCCCCAGTCGCGAGGAACTGTAGACGCGTCCTTGGCATTGGGAACCATCGAAAAATCCTTGTCGCTTGCCCCGTCGGTGCTGTCCATCAGGAATGAACAATCCGAGGGGCCCATGTCGGTATTCCCGAGAAGCTGGGAATAGTTGTTGATCCTGTATTTCCTGCCGGCGAGCGCGGTTGCGCCGGCTTCTCCGGGGCAATTCACCCAGGATGCGTAGTGGAAACTCCAGCCTGTGGGAAAGGCGATGCTGCTGGTGGGACAAACGACAAGATCATAGCTCCCGGACGGCCCCTTCAAGCTTTCTTGCGCAACACCCGCATAATAATAGGACAACAGCCATGGCACGGCGTGTGTCGGTCCGCCCGATGTACTGTCCATGGGCGGCACGCGTCCATCGTCTCCATCGGCGTAGTAATACGTCGCAAGACCACACTGCTTCAACTGGTTCATGCAGGTTATAGCCTTGGCTGTATCCTTGGCCTGGTTCAATGCCGGCAACAACATCGCTGCCAGTATGGCAATGATGGCAATGACCACGAGCAATTCGATCAGCGTGAAACCAATTTTTTTGGGATGGACATTATCCATAAAGAAAACTGCGCTTACAAAACGCCTTGATGTCATCGACATGTCCACTGCAAACACTGCCGTGGCTTCTCCGCCATAAACTAAGGCAGATTGTACTCCGGATCAATCGGGATTCCAGTGAAGATCGGAACCGCCACCGTGCCCCTCGCCGACGGTCGCCGCGGGCGATCCGGGCGCCGGCACAGACGGTGACTCTCCGGTTCGGGTTCCTTGCCGACAACCCTGAATTCTGTTTTCATTTCCCATCCAATAGTTCGATGGCGACGGCGATCCGGTCCCGTTGCGCCCGCAGGAGCGAGTCGCTGTTGGTATATTCCTTGAGCGAGGTCACGATCTCGGGCGGAACGGTGAGCAGCTTCCCGGCCTCTGCAATGGCCGCCGCGTCGTCCTTCTGTGCGTCTTTTCCTGCGCTCTCCATGAGCTTTTGGAGCAGAACGAAATACTCGTAGTCCTCGAGCCCGTCCCGAACCCCCGCCAGGCGGATGGTCGGAAGAACGCCCGCTCGCGCCGGTGTCAGAATGCCATCATGGACGGGATGTTTTCCGGGCGCCGGCAGCACCATGGTTCCGGCGCCCCCGTACGGGTCGGGCCCCTTGCTCCACCAGCAGTCGGTGCTCGTGCCGATTCGGTGCAGCGTCCCGAAATGGCGGCCCTCGGCGAAGCGCCAGGTATCCACGGACCAGTGCAGATAGCCGTCGATGTTGTTCTTCCAGATAGCCCAGAAAAGCAGCCGGGGCCAAATCAGGCGCACTTCCAGCTGAGTTCCGGCCACCGCGTTATACCACCAGAACTCCTTGCCCTGCCGGCGAAGCTTGTCGACCAGCTCCCGCTTCTCGGCCCAGTCACTGGGCGGCAGAACCCAGACATCGATCTCGTCCGCCAGTTCTTCGGTGAGCGCAGCCGGCATGAACGTGCGGATTTCCGGGTCCGCTTCTCGAAGCAGTCTGCGGGTGCTGCGGATATTCTCATAGACCTTGGGCCGCGGTTCGTCCCAAATGTAGATGTAGCCTTTATCCAGCAGCCCCTTTTCCCGCAGCCACCCGGCGAGCTCACGATGGTAGCGGACGATCCAGGCGGCGTCATCCGCCTCGTTATGAATGACGTTCATGTTGACGAAGCCACCCAGGGGATGATTGCTGCCGCCGTCCCCCTTGAAGTGCGGCGTCGGGATCATGAACATGTTGCCGCCCTCGGCCACGTACCGGTCGAGCTCAGCTTCGATGATCGGCTTCACGTCCGCAAACTCGCTGTACTCACCCTCTTTCAGCTTGTAGTTGTCGAACGGCGGCCCGGGCTGCGTCACCACGCGACGGTCCAGCCGATACTCGTAGAGCAACTCCCGTACCGACGGCACAGTTGCACCGACGGCGGTGGGAAGGGAATGCTTGCGGGGAAGCGTGAAATCGTAAACGTGGACGTTCACACTCGCGGTGATCGACGCGCCCCCGGCCTCTATTGTAACCTGCATCCCGTAGTCGCCGGCCGGCGTCGCCGCACCCGCGTAGACATCCACCCAGATGGGCTGCAGCCGCTGCCCGCTGACGGAAAAATCCCCGGCGGGCAGCAGGATATCCGGCTCTGGCGTGGTGACCAGACTGCCGTCATGATGGAGCCCCAGGTACGCCACCAGGTGCCAGTTGACCCGGGCGCCCTCGGCGACTTCGCCGGTTTGCTTGTGGCGCAGCGGTGTCGTCGTCACCTTCACGTCCCTGGCGGTCTGCGGGTCCCACAGCGGAACCATCACGACCTGGATCGCCTCGTGCTC
>DPYP01000048.1:0-13192 GCA_003545375.1 Lentisphaeria bacterium
GTTCTCTGCACCATCGATTCCGTCATTCCCGCCAGGCACCGTCGATGACCTTGCCGCCGCGACCGGTGCCGCGCAGGTCGCCGTCGAAATGAAACAGGGCCAGCGTGTGCTCATCCATGGTGTATGGCTTGGACGGCGGCGTGAATTCCTCGTCGAACCCGTACCTCAGGATGTCTGAGACGCGGAATTCGTCTATCATGATGTCGAAGCCGGCGCCGCCAAGGCGCCATTCCCCTCCAGGCGGCGGTGCGGCAACGGCGTTGGGCCAGTATTTGTGCTTCCAGTTCACGTAACCGGCCAGGTCGGGCCTGCCGTCGAGGTACGCCCGGAACATGACTTTGCCGGTGTTTTCGTCGCTGCCGCTGGTCCATTTGTAGCCGTCGTTCCACGTCCATTGCACGGCGACATGGTGCCACTTGCCGTCGCCCAGTGCAATCGGACCGACACCATATTGATCGGGCCCGAAACGTCCGGCACTGTCCATCGTATCCCGGCCGTCATACAGCCCAATCACATTTTTGAAGGTAAAGTCGATTAATCCGTATTCCTTTCTGGGCTGATGCCCTGCTGCGAAACGGATGGTGATCGGCAACCCGCAGTTCAGGCTGCTGTACGCGTCGAAATTCAATTTGACGCTGAAATCAACGGTGCCCTGTCTGGCGTCGAAGAATTCACGTACTGCCTTGTCGTCGGTTATAGCGCCGGTCGGCAATGTGACTTCCCTGTCGGTGGTCAAATGAAGGCTCTCACCCATGCCGATGTTTTCGTCCGGCCCGGGAGCCGTCGAGGCTTCGGCGGGCACGTCAATCTGCGTGTCGGGCACAAACAGGCTCTCCTCGGAAAGCGCGATAAACGGCGGAATGCCGTCTATCTGCAGATAGGGCACCCGTATGTCCGGATGGAAGGTGAGATGCCAGGTAACATCCTGGTCTTCCGTATCGGCATCGATCCGCCAAACCGCGGTCTCGGTTTTGATGTTGCGGCCGCGGCTGGACCGCAGTTTCAGCACCGCATTCTTGTTGTTCGTTCGAATAGTGAAGGAATCCGTCTTCGCCGGCACCCGAAACCAAACATCGGTGGGGTGCAGGTAAATGGCCTTGAGCAGGGACCCGGCAGGATTGGCGACAACCCACTTTTCCCCGGGCTGATAGAACCACTTCAGATCGATGTACGGATGCCACGGGTACGCTTTGAGTTTGTCGGTATACCTGACATCAACCGCGTACGTGCCGGCCGGCATCTCTTCGGCAACTGCGATGGTGTAGATCCAGCCGTCGATGCCGGCAAGCTGTTTTCTCGAGAGTACCGTTTCGGTGACATCGACATCGCCGCGGCGCACCCGGATTTCGGCAAACGGCGCAAACGTCTTTTCGGTAAGGAACGTCGGCGGGATAAAGTTCCTGAACATGGCGCGAAACACTGTTTTCCCACCCCCGGCATGCTGGAAAAAGACCGGCGACCGGGCGGGATCACGGATGACCGCCAACTGCGGCACCGCCAACGCCTCACCGGCGGGCTGCACTGCCAGCCACATGTAGGCGGCGAGGTCCGCGGCTCGCGCCAGGCCGTCATAATCGGTAAACGACATGTGCAACTGCCGGCGCTCTTCGAGCCATCCCCGGGCAAAGGCGCAATACATCGGGTTGCCGCCGAGCCGGTAACCGATTTGGTTCAGGAACGGAAAGTTCTTCGTCGTGTCGTGCACCATCGATCGCTCAGGCTTCAACAACCCCAGTTCGAACAGTTTGTCGGCATAGGTTTCGGCAAATTCCTTGAATTCGTCGCTGACTTCCGGTACTGCGAGGGATTCGCGCAGGGCGTAGGCGTTCCATTTGATGCGGTTCGCGTGAACCCCCTTGGCGATCATGTTTTTTTCCTGCGCCTTGAAGGCACGATAATAGCGCTCGTCCCACGTCGCCCGATACAGGCAGGCAAGCTCGCCCTGCCAAATGATATTGCCGCTGCCCAACCCGGCCCCGGCGTCGCCGCCGTCGTCACACCAGCCGTCGACAATCATTTTCGCAACATTGAGCGACCGCCGGTCACCGGTCGTGTAATAGTCCAGCAGCAGGAACTTCAGATGCCCCCAGGTCCACCTGCAAGCCCATCCATCGAAGGCCCAGGCGCCCGGACCGCGATAGCCCCAACCCTTCTTCCGGGTTAATGCCGGGGTGTCGATGGCATGGTGGATGAACCTGATATCCCGCGTGTGGCGTGACATGGCAACCGCATAGTCGTAATACCGCCGGTCCCCCGAACGCAGGTACAGAAACCACGGCGCGATGACATGCGGGTAGCTCGAATTGTCGTTGTTCTTGCGGTACCCCGAATAGATCCAGTAAGGTTCGTCACCCTCGCGCTGTTTGGAGATTTGCTGCGGCACGCCGCGGCCAAAGTCGTAGTAGCCGTAATGGGGGCGCAACCGTGAAACAACATGGAGATACTCATCAAAGGCCGCCGAGAGCTTCTCTTCGACGACAGGGAAGCGGTCGGTATCGTAGGGATGCAGATCCCCCAACGCGCGTGACTCGCAATTCCACTTGCCGGATGCCAGTGCCGTTGGCGGTGTGTTCAATGCCTCGGCAAGCCGGGCGCGTTTTTCCGCCACTATCGGCGGGTGAAAATAGAGCAGCGTCTCATGCGTCTTCGAGAACCCGAGTCCGTTGCTCGGGCGCGCTTCGAGCGGCGGATAATGTACCCGATTCGCCTGGAACCTGTCCCATGTCTGATCTCCCCAGAGGGACTTCAGCGCCGACAGCCGGAAGTCCAGGTTGCCACCGCCCTCGCTGGAGAACAGATGGGCGACGACACTGTTCCCGGCCGCCTCCAAGGCTGACGGGCGTTGCCTGGACAAGTCCCGCACACATGCAAGCAATCCGAACCGCTGACCCGACATGTCGATAGCGTTTAACAAACGTCCGTCGACCAGAACAGCCGCCCCGTCACCAAACGCCATGGGCATTGAAAATCCCATGTCCGAAAACTGGACAGTGTCCGTGTCGACGGTGATGATCCAGGTCGTAAAGAGACGCACGAGCGGGCTGTCGCGATGGATGTAATATCGATGGATCGCCTTGCACATCCTCTCGCCATCATCCGAAGCGAACCAGCCTTCCTGGCGAATGACGACGCGCATCGGACCGGCGTCGGTTATCTCGAGAACATTGTCCGCCGCCGCGTGCCCGGTCGAGAACCTGGTGCCGTCGTGGGTGACAAAATGACTGGCGCGTTCGGGTGTCGGCGCCAGGATTTGTTCGTCCGCACTGAAGTCGCCGTCGCCATCGAGGTCCAGCATCGCGGATTCGATGAGCGTATTGCGTTCTCTCACAAAGCGAAGTTGCAGGATGCCGTTGTTTACTGTTATGCCCTGTGCCGTTTCGGAAACTGAAATCGGCGGGGGATCCGTCCGCTTTACGCTGGTTCCGTACTCCAGGAAATAGGCCGGCGGAGGCTCCTCGAGACATGCTGGTTGGAAATCAACGAGCAGCCAGCGAATACTGGCGGCGTCTTTCCTGTCTGCGGGTTTCGTCCAGGTGGCGGTCGGGACAATCTGGGATGGCACTTCAACGCCGTTGGCGTCGACGATACGGGTGCTGGACGCACTGAACAGCTCACCCTCCGGTACCGGCACGCCAAAGGTCACAGGCCATTTGCCCCTGGCCCCAGCACCGGCGTCCACGTTGAGCGGCACGCGTCTGTACTTCGCTGCCTTGGAGCTGTCTTCTATTGTCGAGACTACGGCAATCTCCACAGCCGTGTTTTCAATCTCGACTGGCTCGATGTTGCGGTCGACTCGGCGAGCACCGAACTCGACGGTTCCCGCCGCAACCCGGAACGCCTCTGTCAGCCGCTCGGCATCGGCGGCTTTCAGTGTCTCACTGATGAATTTCAGTGAGCGGAAACCCTGTGGTTCATTGAAGCTCTTCTGCAATACGGACCAGGTCGAATACCGGTGGCCGCCGGATCGAAAGACGGTCGTGTTCCTGGTGATGTTAAATCGCCACACCTCATCCGGATTCGGTGTTCCGCCGAGCGCGGCGAACGGAATCGCTGCTTCAAGACTCCAGAAGTCATCGCCCTTGAATGCTGCTGCCTGCCACTTGCGGGCGCCGCCATCGACCCACACCTTGCTTCCGAGGCTGTTCACCAGGAGCTGCTGAAAGCGCTCGGGGCCGATGAACACCTCGACGCTGTTTTCATCCCAGAGATTGCCGCCATCCTGCAAACGATCGGCCAGCAACGCGACATCGGGTTCATGGCAGCTGGCGGCAAGATACAGGGTCTGGCCGTGCCAACCGATGCGGAACGCAGTCTGTTTGTCGGTGCGCGCCGCAGTGCCAAGCACGTTGAAACCGGTTGCCTCGACCAGTGACGTCCAGCCCGGCTCATCGGCACGGCCGTCGAGCTTTGGGGCCGCATCGAGCTGGAATACCGGATAGTAGATGGCGGCGGCGCCGGCTTGCGGCGCTTCGATGACACCGTTTTGGATCAACGCCTCTCGTGCGAGGTCCGCAGCGGCAGCCGTCGCTGCGACCAGTACCAGGGCCAGGGTTGTCACCTTTTTCATTGCAACTTCTCTAATGCTGTTCCGGTAGCAGACACGACGTTCGCCTCCGTAACCCAGCATACGTCCTCACCCGGCTGACTCACGGATTTGTACGTACGCCTGCCCATGACCCCGGTCAATGGCGAGGTCACGCGATCGAGCAGTTCGAGGGTTTCGAGGCAGCGGATCTCGAACACGACATCGCCTTCGCTCACGGGATCATACTCATCGAAGCGGAAGTCGATGTGGCCAATGGCCCGGGTGCTCAACTCGACCATGGTTTTCAGATCCAGCAGGTAGACCGGCTGCTCAAGGAGCACGTCGCCGGCCATCATTCCGGTGGCTTTCATGACGTTACGAATACCTTGCCTGGCGATCGGAAATTCCTCTTCCTTGAGCATATGCTGAGCAGAGAACTCGACACAGAAAACGGCAAGATTCCCGTTGGCCGTGTTCTGGTAACAGAGATTGCCGCCGTCCAAGTCATCCGGATCGGGATTCACCATGAATATCGCTTGTATGCCGAAGTAGCGTGCGACAGCGTTGGCTCTGGAACTGGCGCTGTAGATCAGCGGCTTCTTCGCCTGCAGGCAGTGGAAATCGATGATGACATCGGCGTCTGCCATCGTTTCAGCCCACAGCCAATCCGTGATCTCCCCGGCTACGCCGTAGTCGCCCTGCCGCTGCCAGAGGCGGTTCATATTGTAATAGTTCGGCCCCTGGTGGCGCCCCATGCCGAAGACACAGTAGCCGTGCCGGTCGCGGGCATAGTAGTAATCGCCGAGCTTCGCAAGGTCTTCGCGCTCGGGATAGAATTCATAGTCGATCTCGAGTGCCAGGGGATTGGCGCACGGGCAGATATTCAGCGTCCCGCAAAAATCCTCCGATGCGATCTCGTCGATGAACTGCGCAAGCATGACCGGACCGGCATGTTCGGCGCCATGCTGGCCGGCAATCAAGGTGAGCGTCGGTCCGGGCGATCCGCCATCGATCCTGCACCGGGTGACCTGGAACTCACGTCCTTTGCAGGTGCGAAATTTTTTCCGAAATAGTTGTTTGTCCGGCATATAAGTTTGCCAAAGGTATTCCTGAAGCCCTGAACCCTCAGTCTGTCACACATACCCGGGTCTGGCCAGATAGAGTCTTTCCGGATCGCGCCAATGTTTCAGCATGATCGCGATCTTCTTCTCCAGCTGCCCCACAAGATCGGGGCTCATGGTGAACGTGTCTTCGTCTTTCGCGGTGGCGGCCAAGGTGATCAATGGCTGCCTGCTGGTCTCGAGCAGGCGGATCAGTTCACGCGTATTGTCGAGCTCATCCCGCATGATGTTTGCTACGAGAACATGGTCACCAGAATTGATCCGCCCGCCGTCCTTGGCCAGGTCCATGTGGACCTGAAACTGAATGACGTTGTTGAAATTTCGCACCAGGCACCCCAGCCCCTGTAGACGGCACAAGGTATCTTCGAGATGCGCTTCCATCTCGGCGCCAGGCTTAGTCCCCAGCACTTTGCGGGCACTCTCGACCGCGGTGTTCAACCCCTCCATGATAAGCGTGCAGGTCCTTTCGACCCGGCGCGCTTCAGCCGGCATCTGGAGGATCTCACCCCACCGGCTGCCGTGCAGATCAAGAAGATCGCCGCCGACATCTTCGCCCAGGACATTCCATACGTGCGCTTCGTAGTACGATCTTTCGTCTTCCGTCAGCTCCAGTGGGAATGCCACGAGGGGACGGGTGAGCCATCTTTCACTGACCGATAGATAGAAAAAGAAGCTCTGCTTAAAGAGTTTCTTAAACTCGTCGAGGGCCCTGTCCAGGTACACCCAACTATTCAGCATCCAGTCGATGCCCGGCTCGGACAACGCTTCACCCAAAGCCTCCCGCAGGATCGCCAGACGTTCGATCAGGTTGGCGCTGGGCTTCTGGCGAAAGCGCGCCACCAGTGCGGGATAAACACTGTTCTTTGAAAAAGCGGCGGCACCCTCGATGGCAAACACGACAGTATCGCAATCGGCCTGTGCCGCCGTCTCCAGCTCGGTCAACATCGACAACGGGTTCTCACAGGCAATCGGCTTATCGAGTGGCGGCCGGCAGAAGGCCAGTCGACTGCCATCGTTCGCCGCGATCAGAGGAACACAGCCGCTGTAACTCCAAATGCCGATATGATAGACATACACGACCGGCGAAGTACCTGCAGACCTTGTTCCGCAGCTGACGGCTTCCATAAATCCAGCCACGCGCTCGGGCATGGGTACATCCCGACAGCCACTGGGGCCGTTCTCGCCGGCGTACAGATCAGGCGACCAACATATGCCGGCGCCCGAGTCATTGGCCAGCAGCCCGAACGTGTCAAGAATCGGCGCTGCATCGACGATGCTGCGACTGGCAATTCTGTACAACTCGAGGACGTCCGGGTTGTCGATGCACGGGGCGAAACGCGGCGTCAGGCTGCGGAAGAGATGGTCGCATCTTGGCCCACGCCAATCCTGGTGCGCCTCATAGACTGATTCGGGCAGGAATTGCGGCTCGCATCCGAAAAAAGCGCCGCGCAATCCAGCTTGCGCCGCGATGCTGCCTCGTTCTGCGAGCGCCTCTAAATTCTTCTTTGCATAATCCGCCGGCACAGTCGATTCCAGCGCCTCGGGCACATGGAACTTGAAGAAGCCCGGGAACCGGGCGGTGTACTCCGGGTAGAAATCATAGCCGGGACAGTACTCCCCGTCGTTCATGAGCTGGTGCCGGCTCTTTTGTGTCAACGCGCCAATGTCGACATGGGTAAAGCCGCTCGCCCTGGCCGTCTCTGCCAACCGCTGAAACTCGTCTATCGAAACCGCACCGGCCAGGAGCACCAGTCGCTTCGGGGTGAACGTTTTTTCCACTGACTGTTCCTTATTAAAGGGTGGGATTCATTTCATCGGCTGCGATCGATTTTCTGTATTCCACATGGCCGTCACAGAAAAGGGCAACCGCTCCATCGGAATGGCGGAGGTCTACTTTGTTAAGGGCACCGTCATTGGGAAGGGTATCATAGCTGAAATAAGGTCCGCCGGCGTTCAGGTCCACACAGTCCGTCGAGATTATGATCTTCGACGGATTGGTTAGTCGGCTCTCCTTGTAGGAAGGCGTGATTATTACGGCGGGATGACCGTGATCGGTTCTCCCACCTATCGACTTCATGGCGTTTCGGTTACAATTATAACCGTAGGAGATCGCGACAAATATGGTGCTGTCGACGCAGGCGATCGTCTCCCACGTCCCGACGGCACCGCCGATCAGCGGATCGGTGTACTCCGTGGATGGGCACACAAACGGTGAGCTGTCCACCCAGCTTGCCCCACAGGAATCGCCCCTGAGGTAGGGAACCAGGTATCCACAGAAATAAATGAGATTGCTGAATGGCCTGGCGCCCGCCTGTGGAAAATACGACTCGTTCTCATCCGTGTAAAAAGCCGTTGCCTGCGAGATCTGCTTGAGGTTCGACATGCAGACCGCCTGGCGTCCCTTGTCCCTGGCGGAATTCAAGGCAGGCAACAGCATGGAGGCGAGGATTGCGATAATCGCAATCACCACCAGCAGCTCGATGAGTGTAAAACCACGCTTGTGCCGAGGGCAAGTCATTCGCCGGGTCCGGGGATCAGAGATATTTGAACACAACTCACATAACCTAAAAGGATTGTCCGGCAATGTCAAAAGAAAGGCTGCTGCGATTTCGCTTCAGCCAGCAGGCGCAACGTCGCCATCATTGATTTCACATACTGGACTTGCTGCGAGGACTGTTGCCTTTCCAGCAACAGGTTTTCATCCACACGCCAAGCTGGGGACAACTCGAGCGTGCTGGGCGCCCGGTGCTCGACCACGGTGTCCGGGCCGTCATCGGGCCGGCGCATCGGGGGTGATGCATAGCCCACGACCTTTTCCAGAATAAAGACCGGCACCTGCGGCGCGTCCTCGCCCAGCAGCAGCAGTTCGAACATCAGCCGCGCCTGCGGCAAGTCGTCCTCACCCTCGGCAACGCCCAGCTGGCCACAGCCTTCGTCCGTCCACACCTTGCGGACCCCTTTCAAATGCGCCATCCGGACATAGGGTGCCTGTAGCCTGAGTGCCGCCACAGGGTCCTCGCCGCAGTTGATCATGTTGCCGAAATCGAAAAGGAGCTGGACGCGCGGATTCCCGACCGCTGCCACGATGTCGACCATCTCATCCGACTTCAGTGCTTCATGCTGTTCGAAGTTGATCTGCAAGTCGTGGCGTTCTGCTTCTGCTGCGATTCGTTTCAGGTCGGCGATCGAGTTGTCCAGGATATCACCGACGCGCCCCAGGTAGCCGGAGCGCAGGCGAATGTGCCGGGCTCCCAGCCGCCCGGCAATGCGGCGCATCCGCTCGAAAGAGGCGAGCTCGGTGCGACTCATTTCCAGTGCAATCTCGAGATCGAAACGTTCGGCCAATGATCGAAGGGCATCCACGTCCGCGTCCGACATTTGGCTCAATCCCTTCGCTCCGCCAATATCGATATTGATGCTGACACCGGCGAGACCCTGTTCGATGGCGAACCTGAAGATGTCGACAATCTGAAAAGGCCCGTGGGTCAGGTTCAGATAAAACGAAAATGAATGGGCGAACAGGCGGATGCCGTCGATCCGGTCCACGAGTTTGCTCGCCGTCGCCGCGTCGAACCGTGGCAGGGGCATATCCGCACCGTCCTCACAGTTGGCCAGGAGCAACCGCTCGATACAGGCGTCGATCGGCATGGCTATATTGCTCCGGTCTCGAAGCTCAGCAGATGCCGACCTGCAAGGCGGCATTCAAACGTCGACACACCATTTGCCACCTCAACCGATAGACCACGCCCGTCCAGCGTGACCCGCGGTTCTTTGCAACGGGCCAAGACAAACCGAAACGATTGCAGTCCGGTGCCCTGGACGATTGCTTCAATGTTTTCGCCCGTTGATTCGATACGCTCGACGAACACCATCTTGTCCCCGGCCCCCAGCGCCAGGTCACCGCACCATGTCACACTCGCCATGTCATCACGCGGCATGGTCACCGGCATCGCAAGCTCGCCCAGGTGAAGCACCGCCTGCTCTTCAGGTGCATCCATCTCCCACCAGTCAATCCCGATGAAGTAAATCACCGTAGGTACTTTGCCGGGCTCGCCGTTGCGGGTGAAAACAGAATAGTTGACCCATTCCGAGCCGGAGAAACGTACCGGCCCCTGATGCTCCCGGGCAAGATCGCCGACCAACCCGCGCATCAGTGGCAGCAACTTTTCTTCGCCCGGATAGTTCCACAGCGTCAACAGCAGGGCGCGGCCCTTGCCGATCCTGTTTTCAACCAGTACCGGCGTATCCGTGTCGCCGGCGAACCACAAAGGTGTTGCGCCTTTCATTTCCGCGTCGGCGACGTGAATCTTACGGGATGGATGGCCTGCCAATTCGACCAGCTTGTCGCCTTGGCGGATGGCGCTTATTTCGGCGCCCCTGCCCTTGATGCAAACGCCGAAAAGCTCCGTGAGGTCACCCTGATTGACCAGGTTTATTTCGCTGTCGCGTTCAATCCCGGTCGAAAGCTGCGGCACCGCCATCAGCAAGGTGCCGCCGGCTTCCACGTATGCCGCCAGCTTGCTTACCTGCGTCTCGGTCGCACTGTTCCAGCCGGGAAAGATCAGCGCCGGATAGCGGCAGAGTTTCGCCACGGTCGCCTCTTCCGGCACCAGGTCGGCCTTGCCATGGGGCGATGGCTGGAACCAGTGCTGCCGCCGTACTGGCGGGCCTTTGGGATAGTCCAAGCCGAACCTGATCCCCGGATAGATGACGTCCAGCAACTCGTAGCCGGCCTCCGGCGCGTCCGGCGCCCAGTGGGTGGCCAGCCCATCGTTGACGTCGTGCTGGAGAAAACCCAGGGCGGCGCCGGGTTCATAACACCCCTCATGCCATCCCCGCATCGTCTGGTGCGAGCCGTCCCACAGGTCGTATCGGCCCATCACGAAACCCAGTGTCGGCTGCGGCCCGTCCCAATAGTCGCGACTGCGCAGGAAATCCCAGAACGACTGGTGAATCGCCAGGATTTTCCGCGAATACCCAAACGAGTCGTAACCGCGGCAATGGGGCAGAAAGGTGCCGGTGCGGTTCGGGTACGTCATGCCTTCGGTAAGAAAATCCGTGCAGCCGCCCATATAACAGAGCCGGTCGTGCAGTGTGATGATACGCTGCTCCTGCACGGAACCATTGTGAATGAACGCGTTGTCCTCGCAGTTGGAGCAGCCGAGGACAATATCGTAGGCGCGTGCCGTGCCCCGCTTGGCGGACAACGCCATCTCGGTCGAGACATAGCCGATTTGTATCCACACTTCACAGGCACCGGCAGCGGCGCCGTAGCGGTACCACATCTGGTTGGTGTGAAAGGCGAGCCGGTACTTGCCGCCGTAGGTCTCTTTCAGCTTCTCGATGAAGCGGTCGACAAATTCCCCGGGTGAATCCGCCATGAACGCATCGGGGTCCGGGCGTCGGGTGCCGTCGCGCAACAACAGCCCACCGGTCCATTCATCCAGGTCCTTCTGGTCGAACTGCGTCTTGGCGGGGTCGAGCCGGGTATACCCGTGGTAGATATGCCAATGGGTATTGAAAAACAGGCCGGAGTCCTTGATCACCGCCCCCAGTTGCCGGCCGATTTCAGCAGACGTGCCATTGGCCAGCAGCGACCGCGGCGTGACCGCATTGCCCAACTCTATGTCATTGACGATGTCCGTCTCCAGGCGCAGCGCGTCGGGGCTGCCGGTGTACGAGGACTGGGTGATCAGTACCGAAAATTTTATCGCATCGGGATCGGCCACTGAACAAATAAAAGGGATCCGGGTGCGATACGATCCCCGGTTCGTATTGATGCACAGGTCAACGTCGGAGGCCGGGTGCACAGCTTCGAACGCCAATGAATGTTCGCCGGCCTCCAACTGCTGAGGCAGCTGCACGGCAGACCTGATGGCATCGCCGCCTTCGATGGATTCTATCGTCTGCGGCTGGAGAAAAAGCAGCTTGATGTAGAACGGGCGCCCGGCATGACAGACACGGGGCACGCGGGTGAATTCACCATCCGTCTCGGTGAACAGGCACAGGTCCAGGGCAAAGATCGGTTCCCGCCGTGGATCGAAGTCGACGCCTTCGACGAGGTCAACGGAAACAGTGTTCTCCCCGATACGCAGCAGCTCAGGCGGCATGTCAATGATCAGCTCCATCTGATAAAACGGGTGGGCGCCCTGGTGGTGGTTTACAGAACCGGGTTGACGCACGTCGTTGATCATCTGCCCGTTGACTTTGATTTCCAGGGCCGGCTGCTTTTCCACACCCGGTTCAGTCGGGACTTCAGGCGTCCACGGCCACCCATAACGGGCGCCATGCAGATGGAAGAGACAACGGTTTTTTGCCTTCTGATCCTGGTCTGCTGAACCGGTTGGTGAACCCGGCAGTTGATCGAGTGTGAAGCGCGCGGTTGCCGGGGCAAAGACGATCGTGCCCGGGCGCTCGTAACGATAGGCAGGCGTGCTGTCTTCAAAAAGCATGCGAGTCTGCGATTGGCCGGAAAACTGCCCGGCGTCGATGCGCAAGACCGTGAAACGCCCCCGCTGCTCGACCCGCGGCGACTGGCCGGCAGCTGGAGGCTCCGGTTGCGGAAACGGCCAGAGCGGTTCGCCATGCAGAGGTTGGCGTTCCTCCGGCAGGTCGGTCAGGACACGGACACCCTCAACGGCGCCGCCACTGCTCCCGGTAATGCGCAATCCAAGCGGCGCCGGGATGTCATAGGCGCTGCCCCCGGCGGTCTTGAGCAGGACGATATTGACGCCCTTCGACAGGGGTACTGCGAACTGTTCGTTGTTTGGCGCCAACAGACGATTCACATTGAGGAAATCCAGCGGCGCCCAGACAGCCCGGCCGTTCACCCACAAGTGATAGTTTACGGCTGCGGGCCACAGCCGGACTTCCTGGTCCCGGTCCGAATCGAGATAGACGCAGCAATACGCCACCCGCCAGGCGGTCCCCTGCGGCAGGAACGAACGCTCAACCATCTCCTCCTTTCTGAGTTGGTCGCAAGCGGCCTTGAATGCTTTTTCCAGGTCGATGGAAAACTCGTCAGAACGCCACGCCTGCCACTCGAAAGTCTCGCCCTGGACACTGACGCTGTCGCCTTGCTTTGGACGCACTGCGCCCTGCCCGCCGGCGCCTGCGAGGAAATCGATCTCTGCCGCCGCCGGTTCCGAACGGTCATGGTGAAAGTCGGCATAGCCATAGAAGATCGGCCCCAGGACAAGCCAGTCCTGCACCCAGCCTTCACCAAACCGGTCGTGGCGATATAATGTACGCTTGTCCTGCATCAAGGCTCGTCTGTCGCTTCAACAATTGCGGGTTCGCCGGTTCTGTGTGCCACTCGCACGGCATCGGCCACGGCAATATTCTCCAGGATCTCCGCCATCGGCACCGGTGACTGGCCGGTATGTACCATTGTTTTTATTTTCTCGACAATTCGGCGCATCCCGTGCGGGTGCGTGTGATCGTTCTGCGGTTCGCTGCGGATAGCCCCATGCTTGCCGATTGCGGCGGCGTAGAAACTGACCGTCACCTCTTCCCCGCCGCCGGCAGATTTCGTCAGCAGAACGCC
>DPYP01000556.1:0-7886 GCA_003545375.1 Lentisphaeria bacterium
CGCGATCGCTTTCCACCGTTTATAACGCAGCACCTCAACACACTGCTGACCCAGGCCGAGGCTGTCGGTGTGACCGGTGCAGCAGCAGACAACCTGCGGATGACACGGCTGCAGTTCGACTATTTGCAGCTGGTATCGAACATGTGGACGATGTATGAGGCGTACCTCATTGCCGGCAGCCGTGAGTCGAAAATCGAACTCAAAAAGCACGTCGACGCCTTTGAAGATTATCGACGCATGATCCTGGATATGGACCCGGACGACGCAGCGCAGCGCTTCCCGGATTGGGGACAACTCTGCAAGTGGTTGGTCACCGCCAGTTACTGGCATTCCTGGTACTACTCCAAGGACAAAACGGATGTCACCAACGTGCGCGGACGGCCGGTCGGGTACTATGCCAAAATCCGTAAACCGCTGACTCTGGATTTCTCGGACCTGGAAGGAACCGAACAGTGAACACATTCAACCTGCCGCCGGTCATCCGCGGCAACCCATTCGCCGCGGAAGGTGAGTGGCTGCGCGGCAACCCGCACACCCACTCAACCGCTTCCGATGGACAGATGACAGTCCGCGAGGTGGCTGCCTGGTACGAGGCGCATGGCTACGATTTCCTGTGCATCACCGATCACGATGTCGTGGCCGAGCTGGACCAGGAACCGGGCTCGAAGATCGTGCTGATCCCCGGTGCCGAAATCATAACCGATTGTCGCGAGGCTTTGGGTGCCGAGGTCTGCGCCATCGGCATCACCGAGGTGCCGCGCGTTCGCGTGCATCCGCAACTGATCATCGACGATGTCCTGGCACAGGGTGGCTTGCCATTCATGTCGCATCCGCATATGTGCGGTGTCTATTCCGGCCTGCTGATGACGTTCGAAGGCCTGCTCGGTATCGAAGTGTTCAACGCGCACATCTACGGCACCCATCGACGGGCCTTTTCCGTCACCCAATGGGACGAACTGCTGACGGTCGGCAAGTGCGTCTGGGGTTGGGCCTCGGACGATCGGCATTCGAAGGACGGCTTCGTATCGCCCGGCTTTGAACCGGGATTCGATCGAGGCAAAGCCTGGATGATGGTGCGTACACCGGACCGTACGGCACAGGGCATTTTGAATGCAATCCGCGACGGACTGTTCTATTCAACGACCGGACCGGAGATCAAGGACATTCAGATTGTCGATGACTACATAGAAATCCGCACATCGCCTGTCAAATCGATCACGCTCACCTCACTGCCGTGGTGCGGCTCGCGCAAAGACGCACCGCCAGGAGAGCTGATTACCGAGACGCGCATTCACGTCGGCGCTGCAGCGGAGCCGGGGCGGGCAAAACAGATGCTGCAGAATTTTGCGCGCGACTACACGGTCGACAATCCAAAGACGGTTCCATGCTTTTTCCGCATCGATTGCTGGGATGGCAAGGAGGGGTGGGCCTGGGCAAACCCGTGGATTTGGGAATCCGTCACGTGGCCGCTGGCAGAGTGAAGAAGAATCTAACACAGGATGATGTAATGCTGAGAATCGGAATCATTGGCGTTGGTAGTCTGGGCACACGCCACGCCCAATATATTGTGGACACCGGCAAAGGCCGGCCGGTGGCGTTTGCGGACGCAGAGGTGGCCAAGGCAGAGGCAGCTGCCGAGGCGCATGGCGGCAATGCTTATGGGGACTTCACCCAGATGCTCGAGCGTGAACAGCTCGACGCGGTTTTTGTCTGCACGCCGGCGCAGGTGCGGGTCGAGCCGATCCAGGCGATCGCCGAGCACAAGCTGCCGTTCTTCTGCGAGAAGCCCCCGGCATCCACGATGGCGGAGGCCCGCGCCTGTATCGACGCAATCGAGCAAGCCGGGATCATCAACTCGGTCGGCTTCATGTACCGCTGGTCACAGGTCACCGACCGCATGCGCGAACTGCTGGACGGCCGCAGCATCGGCTCCTGCATGATCCGCGGCATCTGGGCCTGCGCCTTCTGGGAAATGCCAGATTATTACTTCATCCAGGAAAAATCGGGCGGACCGATCGGCGATCAGGGCGTCCATCTGATCGATGCGGCACGCTACATGATGCGGGACGAAGTCACAGCCGTGCATGCGTTCGGCAGCAACACAATCATTCCGAAAACCGATACGTTCACCATCGAAGACACTATCAGCACGAGCCTGAAATTCGGCTCGGGTGCCATCGGGACCTATCTGCATTCCTGGTCGCACCGCGGTTGGGTGTGGGAGATCGATTGCATCGGTGAGGATTTCCGCCTGGTCTGGGATTTGTCGGACAAGAATCGACTGTGGGGCACGATCGGCGAGGAAGAAGTTTCCTTCGAGGCGACAGACGATTGTTATATCACCGAAGTAAACGGCTTCCTCGACGCGGTCGCCGCCGGCGATCAGTCAATGATTCGCTCGAGTTTCGCGGATGCATCAAAGACCCTGGCGACAACATTGAAGATCAACGAATCGGTCGCCTGCGGCGAACCGTTAGAAGTGGAGGCACCGTAACCTCATGTTCGTCAATCACGTCCATCTACTGCCTGCAGCAACACGCGAGGACGCAACGCCCGATGCGTTCTTGCGTATGGCGGACACCTTAGGCATCGAGGGTGCCGTCTGTTTTGCACCGTTTACGAAACAGCTGCCGGCCAGCATAGAGAATCAGAATCAATGGCTGGCAAACGAACTGTCCAGCCGGCCGCACCTTGTCGGGTACGGTACGCTGGACCCAGAGAAGCCGCCGCGCGATCAGGTCAAAGAGATCGTCGACCTCGGCTTTCGCGGCATCAAACTTCATGGGCCGGCACAGAAGTTTCATCTGTTCGGGGACTGGGCACGTGAAGTTTACGGACTGATGGCCGAGGCCGAGCTGATCGCTGATTTCCATCTCGGCGTTCACTGGCATCGACTGCAGGAATACGATCCGTTGTTGTGCGACGAGATCGCCCACGAGAATCCGGAATTGCGGATGGTGTTCGAGCACGTCGGCGGCTGGGCATGGTACCGCCAGGTACTTTCAATCGTGGTCAACAACTCGCACCACGGCAATAATCTGTACGGCGGTATCGCCAGTGTGCTCGACACCGAGAATCAAAAATTCTGGTACCTCGGGCCCGAGGGGGTTTCTGATTGCCGTTGGCAGATCGGTGCCGACCGACTGATCTATGGTTTGGATTTCCCGTACAATCAGCAGCCACAGACAGAACAGGATCTGGAGATTATTCGAAACCTGGATTGGCCGGCCGAAGATATCGCCCTCTTGCTGGGCGGCAATCTGAGAAATCTGTTGGGGCTGCCCTGAGATCGCCCGGCTCAGCAACAGCACGACCGAGAAACACCATGAGACTGACCGGAAAAGTTGCTATCATTACCGGCGCCGCATCCGGACTGGGCCGGGCATCTGCTAAGCTGTTCGCCGAGCAGGGCGCCTCCGTTGTTGTTGCCGATCGCGATGAGGCCGGTGGCCTGGAGACGGTCACTCAGATCCGCGATACAGGCGGACAGGCGGAGTTCATCGAGACCGATGTTGCAGTCGCCGATGACGTTGACGCAATGGTCGCGAAGGCAGTTACGTGTTTTGGTAAACTCGACGTACTCTTCAACAACGCCGGAATCGCGATCCGCAAACCAGTCGTGGACCTGAGCGAGGACGAATGGGACCGCTGTATCGACACCAATCTGAAAGGCGTATTCCTCGGTTCCAAATCTGCCATCCCCGAAATGATGCGCGGCGGCGGCGGCTCGATCATCAACACCGCATCGATCTACGGTGTTGTCGGCGGTAGAACGCGGGCCGCCTATTCGGCATCCAAAGGCGGCATCGTCAATCTCACCCGCAGCATGGCGTTGGACTATGCGTCGCAGAATATCCGGGTGAACTGCATCTGTCCGGGGTTTGTCGAGACACCGCTGTTAAAGAAAATCCTGGGAACGGAAGCAGAATTCCAGGCACTGGTGGACATGCACCCGATGGGACGCCTGGGCCGGCCCATCGAGACGGCGTACGCCGCTGTCTACCTGGCATCCGACGAAGCTGCCTTCACTACGGGGATTGCCCTGCCTGTAGATGGTGGGTATACTGCCGGATGACCTCGACAGCAAAATCAACGGCCGCTCTTGACGGTGTTCTCGATGCCCTTGGCCGCAAGATTACAGAGCTGCGCCGTGGCATCGAGCCGGTGTGGCGATGCCCGCCAAAGGCGCCGCGGCGTGGCCCGGCCGAGCCACCCACCCCAACCTGGACGGTGTATGAGCCACACCGCGAGTTCTGGACGAAAAACCGTAAGCACTGGTTTTACACCGACCTCGAATTGCCGCAGCGCCGCACCGGTTTGAAGCTCGCCGGGACGACGGCAAATATTTTCATTCTGGGGTGGGCCCCGTTCACCGTCTGGATCGACGGCGAAGAACTGTTCCGGGAGACACGGGCCTGGGCCGCAACCGGTCCCATCTCGGAGCCTTTTCCAGTCCCGATCGAACCGGGACGAACCTATCGCATCGTGGCCTGTGTAGAACCCACAGAGGTCCTGGATCCGCCAAAATCATTTCAGATCGATATCGAACTCGCGGCCTGCACCGACCTGGCCGTTGACCTCGACGCGGCAGCAATGCAGCTGAAGATGGCAGCGGCGCTCGCTTCGTCGGATCGCGATCGGCAAGCCGTGGGACGCGCCGCCGCGGCGGTCGACCTGGCCGCGGTCAAGAGCAACCGCTGGACCGCCGTCCGTGCATCCATTGACCGCATGGAATCGATGTTGATGCCGCTGTCGGCGCAGGCCAAGGCGATCACAGTTCATCTGCTCGGTCATGCACATACTGACATGGACTGGATGTGGACCTGGGACGACACCGTCAAGTGCATTCGCCGAGATTTCAAAATCGCCACCGATCTGATGGACGAGTATCCCGACCTGACCTTTATCCACAGCCAGGTCCCGACATACGATCTGGTGCGCCGCCACGATCCGGACGTATTCGCCAAGGTGAAGAGACTAATTCGCGAAGGTCGCTGGGAAAACGCCGCAGGCACCTGGGTCGAAGGCGACTTGAACATGGCGGACGGCGAGTCGATCGCCAGACACATGTTGTACGCCAAGCAGTGGACCCGGAAACATTTCGATTCAGAAGCAACCGCGTTCTGGGAGCCCGACACCTTCGGGCATCCGGGTAACATCCCGCAGCTCGCGGCGCTCGGCGAGTTCGATTCGTACTTCCACATGCGCTGTAACCCAGGGCTTTGGGACAACTGGCCAATCCGCAATTGGACCGGCGTCGACGGCAGCCGGATCACCGCGTTCTCAAAGGTTTACAACGACACGCTGGCACCGGACGCGGTCGTCGAAACCGCCATCCGAAACTACCGCAAAGGCATTCACAATGCACTGCACATCTGGGGCATCGGCAACCACGGCGGCGGCATGGCGCGGCATCAGATCGAGATCATGCGGCGCTATCACGATCGACCGCTCATTCCGACAATCCGTTTCAGCAGCATGAAAGACGTCGTTGCAGCAGTCCACAAAGAGAAGCCCGAACTGCCGGCCAACGCCGGGGAAACATACACGGTCTTCGAGGGCTGTTTCACGACCCACGCCGCGATCAAGCGCTACAACCGTGAGTGTGAAGGCCAATTGATCACGGCCGAAACCCTCTGCGCCCTTGCCAGTCTCGACCGCCGACGTACGCTGGCCAACGCCTGGACGCCGGTGCTCTTCAACCAGTTTCACGATATCTTCGACGGCGCTTCCGTTCACGACACCTATATCAACGCCCATCAACGCTCCGAGAAATCATTCAAGACCGCCCGCAAGGTAACGAAGGAGGCGTTGGCTCTACTTGTAAAGCCGGAGCGCAGCGGCAAGACGGTAACCGTCTTTAATCCGTGCGGCTTTGTCTGGACGGAAGTGGTGCGCACAAAACTACCGCGGGGAACCGTGGCGCTCGCAGACGAAACAGGCGCCATCACCCCGGTGCAGAAATTGGGTGCCGAACACGCCTTTATCGCGCAAGAGATCCCGGCATTTTCGTGCCGTCATTTTCGTATCCTCACGACGGTGCCGCGCGGCACGGATTTGGCCGTAGTGCCGGTTACACTGCTGACCGAACACGCGACCGGCGGCTATTACCAGGTCGATACAGCGACCGCGAGCCTGAAAATCAGTCGCGACTCCGGCGCAATCGCATCGTACTTCGACAAACGATTGGCACGTGACCTCATTGCCTTCGGCGCGGCGCGGCATATCGGCCACGCCGTAGGCACTCCATCAAGCCGCGCGGAGTTGGCACTCAATGTCTTCCAGTTGGTATTCGAGGCGCCCAACCCGATGTCCGCCTGGCTGATCAACGACATCCTGCGCGAGGAATACCTGCTGCGCAACGCCCGGGTGAAACTGGTAGAGACAGGACCGGTGTTCGCCCGATTCCATGTGACCCACCGCTTTCATTCCTCGCGGATTGACGAAGAGATTCTCGTCTACAAAGATTTTCCGCGGGTTGATTTCGACGCCGAAATCGATTGGCAGGAAAAAGGTTCCGCCGACACGGCGATCCCGCAGTTGAAGATCTCCTTCGCTACCGGCATGACGGCGGCACGCGTTCGCAGCGAAGGACCATTTTTGGTTTCTGAACGCGCTGCAGACGGCATCGAATACTCGACGCAGAAGTTCTGCGACCTTAGCGGAGACGAGTTCGGGTTTTCCCTGTACAACGATTCGAAGTACGGCTATGACGCGCTCGGCGGGCGACTGCGCATGACCTTGCTGCGCAGCAGTTATGCCCCCGACCCGGACCCCGACAGCGGCCGGCACCGGGTGCGATTTGCCTTCGCGCCGCACGGCGGCAGATCAAACGCCGAACTGGTCAGGGCCGGCATGGCATACAATCGCCGGCCGATCGCCGCAACGACAAAGACCCGGGTACGTCCTGCACCTTCAGCGATGGTGATCAAAGGCGGCTCGGTCGTCTGCACATCACTGCGCCTGGCAGAAAGTCAGGAAGGATTGGTCATGCGCCTGTTCGAAACCGACGGCAAGCGGTGCCGTGCCCGTCTGCGTGTGGACACTGGAACAACAGCAGCCATCCCGGTGAATTTACTCGAGCGTCCTGTCGGCAAGCCGCTGAAAATTGCGAACGGGACTGTGAGCCTCAACTTTCGTCCGCACGAAGTGAAAACGCTGCTGTTGACTACGTGAGGCGGTTGACACGTCCGTACAGTAAGCGCCCAATCAGAGGTTCTCCCGCATCCGGCAGCAGCGCACGTAGGTCACAGATTCCTCAGTGACATAGTACACAACGACGATTGTCCCATCCGACAACTCCGCGATCGACGGCGTACCGAACGTGAAAAAGTGCCAGGACGTCAGCACTTCCTGCTCGACATCCTGTTTCGCGGCCAGGACCGGTGCCGTACGGATGGTCGCCGGCTCGACGCCCCAGATCTCGACGTGGTCCGGTTCACTGAATGTCGTGCCATCGACACCCGACAAGTGCGCGCGAATCCCGAATGGCGCCCGCCGGTGGTTGGTCACCGCCAGCACCCGCCCGCTCCGTAACGCACACAGGGCCGTACGCTGCCCCCAGAAACCGCTGTCTCGGGTTGCCGTCCAGCTCCGCCCGAGGTCGCTTGAAGTGGCCATATGCACATTGAGACCACAATCCGTCTCCATGTCATGAGTCCAGTAGGCCGCGAGCAGTTGGCCGTTTGCCAGCTGGGTGATGTCTATGTCGAAATGAAACGGGTTCTTGCTCACCAGCGTCGGCAGCACGGGGTCCCAGGTCCGCCCGCCGTCCATCGAACGTGAAATCAGATTCACCATAGTGCCTGCAGGTGCCACATCGCCGTCGCCTTTGCCCTCGCCCGTCGCGATGATTGTACCGTCCGCAAGCCCGGTCATCTCGCTGG
>DPYP01000050.1:0-1258 GCA_003545375.1 Lentisphaeria bacterium
GTTCATTCCCACCGTGCTCGCACCTAAGACCATCGACAACGATCTCGGCCTCAACTACGCCGAAGAAGTCGAAAACTGGGACCGGGAAGTCACCGGGGACGGCGGTTTCCGTTACATCCAGCGCCCCGACAGCGGCGCTTTCGATATCGAGCAGATGATCAACTACTGCACACCCGGCTATGCCACCGCAGTGTTCGAGGCAGCCCATGGCATACAACGGGTACGCACCACGGCCGAGAGCCATCGGCGCATTGTCATCGTCGAAGTGATGGGACGGCATTCAGGGTACATTGCCCTGGGGGCAGCCTACGGTCAGCCGGACATCGTGCTGGTGCCGGAGGCCGGCGTCAACCTCGATCGACTGGCAGCGCGGGTGATGGAAATCTACGACGCCCAGAAAAATGTCGTGATTGTCTGCGGCGAAGGCGTCGTCGACGAAAACGGCAACGACCTGGGCAGCGAACATAGCTCAACCGACCCCGCCGGCAACGCCGTCCTGACCGGTGCGGCAGAGGCCTTGAAGCACCTGTTGCTGGAGCGCATTGGCGAGGAATACTTCAACAAGGTGCGGCGCGGTGCGCGACCGGGGTCAGCCGTATTCACCCGGAAAGTCGGCCACACCCAGCGCGGCGGGCGTCCGGTGCGTTTTGACCGGCACCACGCGTCCGGACTTGGCGGCCAGGCGGTCGATATGCTGGTCGATGGCCGGAGCGGTGCGGTATCACTGCTGCAATGGAACCGGGCCCAGGGATTTTATCTGGACAGCTGTCCGGGCAGTGCCTTTATCGACCGATGGGGACACATTCACCCCCGCAAGATGCACCGGTCATTCTACGATAGCGAACTGATGAAACCCTCAGCGACCGGCATCGAGTATCTGCTGCCGATTTTCACCAGCGCGGTCGGCGCCGACGACGTGGAGCATATTCGCCAGACGGTTTTCGATTCCGGCAACCTGACGCAGCCGTATCATTCAGTGAACACAGATATCGACAGACGAATTCGATATCTCAATGAATCCCGGTAAGAGTTCCCTTACAAAAGTGGCGGTCACCCCGTATGCTTCGGGTTCTTGGGGAATTGTGTTGCGGAATGTATTGCGCAGTATTCAGACGCAACCGGAAGTGGCAGAATCGGCGATCCGCACGACTTTATAGGCAATCACTCGTACAACCATACCTTTGGATGCTCCAATGCCCCCGACGATCAGTTACCTCACCGACATCTATTTTGGCCCGGGCGTAATTTGTGAACTCCG
>DPYP01000050.1:1653-11672 GCA_003545375.1 Lentisphaeria bacterium
CATGGGCGTGTGCCGTGCGAGCCGGCTGCGATGTTCGCAGACATCCCGACTAATCCCACCGAAGAAAGCGTGCTGGCCGGGCTCGCCGCTTACCGTGGGAACGACTGCGACGGGATCATAGCACTGGGTGGCGGCTCACCGATCGATTGCGCCAAAGGCATTGCCCTGCTCGTCACCCACCCGGAGCCACTCGAACAATACGCCCTCATCCATGGCGGACTGTCGCTGATCACAGCCGACATGCCGCCGCTGTTTGCGGTGCCAACGACGGCCGGCACCGGCAGCGAAGTTGGACGCGCGGCATTGATCACGGTGGCGTCCGGCGCCAAGCTCGGGCTGATCAGCAAGCATTTGATTCCGACCGCGGCGGTCTGCGATCCGCAGCTCACGCTCGGCATGCCGACGCAACTGACCGCCGCCACGGGTATCGATGCCATCTCGCACTGTGTCGAAACGTTTTGCAGCCCGAAGTTCAATCCCGTGGCCGATGCTATTGCACTCGACGGCCTCGGTCGCGCCTGGAAAAACCTGCCAGCGGCAGTAAAGGCGCCGAACGACATCGCCTATCGCAGTGAGATGATGATGGCCTCGACTCAGGGCGCCCTGGCCTTTCAGAAGGGACTCGGCCTGATCCACAGCCTCAGCCATCCGCTCGGCGCCTTGCAGGAACCGCGCCTGCACCATGGCATGCTCAATGCGATTTTCCTGCCGCACGTGATCCGTTTCAACGCTTCGGCCTGCCCCGGGAAAATGGACGCCATGGCGCAAGTCATGGGCGCCGGCGCCGGCGCAGATGCTGTCGCCAATGCCTTTGACGAATTGAACACCGCCCTCGGCCTGCCCGCCAGGCTCAGCGAACTCGGCGTGACCCCGGCACATTTCGAAGGCATCGCCGAGGCAGCTTTGGCCGATCACTCGACCCCGTGCAACCCGCAGCCGCTGGAACTGGACGATTGTCAGGCCGTCCTTGAAGCGGCGCTGTAGGCGATTGACTTGGATTCCACTTGATGTTTATGGCGTTTCGGCGGGCTGCGCAATATAAGGAATACGGGTGCGAAAGGGAAATCGATTCTCCCATTCCCTGTCCAAAATCCCTTTGCCTTTCTTGCCGATTAACTCTTTAGACGGCATTGTATAGGTCCGATCCCCGGAGCTAACCTCGAACCTCGTACACACACCATGCTTACTGCCACTGAAGCCACTGTAGATTTATCAAAGGACGAGCTTTTGTCGCTCTTCCGTACGATGCTGGTGATCCGTAAATGCGAGTTGGAACTGGCACGCTCGTTCCAAAAAGGCCTCATCCACGGTGCCTGCCACACCTATGTCGGCGAAGAAGCGATTGCCGCCGGCGTCTGCGCCCATCTCAGTAATGACGACGTGGTTTTCAGCACCCATCGCGGCCACGGCCATGCGCTGGCCAAAGGCGTGCCCGCCCGTGAAGTCATTGCCGAGTTGTTCGGCCGCGCCGACGGCGTCTCCGGCGGCCGCGGCGGCAGCATGCACCTGTTCGCGCCGGACGTTGGCCTCATGGGGACCAGCGGCATTGTAGGCCCATGCATCCTGCAGGCCCTGGGCGCGGCCTACAGTTTCAAAGTATTAGCGTCCGACAATGTCGCTGTCGCCTTTTTCGGCGACGGCGGTTCGAACAACGGCGCCTTCCACGAAGGCTTGAACCTGGCAAGCATCTTCAACCTGCCGGTCATCTTTGTCTGCGAAAACAACCAGTTCGCAACCGAGGTCGCCATCACCGACTCCGGAGGCAACCCGAACATTGCCGAGCGCGCGGCGGCCTACAATCTGCCCGGTGTCGTTGTCGACGGCAACGATGTATTCGCGGTCCACACTGCTACCGCCGAAGCTGTGGAACGGGCTCGCTCCGGCGGCGGTGCCACCCTGCTCGAGTGCACGACCTATCGCACCCGGCCGCACGCCGAGGGCATGGGCGACTTCACCTATCGCACCCGCGAAGATGTAGACGCCTGGAAGCAACGCTGCCCGATCAAGGCCCTGCGCGAGTACCTCATCGCCGACGGTTGTGCCGCGCCTGACGAGCTCGACGCTATCGACGAAGAGATTGCCGACGCCACGACCGCGGCACGCGAATTCGCCGAGGCCAGCGAATACCCCGACCCCGCCACCGCCTCGCTGCATGTTTATGCCGCCACCGACCGCACCGTGACTGAGCCGGGACCGAATACGACCGATCGCGAACTTTCCTACATGCAGGCAACGCTCGAAGCCCTGACTTTCGAGATGGCAATCAACCCTACGATCTTCGTGATGGGCCAAGGCATCGGCGAACGCGGCGGAAACTTCGCCACGACCACCGGACTCTATGACAAGTACGGGCCTGTTCGTCTCTGCGACACGCCGATCTGCGAACGCGGCTTTGTCGGGCTCACGACCGGTGCCGCGATGACCGGCACGAGACCGATCATCGACTTCATGTTCGGCGACTTCATCCTCGATGCCGTCGGCGAGATCATCAATCAGATCGCCAAGATGCAGTACATGACCAGCGGCGCACTGCCGGTGCCGATTCTGCTGCGCGGTTGTTTCGGTATCGGTCACTCAGCGGCTACTCATCATTCCGGGGCGTACTATCCGATGTATGCCAACTTCCCGGGACTGCGCGTCGTCGTGCCGTCGAATGCATACGATGCCAAGGGTCTGTTTACACACGCCCTGCGTTGCAACGACCCGGTGATCTTCCTCGAGCACAAGGAACTGCTCTCGTCGAAATGTCCGGTCCCCGAAGAGGACTACGAAATCCCTTTCGGCAAGGCCGCGATCGTGCGTGAAGGCGCGGATGTGACGGTTGTCGCGATTGCCCGTATGGTGCAGCTCGCCGGCGAAGCTGCTGCAGGCCTGGACGCTGAAGGCGTCCGTGTGGAATTGATCGATCCGCGCACGATCTCCCCGCTGGATACAGCAACCATTCTCGCGTCGGTGGCGAAGACCGGCCGCCTGCTCATCGTTGACGAGACGTTCGCACCCTGCGGTGTTGGTGGAGAGATCGCAGCACAGGTGGTTGATCAAGGCTTCAACGATCTCGATGCGCCAATCAAACGGCTCAACGGTGCCCATTCCCCGACGCCCTACAGTCCGACTCTGGAAGCTGCCGTCGTGCCGAGCACTGAAGAAATCGCCGCAGCAATCCGGGATCTCATGGCAGAATAGCCCGCTCCGACCGTTTCACTGAAACCTGAAACCCGACACCTGAAACCTTCCCCCATTATGGCAGTAGAAATCACAGTGCCCCGCCTCGGCTGGACGATGGAAGAAGGCATCTTCACCCAGTGGCTGAAGAACGACGGCGACTACGTCGAGGAAGGCGAATCGCTTTACGAGCTCGAGAGCGACAAGGGCATCCAGGAAGTCGAAGGCTTCGACACCGGCATCCTGCGCGTTGCTCCCGATGCCCCGGAACCCGGCGGCACCGTGATGGTCGGCCAGGTTCTCGGATGTGTGACGAAAGACGGCGAACCGCCGACCTGGGAGACGGCCGCTGCCGGAGCGCCGACGCCCCCCGCGACGCCTGACGCCCCGGCTGCGAGTTCCGCAGCCCCCTCGTCCACACCAGCGACCCGGCGTCTGGCGCGCGAGCTCGGTGTCGACCTGACCGCAGTCGCGGCCACGGGCAAGGGCGGACGCATCCGCATCAACGACATTCGCGATGCCGCCGCTGCACCAGAGCCCGCTCCCCAAATTGCGACGACCGCAAATAATGACGAAACCATTTTGATCAGCCCGCGCGCCGCCCGAGTCGCCGGCGAGTTGGGCCTTGACCCGACGACCTTGGCCGGCACCGGCAAGGGCGGGCGCATCCGCGAATGTGATGTCCGCAATGCTGCGGACTCCGCACCGGCGGCATCATCGTTGAGTGCGTCACGCATCCCGATCTCCGCGACACGTCGCACCATCGCCAGGCGTATGGTCGCCGGCGTCACCGAAGCGGCGCCCGTGACGTTGAGTGTGAAGCTCGACGCAACCAATCTGGTAACGGCACGCGAAACAATGAAGAGCGAGGGCAAACAGGCGCCGAGTCCGACTGCCATGTTCATTCATCTGGCGTGCCTGGCAATCGAACGCCATCCGATCCTGAACGCCGAGTGGCAGGACGATGCCATCGTGATCCACGGCGACGTGCACATGTCCGTCGCAGTCGACACCGACAAAGGTCTGCTGGTCCCCGTGATCCGCCAGGCGAATACCAAGTCCATTGCGCAGATCGACCAGGAACTCCGGGCGCTGGCAGCAACAGCACGAGACGGCAAGCTGAAGGTCGACGACATGAAAGGTGGGACTTTTACGGTGAGCAACCTCGGCCTGTATCCTGTCGATGCGTTCTCACCGATCCTCAATCTGCCGCAGTGCGCCATTCTCGGCATCGGCCGGATCAATCACGAACCGGCAGTGGTCAACGATACCATTGTGCCGCGTCACATGGTGACGGTGAGTCTGACCATCGACCATCGGGTCATCGACGGCGCCGACGGCGGCAGGTTCCTGGAGTCCCTGTGCCAGTGCCTGGAACAGCCGTTGCTGTTTTCGCAATAAGGCGGCTTTCCTTACTGAATGTCAAAGGCACGGCGCCCACTTTTAATTGGTCGGAATCTCGCGAAATGTGTTCACGATGTCGTCGGCGCCTTGCCGGATCAAATCGAGCACCGACCCTTCGAGGATGAGTTGAGCGCCGGAAGCGATCTGCTCCGCCATCGTCTTGGTATTCAGACCAGCACCTACCGGAATACCTGCAGCAATTGCCACGGACTCGATCCGGTCGATCGCATCGAGCAACTCGGGATTGGCCATGTCGCGGAATCGCGAGGTCGTCCCGGACATGTCGTTGGGTCCGTAGATCAGGCCGTCGAGACCGGGGACACTGATCATTTCCTCGATTTCGTTGACGGAGTGAATGCTCTCGACCTGCACGACGCAGAAGATCAGGTCGTTGGCGAGCCGGGAGTACTCGTCCTCGTCTCGGCCGTAGTTCGCCGCATAAGTATTGCCGAAGCCGCGGCAGCCATCCGGCGGGTAGCGGCAGGCAGCGACGGCTTTTCGAACGTCTTCAACCGTATTGGTCTGCGGTGTAACGATGCCCTCGAAACCCATGTCCAGCATTTGCTTGATCATCACCATGTCATTCCAAGGCACGCGGACAAAGGGTACGGTCTCTGTCCCCTTGAACGCCATCGCAATCTGGTGCAGACCGACCCGATCGAACACTCCGTGCTCGCCATCGACTACTACCCAGTCGAATCCACAGCCGGCGATTAGACCAGCAGCCACGGCTGATTCCAGATCGATCCAGATGCCGACAATCGGTTCGCCGTTTCGCAGTTTTTCTTTGAGGCGCAAGGCGCGCTGATTATACATGGGGTACCTTCTTTGTGTTTTTTTGAGATCCCTGAAGGTAGTTCGGGTCGCCGCTCTGTCCAGCGGCGCCAATTCTGAATTGTGACAACACGAACCTGCACACACATGCTTGCACGAAACTTTGCTACCGTACTTTTGTCCCTGGTCGCGGGCAGCAATATAAGCCTGGCGATCCCGGTGATCGTGCACCCCACCGCCGATGTGCGCGGCGAAGTTATTGCAGTGGAGGAAAAGGCCGGCCGAACGATCGTCGACGTACGCAGTGCCATTGGCATTGGCCGCATGAAACTCTCGGCAGCCAATGACCAGTGGCCGACGACTCTCGTCCTGCGACTGCACCTGCGCGGTCTCGAATCACTGCACATCGGTAATGGCACGAGCTCGATCGACATTTCAATCCTGAGCTACGAACCGCACAGACAATTATGCGAAGTTGTCCACGCCCCCGGAGAACGCAGGCAGTCGGTTGACGAGGAGTCACCGTTTTGGATGCCGGTTCAGATCAAGAATACAAAAACTGCGGGCCAGCCGAAAATGCCGCTCCTGGACGGATACTTTGAAGTGACGCTTCCCGCAGTCCTGTTAAAGGATAATCCGCAAAGCCTTTCCATTCGATGGATCGATTTTTACCGATGAAAGAAACCATCCAGCAGACCCCCACGTCCCTTCTCCGATTTGGTCATGCCTCGGTCGATATCACGCCGCCGGTCGGCATCTATCATCGCATGTGGGGCGCCGCAAGCCACGACCGCGCTACCGGCGTGCACCGTCCGCTGCTCGGGGATGTGATGGTCTTTGAAGCATGTGACGGCTCGGCCCGCATGATTCGTGTCCAGTTGGATATGGTGATGCTTCTGGCATCCGATCACAGGGCGTTGCAGACTGCAGTTGCGGCGTGCGCAGATACTGCCATCGAAGACATCGAAATCACCTATTCACATACGCACGCGGGTGGTGTATTTCTGCCCGATCGCCACGAACTTCCCGGCGGCGACCTGATCCCTGGCTATCTTGATGAGGTCGCAGTGAAACTCGCGACGACCGCCACCGAAGCTATCGCCGCGGTGCAATCGAGTACGATCAGCTATGCAACTGCACGATGTGCAATGGGGGCCAATCGTGATTGCTGGGATGCAGAGCGCGGGATTCAGGTCAACGGGTTCAATCCCGACGAAGAATCGCAGCTTGCGGTGACCGTCGGTCGTGTAACCGATGGCACGGGCCAGCAAACCCACACATTCGTATCCTATGGTTGTCACCCGATCACTTTGGCATGGGATAACACGTTAATTAGCCCCGATTATGTCGGTGCCACTCGCGCGACCGTCACCCAGGTGACCGGGACACCGACAATTTTCCTTCTCGGTCCCTGCGGCGAGATCGGTCCGCGCCACGGACACGTCGGCGATACAGAAATTGCGGACCGCAATGGGCGGCAGCTCGCATACGCCGCGCTTAGCGCACTCGAATCGCTCGGCCCGCCGCAACAGGATTTCAACTATCTTGGGCCGGTCATCTCCGGCGCCACCTTGGGCTCATGGGGCTACAAACCAATGGCCGATGGCCATTCGCGCCAGGCCGGAAGGTTCACCGTCGTTCGCGACAGCGTCGACCTGAAAAATAACGTTCTCCCTGATACCGCCGACATCCAGGCAGAACTCGACGATTGGAACCGGAAGACGGAGGCTGCAAACGCTGCCGACCGAAAGCAGGAAGTCCGCGACTGCAGGGCCCGCGCCGAGCGCTGCCGGCGTTGGTTGGCACGTATCGCCGATGCGCCAACGAATACGCACCACAGGTGGCACTACACTGTCTTCCTGTGCGGCGACGCAATCTGGGTGACTGTGCCGGGTGAACCATACACCCTGATCCAGACATCCCTGCAGTCGCAGTTTTCGGAGCACGTCGTTCTCGTTTCGCCGTTGTGCCTGGGCGCTCTAGGCGCATACGCCCTGCCTCGCGAGAAATACGGTCTCGGGCTGTACCCGGAAGAGGCGACAATGCTGGCACCTGGCGCGTTGGAAGATCTTATCGACGCTGTAACCGCAACTATTAAGGAATCAAATGGACGAGAAGATTACGCAACGGACTCAGGAAAAGTAACGGATAAATAGATGAAGGGAGTCTGCCTGTTTGCGTATCCATTGCTTTTTCTGAATCCGTTGCTATACATCTGTAGTAACTGATGCATCAATCCTGCCAAAATCTCAGCGTCCTGATTGCCGGTTGCGGCAGCATCGGCAAACGGCACGCCCGTCTCCTGACCGAGCTGGGACTTACAGATCTGCGGGCCTGCGATCCGAATCCGCAGCAACTGCAGAGCCTTCAGGCAGAGGTGCCAACCGTAGAGCCCGTCGAATCGTTCGCCACCGGCCTCGAGGCACAGCCCGATTGCGTCTGGATCCTGACCCCTCCGCAACTGCACATACCCATGGCAATGGAAGCGCTTCAGGCCGGCTGTCACGTGTTCAGCGAGAAGCCGCTATGCGAGACCACCGAAGAGGTCCCAGCCCTCGAGCGCCTGATTGCCGAGTCCGGACTCAAGATGATGGTGGGCCTCTGCTTCCGCTACCACAAGGGACTGCGTCACGCCAAGGAACTGCTCGATGGCAACACCATCGGACGGCTCGTCTCGGTGCGGGCCCTGATGGGCGAACACATGCCCGACATTCGTCCGGACTTCCGGCAAGTCTGGACGCCAACTGGTATCAGTGGCGGCGCCTTCGATCTGATCCACGACATCGATCTGGCGATCTGGTATGCCGGCCAACCGGTACGTCGTGTCGAAAGCGTATTCGGATCTTACAGCGATATTGGTATGGAAGCTCCCGATGTCGTCGAAGTGCTGATCGACTTTGAGGATCGCTGTTGCGCCAGCGTCCATCTCGATTTTTTCCAGCGCCCGCGACGGCGTCAGATCGAGTTGATCGGTACCGACGGCGTTATCATGGTCGAATTCGCTGAATGGAACACCTGTACCGTTTCCACCTGGCGCCAGGAAACGGGCGTTTGGGCCCATGAACAACTGAAGACCGACCGCGATGACATGTTTCGCGATGAGGATTGTGAGTTTCTCGAAGCGGTCGTCGAAGACAAGCCAATTCACTGCACTGTCTCCGAGGCACTGAAAAGTGCCGAAGTCGTCACCGCCGCCCGTTGCAGGCAATAGTTTTGAGGAGAGACTTCTATGGCATTTGATCTTGCCACCCTGACACCAGTACCAACCGAGCCGGTGCAAACCGCCTGGCGCCGTATCCAGACACCTATCCCGGTGCCGGAATCGATACCAATCATCGAACAACTACGTGCCGTTGAGGCGCGTTCGATGGCGGGCATGCCGCCAGTTCTGTGGGACGAAGCCGAAGGTTTTCTGGTTCGCGACCGCTTCGGCAATCAGTGGATCGATCTGACCAGCGGCATCGTACTGGCCAATACCGGGCATGCCCATCCGAAAGTCTGCGCCGCTATCCGTGACGCAGCCGATGGCAAGCTTCTAGGGACCTACGCCTTCCCACAGGAGCGACGTCTGGAACTGCTGGAGCGACTGGCAGAATTGTCGCCGGTGAGTGATTCCAAGGCAATCCTTTTCAGCGCCGGAACCGAAGCAACGGAAGCCGCCATGATGCTGATGCGGCGGCACGGCCAAACGATCAACCCCGGCAAGGTCGGCATCCTCAGTTTTGCTGACGGCTATCACGGACGCACCCTCGGTGCGAATCTGGCAATGGGCTCGGCGAAATGGATAGACGACTACGCCCTGCCCTTTTATCAGATTCCGTTTCCCTACCGACCACGCTGGCCGTGGGACGACGCAGCCGACGACCCGACGGGTGAGAAGGCTTTCGAGCAATGCCTAACAAAACTAGAAGCCAATGGGGTACGCGCCGAGTCAATCGCCGGATTCATCGGTGAAGCACTTCCGGGCTGGGCTACCTTGCCGATGCCGGGAGGCTTTGCAAAGGCGCTGCGGGCTTGGTGCAACGCCCACGACATTCTTCTCTGTTTCGACGAGGTGCAGTGCGGCATGGGACGCACCGGTCGCTGGTTCGGATTCGAACACTGCGATATCCTCCCGGACCTGATCACCCTTGGCAAGGGATTGACCTCCAGCGTGCCGGTCTCTGCTGTTGTCGGACGTGCGGACGTTCTTGACCTGCCGAATCCCGGAGAAATGTCCAGCACACACGGTGGCAATCCGGTGGGTGTTGCAGCGGCGCTCGCCGCGCTCGACGTGATCGAGCAGGAGGAACTTCTGGCGGCAAGTTCGGCGACCGGCAACCAGGTATTGGCACGCTTGCAGGCGCTGCAGGCAGTCTATCCGGAGCGCATCCTGTCGGCACACGGTCGCGGGTTGTTCCTCTCGCTGCACTTCATGCAGCCAGGCACGCGGGCGCCCGATGTTAAACTGGCGGATGCGGTGGCCGGTGAAGCTGTGCGGCGCGGCGTACTGATGTTTGTCACTGGCCGCGGTTTTATCAAGTTTGTGCCGCCGCTGTCGATCCATCCGGACGCTGCAATGGAAGCCGCAGAGGTGATTTGCGAGTCCGTCAAAGCGTTGGTCTGAAGTCCGGATCAGGCATCAATTCCGGCCGGGTTTTTCACGGCTTGGAACTGCATTGGCGGAGGGACAGGGATTC
>DPYP01000138.1:0-2945 GCA_003545375.1 Lentisphaeria bacterium
CAGTATCGAGATAATCAGCGAGAAGGGGGCCGAACTGCGGTTGGCCAATAACATTGCCGACGAAATCCTCGTCAGTCGCGGCGGTAAAGAAGAACGAACGCGGACGAAATTATTGACGCTGCAGACGGTGCCCGGGGAGATAATAACGATAACAGGATGCCTGCCCTGATCAGTCTGTCATAATCTTGATGCAGGCGACATCGCGCGGACCGATCTCCACGACGAGCGACCCGCCATCGGCGGAGACAGGCGCACCTTTCCATAAATCCACATATGTCGCGCCCGGCTTCGGCTCGATTTCGAGCAACTTGCCCCTGGCCGTTCTGTAGCCGGCGTTGAAGACCGTCCAGATCGTCTTTTCGCCGTTGCGGAATCGATTGACGAAGACTCCCGGGATCTCCGCCGGGATGAAGGGCTCGACGTCGAACGAAGTAAACACGTCGGCGTTCTCGTGGAGGATGTGAAACATGCGTTTGTGCTCCCGAATCGCTACCTCGCTGAAGTAGCCTTCGGGGTTGTAGGAACGGGACAGACCGTAGGAGTCGCCGTTGAACAAGACGAACTTGAGCAGCCCCCAATTCTGGTCTTTCATTTCATAGTGGTAGACCAGGTTGAAGCACTTGATGTCGGGAAAGGCAAACCTGGCCATGTTCATCGGCACAGTTGTATGCGGCTTGACGCCGCGCCCGATGCCGGCGTTGTAGAAGGCGTTCTGGTATTGCAGCCGGATGTCTTCCGGCAGATTCTCCGAGCATATCGTCACATCCTCCGCCACCGCCGCCTGTATGCGTCTGGTCAATTCGCGTTCGCCGTAATAGTACGGTTCCGGCGATTTGTGCGGGTGATCTTTTCGGTAACAGACCCGGCCGCCGTGCCCCATTTCGTCGAGGTAGACAATACGGGCGCCGAGGTCGGCCGTCAGGTACTTCTGACAAGTGACCATATAATCGATCCATTCTTCCATCCCCATGCAGGGCCGGTAGCCCAGGGTGTTGGCGTTGTCGGTCACGGTCCCTACACCGTCGAGCTCGGGGCGTTTTGCGCCATAGGGCTCGGCCTTGTCGTTGATGATCAGCGCGTTGGTGTACAGGCTAATGGCAATGCCCGCATCCCGTGCCTTTTTGATCGATGCACGGAAATGGTCCTCACCGCCAACCCACCAGGTGGCATCCCTGCCGTATTGGCCGGAGTATCCGGCGTTTGGTTCGTCCTGTCCCTCGCGCACGTGCCAGGCATAGAAGGTCAGGGAGTTGGCATAGTCGAACGCCTTGCGTCCGGGCTCTGCACTGGCCATGAAATCCGCCTTGTCATCCGGGTTCGAATCGGGAACATGCCAGCTGTGAACGAACGAGTTCTTGTACCAGTCCTGGGCCGGCGGCTTCGGTTTGTACCAGGTGCGCACCCACTCCCTGTACAAGCGAAAACTCTCCCGCCAGTCCCCCTGCGAAATCGCCACGATACATGTCGGCAACGTCCAGGCCTCGCCGGCAGCGAGCCGCTTCTCGAGGAACTCCTGCCGGTACCAGCCGCCGCGTTCATCCTTGCCGACGTCGTACCAGCGAAACTGGCCGTCCAGGTCGTTGCTCAGCAGCGTCAGCGCGTACCCCGCTTCCGGGTTGAAGAACGAATCGACCTGCAGCGGGTGCTCGGCACCGTGTGTCCCGTAGAGGTTGGCCTCGTCATAGTGAATCATCGCGCCGCCGTCACGCGGAAAGAAGTACCAGGTGTCCGGCAGCGACCCCAGCTTCAAGCCTTCGAGGATCGGAAACCTGACGCGTCCGAGGAACGGTTTGTTGCCGCCATTCACCAGGGTCAGACCGACGGCTATTTTTCCGCCCGGAGCCGGATCCAAAGTAACGGTGCTCTTGAGGTGTAGCTCACCGTCCTGGTACGCCAGGTCGATCGACACCGCATCTCCCGCGACAGTGGCATCGACGACCCGCCATTGATCTGAACCGATCCAGCCGTCACCGTGGCGGACGGCGAACACCGGCGAGCGGTCGAGCCCGACGCTGCCGTACCGGGGCGAACCGAGACGATTCCATCGCAGCCCGTCGGCCAGCGTGATCTCGGCAGATATCTTCTCACTCGAGACGACCGCATGCTGTTCATCGACCTTGGCTTCGTCGATCCGATCCGTGGTCACCGGCTCCTGTATTTTCCCGACGGCCGGGTGCCACGCACAGCTTTCCTTGACGCTGGGCTCCGCCGCGATCAGCGCTTCCGTGTTGCAGGTCAGCGCCACCACGGCGAAGGAGCACTGGTTCACTTTGTCGTGCAGAACAAGCTGTTGCGGCTGCTTGCCCGGAGCCGGGTGCAGCACGTACGGGGCAAGCCCGTTTTCCAGCCCGTATCGCCTGGTGGTCAGGTTGAAGGGAATCAGGTGATCGCTGGTGCCGTCGGTATAGACGATTTCTGCAGTGAACCGCTCGCTCTGCGTGATCGGCGCGAGCGGCGTTTGGGGCGGGCCGCTCCACCGGTCTGCGGCCGGAATCTTCGACCACAGCAGCAGGAAGAGTTCGCGGGCGTCGGGCGGCAGGTCAATCTCAAGCGGCTCCTGGTCCTTCAGCGGAAATCCCGTTTCCGGAATATCCGCGACCTTGGGAACGCGAAATACGACCCCATTCACGTTCACCAATGCATGTGCGAACACGTCGGCGGTTTCATTGTCTTGCGGGACATCGAACGGATCTGCCTGCAACCGCGGCGGCAGGGCTGTCAAACCGCCGGCGCTGCCCTCCTGTGCCGGCTCGAAAGTGAAACCGCCCTCGTCGAGTTGCCAGACCGGACTGCCGTCCCGTGACGTAATCTCGAGCGTACGGATGTATTGATAGTTGCCGCCGCTGGCCTTCTCCTGCCCCATGTTCTTCAGGGTTACCGTGTGTTTGCCGGCGGCAACGAAACGATCGAAGACGGGGACCGTAGCGGGGCCGTTCTTGGCCGCG
>DPYP01000364.1:0-3773 GCA_003545375.1 Lentisphaeria bacterium
TGCACGATGATCTTGTCGCCGATCCGGAGATTGAAATCCATAGCCAGGAAATTGCCGATCAGCACTTCGTCTTCCTCGATCTCGTACTTGCCCCTGATGATGCTCTCCTTGAGTTTGGAGACATGCTGCTCGGTGGCTGGGTCGATGCCACGAATCATCTTCGCTGCGAGGCGGCGCCGGGTCTGGACAAAGGCGGGGCCATTGGCTTCGGGTGCGGCCTTGAATCCGAGAGCGCGAAGCCGCTCGATGTAGGTGTCGGCGTCGTGAATCGGTTCTTCGTCGGGCATCATCAGCTCGAGATGCGCCTGGAACCGGAACATGGCTTCGCGATAGTCACGGCTGAAACCGGCCATGACAGCGATCACGACGATCAGGACAGCGACGCCGACAATCGGCCCGAGGACCGCGAGCAGCGGAATGAACCATGAAATGAACGTGCCCTTCGGCTTGAGATAGCGCCAGGCGAGGAAAAGGCTCGTCGTGTTGATCATCGCGGATTAAGCCGGCGGTCGACAAAGTGTCGCATACTAGTTGTTCCGCGATCCGTATCGTTGCCGGATCACGGGTGGTACAGACGCTGGTGATAATAGTTGGGCACCGGACGAATGCAAGAATCTACCGCAGTTTGTCTGCCCAAGGTTCCGTGGTATACTTGCGACCTTCACAATGTCTTTCCTTAGTCAATGACTGTTCGGGAGTAACACCATGGCCTTTCGCTACACCGGGTTTGCGGACGAAGCTTCGAAAAGTATCGGCGGTCAGATAGCCGCGACACAGGCGGCGGGCTGGCGCAGCATCGAGCTGCGGCTCGTCGGTGACGTGCATTACAGCGCCCTGTCGGACGCTGACTTTGACGCCGCCATGCAGCAACTCGGCGATGCCGGCATCGAAATCGCCGGCTTCGGCGGCTCCATCGCCAATTGGGCGCGACCGATCACGACGGATTTCCAGGTCGACCTGGATGAGCTGCACGCCACCATCCCGCGCATGCAGAAGCAGGGAGTCAAACTGCTGCGCATCATGTCGTACCCGCAACCGAACGACAATCCATGGCCCGAGGCCGACTGGAAAGCGGAAGTGTTCCGCCGGCTGCGCGAGCTGGCGGCGATCGCCGAGGACGGCGGCATTCTGCTGGCACATGAGAACTGCAACGGCTACGGCTGCATCGGCCCCGACCAGACGATGGAGATGCTCGAGGCCGTCAACAGCCCGGCGTTGACATTGACCTTCGACACTGGCAATAACTCCCTGCACGATGGCGACAACGAGGCAACTTGGCGATTCTGGGAAGGGTGCAAAGATCATGTCGCCCACATCCACATCAAGGCCGCCCGCCCTGGTGGCGACGGCAAATGGGTTACCTGCTATCCCGACGATGACCCTGTGCAGACCCGCATCCTGGCCGACCTACAGGCTCGCGGCTATGGCGACTGGATCTCTATCGAACCGCACCTGGCGGCGCAGATTCACGCCGGTATCGACGTCGTCGATGACATCGCGGCAACGGATATCTATGTCGAATACGCGCGCCGCATCGAAACGATTGTCGACCAGCTGTGAGCCGACAGAAAATTCTGATTACGGGCGTCGCCGGCTTCATCGGCGCCAATCTTGCACCTCGCCTGCTCGATGCCGGCTACAGTGTCGTTGGTGTCGACAATCTGTCGTACGGTTCGCGCCGCAATATGCGTGATTTCATCGACCATCGAGCTTTCGATTTCATCAAGGCCGATATTCGCGATGAAGCCGCCATGGAAACTGCGATGCAGGGCATCTCGCAGATGGTCCATCTGGCGGCCTTCAAGATTCCGCGTTACAGCGACGCGCTCGACACACTGCTGATCAATGGCCAGGGCAGCCACTGCCTCATGGAGCTGGCACGCCGCAACCAGGTCCGCATAATCGCCGCGTCGACCGCCGACGTCTACGGAAAGAACCCGGACGTGCCGTTCACCGAAGACAGCGACATAGTGCTCGGCAGCAGCCACGTCCGCCGCTGGGCATATGCCGTGTCCAAGCTCTACGAAGAGCACCTGCTGCTCGCCTATCACGAGCGTTATAATCTGCCGGTCGTCATCCTGCGTTTCTTCGGAGGCTACGGGCCGCACATGAATCTGAGCTGGTGGGGCGGCCCGGTTCCGGTGTTCCTCAAAGCAGCGGTGAATCGCACGCCGATCCCGGTGCACGGCGATGGCACGCAGACCCGAAGCTTCACATACATCTCCGATTATGTCGATCCGATCATGACACTCCTGGACAAGCCCGAGATCGACGGCGAGATCTTGAACATAGGCGGCACCGAAGAGGTCTCAATCCGTGAACTTGCAGCAGCAGTGTGGTCGACCGTTCAGAACGATCAGCCGCAGATCGACTTGATTCCATACGAATCGTTCGGCCGCTACGAGGATTGTATGCGGCGGCAGCCGGACATTTCACGGGCCCGCGAACTGCTCGGTTACGAGCCCCGCGTCAATCTCCGGGACGGTCTGAAGCGGACCCTTGAGAGCGTGGCCACGCAGATCCCCTTCAGTGTTGACCAGGGTACAGACACGGAATTAGGGCGCCGCGAGATGCGATTGTTCTTCCTGATCCCGGTGTACAATGAGGCCGACAACCTCAGGCGGCTGATCCGCCAGGTCACCGGCTGTGCCGAAAGCTTGTCGAAGGCACAGCCGCAGTTCGTTTTCGTCAATGACGGCAGTACCGACGACACCCGCGCGGTGCTCGACGAGATGGCAAAGATGTTTCCCATCACCGTGCTGGATCACGCTGCGAATGCCGGAGTGAGCGCCGCCTTCAACACCGGCTTCAACCACCTGCTGACGCATTGCGACACGGGGGACGTGATCGTGACTCTGGAAGGGGACAACACGAGCGATCCCTCCATCCTGAAGGAAATGATTGGTGAGATCCACCAGGGCGCGGACGTGGTGCTGGCCTCGTGCTACCACCATCGCGGCGGCATCGCCAATGTCACGTGGTGGCGTTTGATCCTCAGCCACGTCGCCAACGGTCTGGCAAAATACGCCTTCGACCTCAACGCCATTGCGACGCTCAGTTCGTTCTATCGAGCCTATCGGGTCAGCAGCCTGCAGGCGGTGCGTGCGGCCTACGGCGAACCGCTGTTGAGCAGCGGCGGTTTCGAATGCATGGTCGAGTTGCTCGCGAAACTCAACTACTGCGACCAAGTAATCGAGGAAGTACCGATGGTACTGGACAGCAGCCGCCGCTCGGGCAAGAGTAAAATGCGCATCGTTTCAACGATCAGCGGTTATGTGCGGCTACTGGTGCGGAAGGTGTTCACGCAGACCTTGAATCAGAAGAAGTGATAACCGCTGCGGTCAGTCTTCGTCGATTTCGCTGAAGTCGTAGATGATCTCGCCCTCTCGGCTCCAGCCGAGTTTCTCGCGGGCCACCCGTTCGACGGCACGCGGATCGACCTGCAGTCGATGGATCTCGTCTTGCAGCTTTTCCTTGGTCTGCTGCTCCGTCAGAAGGTTCTGCTCGACCTCCTGCAGGCCTTGGCTGGTCTGGTTGTAGGTGGTGTAGGCTGGCAACAGCATGTACACACTCCACAGACTGACAGCCGCGATGACCAATAGATGAAAAAAGCCTCTTATTGACAAAATTCCGTCCTCCAAATTAGTGGAAGTGACGTAAACATGGGGAAATATGACGATTCATACAAGAATATCAACAGGTATGTCAAAAATTTAATGGCTCTTGTTTACTTGGGCCAAGTCATCTATCCAGGGCACCCGCGTCGGTCAGCA
>DPYP01000021.1:0-4838 GCA_003545375.1 Lentisphaeria bacterium
ACCTCCGCTGCAGACTACGTCCCCACTGGCAATACTTTGACCTTCGGCGCAGGGACAACCGGTCAGACACTGACGGTCCAGGTGAACGGTGACCTGGACTGCGAGAACGACGAGATCTTCACGGTGGAATTGACGACGCCGACGGGCGACGGCGTGACGATTGCCGACGGCACCGGTACCGGCACGATCAACGACGACGAGGTTTTCCTCGGCCTCGATCAAGTGACGGGGCGTGAAAACAACTGGGTCTATGCCGCTGTCGAGCTGGCGGTCTGCGAAGATCTGCAGGCATTGATCTTTTCGATCACTTACGAGAGCAACGACCTGACCTACGTCGAAGGTTCGGAAATGGTGCTTGACGGGGTCCGAGTCGATGCGAATCAAGTGATCATCGACAGCGACGCGGACGGCAAGCTGGTCGTGGTTGTCCAGGGTGTCCAAGGCGATACCAATATCATTGGCGGTAATGGCAACATTCTGGCGCTGTGCTTCCGTATCAGGCCGGGTATGACGATTGGCTTGGCCAGCCCCCTGACGCTGGGCGACGTCAATGCCACGGGTACCGACGGTGAAGAGATTGTTCTGGATACGCAGGACGGTGATATCACCGCGGTGACGGATCAGTTCAAGGTGGACGGCGACGAGAGCGGCGACCCGACGGCGCCGACGACGGGGGCGTCCGGTGGGCGGGCGATCAGCAGCACCGATGCGGTGTATCTCTACCGTGCGGTGAAGTATGGCGCGTTCGATTTTGTCCCGGTCATTCCGCAGGCGGTGCGTGACGCGGCGAAAGCGGACTTCACGTCCGACCGTGAAATCGTTTCGTTTGTCCGTGGCCTCGGCGGTGCATTGAACGTCGACGGTGACCTGCCGGATGACGCGACCAGCGTTGAGGCCGAGCAGGACCTGGTCTATCTGTATCGTTTTATCGACAACGGCGGCACGGCCGGCCAGACAGTGCCGGCGGCTCACGCGGCCGTTGAAGCGGACGTGGAAGCAGCCATCCAGGCGAGGCTCGGCCTCCTCGATCCGCCGGTGAACAGCGTTGTTGTCGCGGATGACATCGACCCGATTGTCGACTCTGCCGCCACGACTGAACCGGCTGACGGCACGACCGATCCGCTGGTTGTCTATTTCAGCGAATCGCTGCGTGACGATGGGACGACCAACCTTATTGCGGGCAACGGTCCGGCCGGCTTCATCACTTCCAGCCGCGGTGTGGTCGATGTCGACTTCTCGAGCACCGTCAGTGAGGATGGGCGCTCGGTGTCGGTGGCGCCAATCGGCGGCAACTGGAGCACTGGTGAGACTGTCACGGTCGACATGGACACGGTTGACGATGTTGCGGGCAATCAGGGCAGTGACAACGACACGGGTGACGCCGACAACACCCACACGTTCACCATCCCCTGACCGCCGCATGAACTGAATGTCGAAAGGCCGTTGCCGGAGTGCCCTGGCAACGGCCTTTTGCTTGGGATTTGGAGACGTGAAATGCTTTACTGCTTATCGACATAATGAATCGCAAGAACATCACAATTATCGGCGGCGCCGTGGTGCTGGGTATCATCGTATTCTTCGTGCTGCTGCGCCAGCCGGACGCGGCACCGGAACCTGCGATCGATCACACGATTAAAGTCATCGTGCCGCCGCCGCTGGAATCGGCGGTGGCCACTGCTGCTGAACGCGGGTTTGTTGACCTGGAGCCGCCGGCACCGCCGGCGACGCCGGCGCTCGATGAAGAGGACGACTATCCGGAGCCCGCCATCGTCGAGTCGGACGAGTTCCAACCGGAGAACATCGAGTTTGCCGCTCAGTCAGTGATTCTGGATCTCGGGGAATACGAGGTCCGCACCGGTGAGGAATTCGATCTTTACCTCTCTCTCTCGGCACCGGCACTGGCCAGCCTGTTCCTGGTTCTTGAGTTCGATGCCGAGCTGCTCGAATACGTGCCGGACAGCGCCGAGGCTGTCGGCGACGTGTTCCGCAACGACATCGAGTTTCACGAGGACCCGAAAGGCGGGCGCATCGCCTTGATAAATGGCGGACTGCCGGGTAACAAGAATACCAATGCGGCGCACCATGACCGCGTCGCCAGCTTCCGCATGCGGGCGCTCAAGCCCGGCGAAGTTACCCTGACGCCGGCCAGCAACGGGATCAGCTTTGGTAATGCCTTGGGGGGAACGCTGGAGTATGAAGTCCACGGCGGCCTGGTCTCGATCTATTGAGCTGTAATGTGCGGTGTAATGCAGCTGCCCAGTCCTGCGTAGTTCTTAATCCGGGACCGCAGGCATTCTGCCTGTTTCGCAGTTCGGTCTCGACTTGAGAGCCGGCATTCCCAGGTTGAAGCACGTACCATAGAACCAGACGACCGATGCGAAAATATCTTCAGCTTCTTCTCCTGATGATTCTGACCGGCAGCACTGTCGTGGCCCACACGATTGTCAGCCCGGGCGACCACAATCTCGACCTGTCGGCGACCGAGACCGTGCGGATCAACGTGGCGGTTGATTGCCCGACCCTCGCCTTCTTGGCCTTCCGCATCACCTACGATGCCGGCCTGCTCGAATACGTGGCGGACAGCGGTGACTTCACCAGCCCCCGCCTGCTGATTGAAGATGCCCCGCAGATCGTTGAAGAGGGCCCGGGGGTACTGCGGTTCACCGCCCATCCCGAATATAATTTCGGCGAGAGTGTCGATGCCGGCAGCGGCACGTTGTTTTCATTCGAGCTGAGTGGCCTCAACTACGGCGCGTTCACACTCGATGTCGAGAATGTCGCCGCGGAATTCGTGAGCACCTTCGGCGACAGCACGGAGGTACAGGCCGGCAGCGTCACGGTGACCGGTATCGGCGATATCGTTTTCGCACCGGCGGCCGGCCATTATGCCGTGGCCCAGGACGTTGCCCTGAGCTCGACAGATTCAGAGGAAATCCGCTACACCACGGACGGCACGGAGCCCGACAACAGCTCAACGCTGTATACCGGCCCGTTCAATATCAGCGCTGGCGACGGGGAGTCTGTGACACTCAGGGTAATCGCCTTCGACGATCATGCGCCACCGCGATTTCTCCTGGGGGAAGCCGAGTACAACTTCGATACATCACTGCCCACTGTGGCGATCACGCCGGTTGCCACACCACGTACAACCGCCGTCAGCACCCTGACTATTGAGTTCAACGAAGCGGTGCTGAATTTCGCCGTTGCCGATCTCTCACTTACTCGCGACGGTGGTGGCAACCTGCTGCCTGGCGGTGAGGCATTGACGACGGCGGATAGCATATCCTGGACGCTGTTTCCAGTCAGTGAGCACACTGCTGCCGATGGCTCGTATGTGTTTGCCGTCGACTCCAGCGGCATCACGGATCTCGCCGGCAACGCCCTGTTTGCCGACGATTCCATCAACTGGGAAATGGATGGTCCGCCGTCGGCAACGATTACACCGGTCGCACCGGACCCGATCACTACGGCCGTAGCTGGCGTGACGTTCACATTCACCGAGCCGGTCACCGGTTTTAACCGCGGCGATCTCACCCTGACACGCGGCGGCGGCGGCAATCTGCTCGATGGCAGTGAGACGTTGAACAGCGGCGACAATATTACCTTCGAACTGTCTGGCCTGACCGCCTTTACCGGTGACGACGGGGATTATGTTCTGACGCTGCCCGGCACCGGCACCGGCATTGCCGACCTTTCGGCCAAGCCGTTCAGCGCCGGTGCCGTCGAGAGTTGGCGCAAGGATACGGAGGCACCGAGCCTGCAGATTCCGGCTATCGCGCCGGATCCGCGCAACCAGCCGGTTGCCGACGCGACGTTGACGTTTTCCGAGCCGGTCACCGGCTTCGACATCGGCGACCTGTCACTGACCCGTGACGGCGGCGCCAACCTGCTGACTACTCAGGCGCTGACGTCGGCCGACAACCAGACCTGGATGCTTGGTGACCTGGCCGGCGTGACCGGCGTCGCGGGTACCTACACACTGGCTGTGGCTGCCGGTGCCGCGGTTACCGATATCGCCGGCAACGCGTTGCCGATCGAAGCATCGGCGCAATGGCTGCTTGACCTCACCTTGCCAACGGCGATTTTCGAGATCGTAATCGACCCGCGCAGCGTGGCGCTGGCGCAGATCGATGTCACTTTGTCCGAACCTGTCACCGGTGTTGACGTAAACGATTTCAGTCTCTCCCGCGACGGTGGCGGCGAGCTGCTCACCGGCGCGGAGCCCGTGACCACGGTCGATGACATGACCTGGACGCTGGCCGGCCTGACACCGGCAACCGGCGATGAGGGCGATTATGTGCTGACTTTGTCTGCCGCCACCGACATCCTCGACGCGGCCGGCAACGGGCTCGATGCCGATGCTGTTCGCGAGTGGCACATGGACCAGACAGCACCCACTGCCATAATTGAGATCGTCGATCCGGACCCGCGCAATCTGCCGGTTTCCGACCTTGCCATCATCTTCAGCGAAGCCGTCACCGAGTTCCGGATCGAGGACCTGACTTTAACCAGGGACGGCGGCCCCGACCTGCTGCCCGGTACCGCAGCGTTGAGTGGTGCCGGAACCGACTATCAACTTAGCGGGATGGCAGCGCTGACCGGCGTCGAGGGGAACTACACTCTGGAGCTTGTCGCGACAGGCTCCGGGATCGAGGATTTGGCGTTGATTGCGCTGGAGGGCGGCGACATCGAGAGCTGGCGCCTTGATATGCAGGCGCCTACAGTGACGATCACGCCGGTCAGCGACCCGCGAAACAGTGCGGTGTCTGCGCTGGAAATTGTTTTTAGCGAGCCAGTCGTCGGTTTCGACATTTCCGACCTGGACCTGCAGCTCGACA
>DPYP01000614.1:0-7298 GCA_003545375.1 Lentisphaeria bacterium
TCTGACGCTTCATTTCGGCCTGGGCACACACACCGGAGACGTGCCGCTCGAGGTGTCATGGCCGCACGTCAAAACCAGGCAGCAGGCCACCGCCTGGCACAACTGCATCGTCACTGTCCCCTTCGAGGTTGACGACGATGACACGGCAGCACCCGCCGCCACCGGTGACCACGAGAAAAATTTCACCATGCCCGGGATCGGCATGGCGTTTGTCTGGATCGACGCGCTCGCCGGCTGGGTCGGCAAGTACGAGGTGACCAACAGCGAGTACCGCCAATTCTACCCGAACCACACCTGTAAGGTTTTCAAGGGGCACGACCTGACCGGTGACCGGTTGCCCGTCGTCAATGTCAGCCATGACGATGCGTCAGCCTATGCCGAGTCGCTGACGGCCCGCGAGGCGGCGGCAGGGCGACTGCCCGAGGGCTACACCTATCGCCTGCCGACGGGCGAGGAATGGTCGACCTTTGCCCGGTGCGGCAACAACCGCCGCTATCCCTGGGGCGACACCTGGCCGCCGGCGTACGGCAACTATGATGACGACACGGATTTTCTTGCCTGCCAGGTGGCGGAGTACGTCGATGGCCATGCCGTGACCTGTCCGGTCGAGGAAAGCGGTGAGAACGAGTGGGGCGTGTTCGGCGTCGGCGGCAACGCCTGGGAGTGGACCGACGAATGGCACAGTGCAAAGCAGGCCTACCGTGTCCTGCGTGGTGCGTCGTGGGTGAGTTCCTATCTTCCGAGGTACCTCGAGTGTGCCGAGCGCGATTACGGCCGGCCCTCCTATCACGGCGTCGACATCGGGTTCCGCCTGGTACTGGGCCGTTGAGAAATTGACTGCAATCGATCAGCGCCGATCGTTGCCCGGGGGGTGGGTGGAACCCGACTTTCCCAGGCGATCGGATACAGGCACTGCCCGGTCCCGGCCCATGACAACATAGGACGGCGGGCAGTGTCCCCGGCTTTTTCCCGAGTGGGCGACACAGCCAGGCGCACCCTGACAGGCCGGGCTCGACGTCATAGACGATTTTCTCGCGCCAATAGCCGTCAAGGCGATGGCTCTCGACGATCTCGGCCCGGAGCGGTGGCTGGCGTGGCAACGGTTCCATGGCTGCTTCAAGCGTCTGAAGAAAACAGTGATGCCAACGGGTAAAACCGGCGGTGCTATGGCCGCTGAAAGCAAGGGCGCGCGGCGCTGATGCCTGTCGCCCGTCGGCCGACAGGCTATGGCAAGAAACACGCAGTGCCGGCGTTTTTTTTGGTTGTCATGACCGAACGGACCCGGCTGTTCTTTCGGCTCTGATTGCCTCGACCGTGGCGCGGTAGCCCGCTTCACAGGCGTTTTGAAACTTCACACATGGACCAAAGCCGGCAAACGCGTCCGGGCTCAGGCCATCTTCGTCGCAGGCGCGCCTGAAATCGGGGAAATTATCCTCGAGCTCCTTCATTATCTCTGGTGGCGGCTGGGCGTCGATTCTGGATTCGACAGCGGCATCTATTTCAACCAGCGGTGTGGCATGGGAGAGACTGATCGTGACGGCAAGATCATCGCCGACCAACTCGGTGAAGTGATGTGACGCTCGTGAACCACCCGCCAGGAGGTAGGCTGCATAGCCACGCGCCTTCATGACGTGATGCAGACGGCGGGTCATGATGACGCCGGCATGCAGCAGACACTCCTCCGAGACCGTAATCCCCCGGGCAGCCGCGCCTGCGCCCAGATATTCATCGAAAACGCCGGCGATATTCACCACAAAGCATCTGGGCCTGGCATCCGTACGATCAAGTCCCCGTTGATAGGCCTCCGACATGTGGATGCCCTGGGCCACGGAAAACCCGTTTGTGCAGATCGTGTGGATGCCAAGCGCGGTCAATTCTTCGACTGCTTCGGCGCCAACTGCGGTTGACTGAATCTTGACCGCAATATTTTCACCGAGCTCACTGTACCGCGTGGCCTCTGCCAGTATTTTCGGCAGATCGTTATTGATAAAGGGATTGCCCTGGATCGCAACATACCCGAATTCCCCTTGACTCTGCTCGTACAGCGGGTGGACCAATTTCTGTGATCGGACGGCCATCCGTTGCGTCACCTGATCGGCGATCTCGTCGTCCGTCAGGTCGGGATTATGTTGCAGAATTTCCTGGATGACAGGCGCCCATATGTCATGGTCGGCCTTGATCGCCCGGGGCGGATGTGTCGGGTTTGTGGTGACACCCACGGCGCCATAGGAAAGGGCGGTCTCCACGTCCGAGAGGATCGCGCTGTTGATCCAGAACTGGGTCTGCGTCTGTTCGAGCACGCGATGAAAATAACCGCTGTGTTTCACCGTGGTCCCATGGGAGGCTTGGGGTCTGGAGTACTTATCTCAACTGCCGTTGTCTTGCGGCGCCGGTTAACATGAGCAGGCAAGAAGGCATTGTCAATCCGTTTCACGGCGTCTGCCGGGACGCTTTCAACGCAGTGGCGCGGTTGAGTGTCCAGGTCACATAGAATCCATAGGGTTCGGGCCGCCGTCAATGCCCTGGAAGGGATCGACGAGCCGTCCGGCTTTTATGATCAGGTCATACATTGGCGATTGCGTGGTTGACGGTTGGGGCGTTTGCTTGTCCACCCGTTCAGTGGACGGTGATCGTTGCCAACCTAATGTCCACCTGCTTCGGCACGCCGGCCTCGAACGACTGGCCGTCGTAATATGCCATCAGCACATTGTGATCGTCGAGCACGAGAAACTCCGGGTACGCCTTGTCGCCCATTGGCCAGACATGTTCCTCTGTCGATGCAATCTCGGTATCGGCCATGGGTTCGGCAATGGAACAGGTGGGCTGTGCCTTGACGTTGTGGATCGGCATATCCATAATAAAATCAAGCGACATGGTATCGGGATGCAGCTTCATCAGTGTTGTCTGCGCGCAGTGTCGGCCAGCAACCAGGACAGTGTTCCCGACCAGGGCCGCGTCGGGGCCACCGAGGCCAACCTCCTTGCTGTCCACCACTTGCCAATCCGTGTAAGGCGGCTTGGCCTTTGTCACCCACCCCTGGCGGATAACCGTCAGCAGCGTGTCGTCCTTCAGAAACACCAAAGCGGTCTCCGTGCCGTCCTCAACGATCCGCGAGACCTTCGTCCATTCGAGGCCGTCGGTCGACTGCATCAAGTCGACATAGCCGGTGGAACTTTCTCCGGGGAGTGGTGCCCGTTGGGCGTCCGCGTAATCAAGCGCACCATAATGGATGCCCTTGTGGGTCACCGGCGTATTGAAAGAAAAGCCGTCGTCGAAGCACTTGACCGGCTTCGCCCATTCCACACCGTCCTCCGAGTAGGTCATGAACGTCGTCGTGATCGGGTTCTCCGCGACGATATACATGTACAGCCGGTCGTCGGTGCCAAGCAGCAGCGGTTCAGCCCCGTCGATCTCCGGATCGTCGATTACCGTCGAGACTTTCCAGTCTTTCAGGTCGGTCGATTTGAGCATCAGCACCTTGCCCATTTCGTCGTCAACAGTGTCGTGGCTGAGGGACGAGCGAAAGGCGATATAATACTCATCGCGCCAGAACACGAAAGTCGGCCGGCCATTCCAGCGGCCGTCGGCGTAGAGCGTTTCGACGTTCTCAAGGCAGATGCGATGGGGTTTGGCGGGGCGGTCGCCGGGAATGTAAGAACTGCTCATATAGTGGGTTCCTTTCAGGGGGTTGGCGGGTAGTAATACGTCAGGCCGCCATAGGTTTCACTCTCGCTCAACGCGCTGGCTTTGTGCCATTGTACATGGCCAGCCGTTGCCCCCGAAGAAATAGACATCATCCCCCTCCCCTGCCGCCAGATAGAATCCAAGGCAATCGGCGGCACCGCAAGCTCTGAGGATCCGCCCGCCCCTGCCGACGGCAATGCAGCCACCGTAGTCAAGGCCAATAGGAGTTTTCCAGCAGTCCACAATGATGTTCTATTCAACTTCATCGCATTCCTATTTTGTACTGAAATTCTTTGGTGAGGCGGAAATGGCTTTCACCTTTAACTCGGCCTTGTTGATCGGGTGTTTCAAAGCGCTTTTCTGCAATTTCTTGAATTTCTTGTAGCCGGAAGCCTGTTCCGCGGCCCATTCTTTTGCGAAATCTCCGTTTCGAATACCCCGGAACACTTCGCGCATTCTTTTCTTCATGTCCTTGCTCGGCAACTTCTCTGCACGCGAAAGCGTGCCATACCGCGAAGTCGGCGAGTGAAATGGCGCTTGCCGGAGCATTCCCATTCGCGCAATCTGGCGGAAAACTTCGGAGGTCTCGCCGGAAGAGTAAAATTCTATCAGCGCGATCTCCGGGGGTATCCCGTTCTCAACCATGACTTCGTACGAGAGCACCAGCGCCTCGTGAAAAAGCGGCCAAAGTGCCTGCTCACCGAACAGGTTGACATCCGTTTCATTCTCGAATGTGCATTCCACGACACCGGCGCGGGTACAGCCCACGCCCTTGGCCAACGCCAGTGCGATCTTCAGCGAACGCCCCGAAGGATCCTGACCGACCGCCACGAACCCGGGTACACCTTTACCGTCCTCAAACGACTCGCGAACCGTCACCCCCATTGCCCGCGGCGACATCATGATCACATCAACGTCCGCTGGCGGCACCACGCATTTGAAGCGATAGCCGTAGCTGCTGGCGAAGCAAACCACCTGCCCGCCGCGGATGACCGGCCCGACGTGGCGCTTGTACAATTGCTCCTGAATCTCATCCGGGATGGCAATGATCAGGATGTCCGCCCTGCTGACCGCTTCACGGATAGGAAACGCCTCGAAGCCATCGCTCTTTGCCATTTTCAAATAGGCATCACGCCGGTTGCCAACGATGACCTTGACACCGCTGTCCCGCAAGTTTAGCCCCTGGGCCCGCCCCTGGTTACCGTAGCCGATGATGCCGACAACTTTCTTACGCAGCGCCGTCAGTTTGACATCTCGATCGAAGTAAATCTTGCTCATGATTGGATTTTCCTTTATGTTTCAGGATTAGGTGAGGAACGAGGCGCCTATGATAGTTTCCGCTTGTTTTAATTCAAGCGATAATTGAAGGCGCGGCATGGCAGAATACCATCTGCAAGCGCGGCTGTACAGAAGCCGGGTTGGCATCGAACAGAACGGTTTCATAGATGACGGGAGCCCGCTGGACTGCGCTACAGCCGTTCACGAGTTCATTCGGGACAGGCTCGCAGCAGGACTTGATCTTGAAGACCGTCGGATAGGAACCTATACTACGTAAACTCCACAGGTCCTTCCCTCCCTTTCTCCTGGAGAACACCCATGAATCGCCCCCTTATTTTTCTGTTCGCGACTACACTCCTGCTGCTGTTTTGCGGCTGCACTACGTTGAAACAACCCGCGGCGGTCACGAACAAGACCGAGTCGCCGCCCCCACCGGAAATGGTCGCCGTTTACTCGCCCGCGGCGGTGGTGATCGACGGCGCCCTGGACGACCCGGTCTGGAAGCGCGCCACTGCATATCCCATGGAGCGTGCGGCGGACGATATCAAATCGGGAAAGAGCATGGAGCAACCGGGCGAAATCCGGCTGGCCTGGGACCAGGAATACCTGTACCTCGGGGTGTCCTTCACGGATTCGGACATCGTGGCTGAGGGCGAGGGCGATCAACTGCACCACTATCAGTTGGGCGATGTCGTGGAGTGGTTCATCAAACCGGAAAACAACACCTGGTACTGGGAACTGTACTGCACGCCGCACAGCAGGAAAACCGCCTTTTTCTATCCGAGCCGGGGGCATTTAGGCTTGCCCAGCACCCTGAAATACCAATGTGATCTGCGCGTGGCGGCCGGGATCGACGGCACGGTCAATGCCTGGAAGGACACGGACCAGGGCTGGACCGCGGAGCTGGCCATGCCCGTCGCCGACCTGTCGGCGCACGGCGACAGGATAGCCCCGGGCGAAGCCTGGCGCGTGCTCGTGGCGCGGTACAACTACTCCGTTCATCTCAAAAGCTTTGGCAGCGAACGCAGCTCCGCGCCGCAGTTGCCGTGGATCAACTTCCATCTGCTCCCAAAATTCGCGACGCTGAAGATCGAGAAGTGAAATACGCAGCGGCGGGACTTCTTAGATGACTGCGCCCTGGTTATCTTACCAATATAGGTAGCAGACTGCTGGTGGCACGATGAACCACGCTGGGGGATGCCGCCGCAAGGTTCTACCCGATTTCGCCCTTTATTAGGATATTGGTATCGGTCTCGACAAGGCTGAATCAGTCCTTCAAAGGTTCAGGATGCCTCTATCCATCAGTGTTGTGACGATCCTGCAGAGACCAAAGACCCACATTGCTGCAACGAGCAGCAGGGGGACGAAAACAAATGCCCGCGAAGAAGTCAGGCGAAGCTGGAGTCCGGGGAAGGCCAGGCGCAGGAAAGGCCAGAAGAGCAATGCCACACAGGCCGCATAAAAGAGAAAACTGAAGGGGTTCAGTTCCCAGGCCCGACCGAATTCGCCGTCACTGATGGCGCAGAACGCACGTGTCAGGCCGCAACCCGGGCAGGGCAGACTGCTCCAACTGTAGAAGCGGCAAAGCTCCACGCCCATTCCACGCAGCACCTGCTCAGAGAGGATCACGCTTAAGCCAAGAACAGCAGCGGCTCCAAGAGCAAGCGAACAGTGAAGTGCCAGATCTCCTGCGTCCCAGTGTTTTGCCAGTGGCACTTGCAACTCAAATTCCTCCATCTCGATACACTCCCGCTCGAGTGTCGCTGATCTGTGATTTTAGACCGCCGGCTTTAACGAGAATAAAAATCAAGAGGATCCAGGATGCCGGTGAGAGGAGACAACTCACGTAACCGACGCATGGGAGCCAAGCCACGACAAACGAAACGGCGAAGAGGATGCAGTAAACCAGCGACAGCATGCGACCGCAGTCGCCGTGTGAATTAGACCCCTGCGACTCAAAGGCCGCAGTGTAGGAATCAGCCAGGGCTGGATAAACAAAGAAGTTCCAAACGATGGGGAAACAGGGAATCATCAGCAACCAAACCAACCCCGGCTTGAGTTTGTGATGTTCCTCGGGAATTCGTTTGAAGCAGGAGGAGAGAAAAAGGCAGATGGCAGCGAGGATTGCCAGGTGGAATAGAAAAAGCGCCCCAACTATGGCGAAAAACACCCATCCGCCTTTCTCTTCCATCATTTGTCCGATCTGTTGCAGATCCATTCAATACCTCTCCTTATTCAATGTTGATCCCTTGATTGGCCAGAAACAGGAAGATAACCCGGCCGAGGTGGAGTGCCACCTCAGTGCCCAGGTGTCAGGAGTGTGCCCGAGCTCTTCC
>DPYP01000309.1:0-13455 GCA_003545375.1 Lentisphaeria bacterium
GCTCTTTTCGATGCCGTCGAAGAGTTTCTCGATCGAGCGGCTCCCGTGTCCTTCGAACCGGGACAACTGATCGTGCTGTTCCGCAGTCAATTCATACAGATCCGCCGGCGTTCGCACAAAACTGTTGTCCACCAGCAACTCGATCATTGCCTCGCCCAATGAATCGATGTCCATTGCGCCGCGGCTGGCGAAGTGCTGCAGTTGATTTTGCACCTGTGCAGGGCACTCGGCGTTGAGGCAACGGATCGCCACTTCCCGGTCGCTTGCAGTTATCGGTCCGTTGCAGCTCGGGCAGGTCGTCGGTGTTGCGATTGGCGTTTCCGTGCCGTCGCGCCGATCAGTGATCGGCCGCAGCACTGCAGGGATAACATCGCCGGCCTTCTCGATCTCGACGAAGTCGCCCGAGCGGATGTCCCGGCGGGCGACTTCTTCGAAGTTGTGCAGCGTCGCGCGGCTGACCGTTGAGCCCGACAGAAACGCCGGTTCGAGCTCGGCAACTGGCGTCAAGGCACCCGTTCGTCCCACTTGGATCGTGACACTCTTCAACTTCGTGATCGCTTTCTCGGCGGCGTACTTATAGGCAATTGCCCAGCGCGGCGCTTTCGCGGTGAATCCGAGCTCTTCCTGCAGAGACGTGTCATTGACCTTGATTACGGCACCGTCAATTTCGTACGGCAGCGAGTCCCGCTGGGCACCGAGATCCTCGATGACGGCCAGCACCGCATCGATGCCCTCACAAAGACGGTTGAGCGGCGATGTCTTGAACCCAAAACTGTTCAGCGCCTCGATGAATCCGGATTGGCTGTCCATCGTAATCCCGGCGATCTCGCCGCGAGCATAAAAGATGGCGTCCAATGGACGCTTGGCGACTTCAGCGGAATTGCGCATCTTGAGGCTGCCGGCTGTTGAATTTCGGGCATTGGCAAAAATATTGTCGCCGCCAGCGGCGCGCGCCTTATTGAGCTTCTCAAAATCGGCCTTGGCCATGAACACTTCGCCGCGTGCTTCCCAGACTGCCGGCGGCTGGTTGCCCAGCAACCGGCCCGGTACACTGCGGATCGTTCGCGCATTGGCGGTGATGTCGTCGCCGCCGATGCCGTCTCCGCGCGTCAGGGCGCGGACCAGACGACCGTCCTCGTAGCGCAACGATATGCTGACACCGTCGATTTTCGGTTCCACAAAGTATTCGACCTGCTCGCTGCCGAGCAGTTTGCAGACGCGCTGGTGAAAGGCCCGAAGCTCGGTTGGCGAATAGGTGTTGTCGAGGCTGAGCATCGGGATACTGTGGGCGTGCTGCTCGAACTCCGACAACTCGATACCGCCGACCTTGCGCGTTGGTGAGTCGTCTGTGGCAAACTCCGGATATGCCGTTTCGAGCTCAGCCAGCTCTCGGTAAAGACGGTCGTACGCCGGATCGGAGAGTTCGGGTTCGGCCTTGACGTAGTACAGGTAGTTGTGATATTCGAGATCGCGCCTGAGCTGTTCCGCGCGTTCAGCAATTTCCGGTTTGGCCATGGTAGATCCAGGTTAGTCAGTCGAATTGCCGGCGAAACGTTGCGAACTGTGCCTTCAAGGCGTCCAGTTCATCCCGCAATTGCCGGACTTCGTCGGCCAGTTCGGCCTGCCGATCATCCTGATCACGCACATGCAGGGTTGCAGCTTCGAAAGGCGGTTCCATTTCGCTTTCTTCGATGGCTACGCCACCGCTCAGCAAGTGCGCGTAGCGGCGCTCCTTGCGGCCGGTCTGCCGCGGCAGCTTGACTGCCAGCGGGTAACCGCGTTCAACCAGACCGTCGAGTGTCTCTTCGGCTTGTTCGCGCGAGCCGAAGGCGTGCAGCCGGCTGCAGCGCCCGTTGATTTCACCGGCGGTCTGCGGACCCCGCAGCATCAGCACGCACATCAAGGCTACCTGGTCGTCAGACAGGTGGAAAAAACCGCCGAAATCCTGGCTGTACTTCGGTACGCGGCTGCCGGCTTCGCTGACCGTACTGATCAATTTCTTCTGGCGCAGAGAGTCGAGTCCGCGCACCACCGTCTCCTCGGCGAAATCGACCACCGGTTCGCGGTTCGACTTCTGGTTGCAGCCGTTGGTGAGCGCGTTCAACGTCATCGGATAGTAATCCGGCGTCGTCACGGACTTTTCGATCAGGGTGCCGAGAATGCGGGTCTCGGCATCGCTCAAGACCAGATCCATGTCAGGTCCATCGTTGCAATTTCAAAGTTTGAGAAAAGTTTCTTCGGTGAGATATGGTACTTGTCGCACGATGCCTTTTCAATCACGATACGCGGGAGACAGGCGATGACCGATCGAAAGTGGAATATTTACCTCGCCGGCGAAATCCACACCGGATGGCGCGACGAGATCGCCAGTGGCTCATGCAAGCTGGAGTTGCCGGTAAATTTTTTCATGCCGGTGACTGATCACGAGGCCAGTGACAACTGCGGTGTCGAAATCCTGGGAGATGAAGAATCCGCATTCTGGAAAGATCACAAAGGCGCCAAGATCAATGCGATCCGGACGCGGACACTGATTCGTAACGCCGACCTTATCATCGTGCGTTTTGATGATCACTACCGACAGTGGAACGCCGCTTTCGACGCGGGTTTCGCAGTTGCTCTCGACAAGCCACTGATCGTCATGCACCCGCCCGAACTCTCCCATGCGTTGAAGGAAGTAAATGCCGGCGCTTTGGCAGTGGCGCAGCATCCTGAGCAGGTTGTCGAAGTCCTGCAGTACGTCTGCACGGGGCGTATGACCGGCTGACGGGCTGATGCGTGGCCGAATCGTGGAACCTGTGACCGCTCGCTTAGATCGTTGATTTTTCGACGCAGCCATCTTAACTTACTCAATCAGGCACGTGGACGATTTTTGGATATATGTACGCTGAGCAACGACAGTAGGCCGCGGGTAATGATGCAAGTTCGAGGACGCGGTGTTTGTGGTGTCCAACTTGGCAAGGAATTTGCGTCACAGCAGGTGACAGGATCGGGAAAGACCCGGTTCCAGACAAAACCAAGGACAATACAATGGACGATTCCTCGTTCCTGCAAGTTAAGATTGAGAACATATCTCTGAGTAATCTCGGATTTATGATATTTCTCAAGAATCCCGATCAGGAGTATGTACTGCCGATTTGCATCGGTGCGGCAGAGGCACATTCCATTGCCGCGGCATACAACAACCACAAATTTCCGCGTCCGCTGTCGCACGATCTGTTCAAGAACCTGTTGAGCACGATGGACTGCCGGGTCACGCGGGTCCATGTCACGGAGCTGGTCGATGGCACCTTCTTCGCGCGCATTTTCATGCTGCGTGATGGTGTGGAAATCGATGTCGACTCGCGTCCCTCGGATGCGATCGCGCTGGCACTGCGCTTTGATGCGCCGATTTTCGTGCATCGCGATGTGTATCGCACGGCCGCGGTCAACGTCAATCAGGCCAAGTCTGGCCAGGATGTCGCCATCCAGGTCGAGGAACAGTCAATGGACCCCGTGGATCGCCTCAAGTCCCGGCTCGAGAAGGCTGTCGAAGAGGAACAATACGAGGTCGCCGCCAAGTTGCGCGACGAACTCCAGCGCATGCAGTCCGGCAACTGAGTGACCAGCCACTTGAGATATGCTTGTGCTCGCCGAGTTCAATCGACGAGCCGTTAGGCGTTCTGTTCTGTAATTTGGTGTCAATTGCCTGGGGTGCCTGGTACGGATCGTCGCTTATACCAGCGGCTGGCGGTTGTCGATCGCCATGGCCATGGTTGCGGAGTCCGCAAATGTCAGGTCGGAACCAACCGGAACGCCCAGGGAGATGCGGCTGATCTTTATGTCGAACTGGCGGCGCGTTTCGTCGCCCAGATAGGTGGCGGTCGCTTCCCCTTCGACATCCGGGCTGGTGGCGATGATCAACTCCGTGATGCTGTGTTCGCTGATGCGTTTGAACAGCGTTTCGACATTGAGATCGCGGAACTCAACGCCGTCGAGCGGCGACACACGGCCGCCAAGCACGTGGTAAAGTCCCGCGAAGCGCCGGCACTTCTCGACCACGGGAATCTGGCGGGCGCTTTCCACCACACAGATGACCTTGTGATCCCGTGCCGGGTTGCGGCAGATACGGCACTCGGCGCCTTCCGCCAGATTGCCGCAGATCGTGCATTGGGTGACCCGCGACTTCAGCGTTCGCAACTGGTCGCTGAATTCGTACAGATGCGTTTCATCCCAGTCGAGCAGCGCTATCGCCAGGCGTTCGGCCGTACGTTGGCCGATGCCTGGCAGCGCCTTCAGCGAGTGCGCCAGGTCCTGCAGTGCTTTTGGATAGTCTTCCATCATTCGAATATAGCGGCGGCGAACATTTCGGCGTCGAACGGTTGAAGATCACCGAGCTGTTCACCCAGGCCGATGAAGCGGATTGGCAGTTGCAACTCGGCATTGATCGCTACGACGGCGCCGCCCTTGCTGGTACCGTCAAGCTTGGTGACGCAGAGGCCGCTGAGGTCGACGACACGCGTGAATTCCCGAGCCTGTGTCACTGCGTTCGTTCCGGTGGATCCATCGACAACCAGCCAAACCTCGTGCGGGGCGCCCGGACAGGCTTTGCCGATCGAACGGAAAATCTTGTTGAGCTCGTCCATCAGTCCCTTGCGCGTGTGCTGGCGCCCGGCCGTGTCGATCAGCAGAATGTCGGCCTGGCGCGCCACCGCGGCGATGGCGGCGTCGTAGGCTACCGCTGCGGCGTCCGCGCCATGAGTTGATGCGATGACGTCGCTGCCGACGCGTTCGCCCCAGATCTTGATCTGATCGACTGCCGCGGCACGGAAAGTGTCGCAGGCCGCCAGCATCACTGACTTGCCCTCCGCCTTCCAGGCATACGCCATCTTGCCCGCCGATGTCGTCTTGCCGCTGCCGTTGACGCCGACCAGAAGGATCACTGTCGGGCCGTCGTCGCGCCAGATGATCGGCGCCGGGTGGGTCAGTGTTTCACCGATGTCATGCCGGGCCACCCGGATAATGTCTTCGGTCGTCTTGATCAGTCCGCGTTCGTAGCGATCCCGGATGCCCGCCACCAGCTTTGTCGAGACATTCACGCCGAGGTCGGCCCCGATCAGGGCGGCTTCGAGCCGTTCGTAGGTTTCGGCGTTCCACTCGTTGGTACCCGTGACGATCGTCTGGATATTGCGGGCCAGCATCGTCTTGGTCCGTTGCAGGCCGCTTTTGAATTTATCGAGAATTGACATGGGCGCAGCCGGTACTCTTCTGGCTAAACTGTTTCGCGGTTCTTGTGTATGCGATCGAGAATGCCGTTGACGAAGGCGCTGGATTCCGGGTCGCCGAATGCCTTGGCCAGTTCGATCGCTTCGTTGATGCTGACTGCCGGCGGAATATCCTCGCAGAAATACATTTCGTAAACCGCGAGGCGCATGATATTGCGGTCGATCGCCAGAATGCGGTCGAAGTCCCAGTGCTGGGTGCAGCTGGCGATCAGGCCGTCGATGAATTCGTACTCCTGCCGGACGCCGCGCACGAGTGCCTCGGCCCACGTTGTCGTACGAGTCCACTCCTTATCCCGCAGTTTCGTACCGGAGTCGCGCAGTTGTTGCCAAAATGCTGCGAAGACCGCATCATCCGGCTCGTCGCTGCCGAGATCAAGTTGGTAAAGCAGTTGCAGTGCCCACTCGCGGGACATGCGGCGCAAAGGTAGCGACATGCGTAGTCATCCGTCGTAGAGAGAGAGTGTTAAAGAGCCGCGTACGTTAGTTTCGTTTGGCAGAAACTCAACCACCTCAAAAAACGTCCGTCTTTGAGCCTATCCGCATTTCTGTTCCGTGAAGAAAAAGCAATGGCGGGCGTGGAACGGCTACTTTTACTGCTGAAGCCGTGCCAGCGTAAAGCCTACCTGGCGCTCCACGAACGTCGGCACATCCTCGACATCACCGAAATGCTCGAGCACCGGTACGAATCGCGACGCCTGGTCGGCGAGCTTGCTGATCATGTACATGGCTGCCCAGCACTGTTCCCAGAAATCCCCGGTGCGCTCGGGCACCGCCTCCGGGTCGTCGCTGAGCATGATCGTGCGCGCCAGCCAGTCCGCGGCAACCTGCTGGTCGCTGCCCAGATCCAGTAACGCGACGGCACCGGCCAGGTACACCAGCACGACGGCGTGTTCTTCGTTGCGGAACATCTGTCGCAGCACAGTCAGTGTCTCCTCGGACGTGTCACCGATATTGGCAATGGCCCGTACCATGATGGCGCGGCTGACTGGATCCTTCTCATCGACTGCGACCAGCAACAGGTCGGGCAGACAACCGCGTGCCTGGGCCAACAATGCTTCGGCGATGTACGCGGCCTGCCGGCGCTTGTCGACATCGTCTTCGCGCAGTTGCAGCGCCAGTGTCTGCAGTGAATCCGGCAACCCGGCCCGTACCCGGCGGATTTCATCGAGCGGCGGCCGCTTTGCTTCCGCACGCCGCCAGATTTGTGTATCGACGGGCGCAGCTGCCTGTTTTTCCGTCTCCGCCGATGCCGATTTTTCCTTGACCGCCATGGTCACGCAGCCGGTGACCAGCAAACCCAGCAATGCCGTAGCGGTGCACGCGCGGCAGATGTTGAACGTTGCCTGTTTCATGATTGACCTGTCTGATCCGTTTTGCTTCCGCCAGGGGTGAAAGGGTGTCGGCTGCGGTTCCGCCGCCTTACGTTATTGCGAAATGGGAACCTTTCCCACCTTGTTACCGCGTGTCTTGCATTATAAGGCATTCATCATTAAGATAAAAAAACAAAAACCATGGGGGGGGGATGTCAGATAATTCAAGTTATTGCGTGCATCCCTGCTTCCAGTAGAAGGGGGCTTTGTCCAGTTTGATCCTTTGGGCGTTGTTACGACAATTCCGCCGTGGCATGGGCCCTTCATCGTGCCCGTCCTGGTAATAGATCCGATAGCTGCTTGCCGGCAACTTCGCGGTTCTTAAACCGTCTGTATATTCGCTTCGAACCGGCCAGATTGTCGGCGACTTGTACTACCAATCTTTCCTGTTGAAACCTGGGAAAAAGCTCTCAGGCAGGCAAACTATACCCGCTATGGCCTGACCGGTTCGGTCTGGACTCGGGATGAGGCGCTCGGCAGGATCAAGACAAGAGAGGGGATGCGTACCCACACGAATGTCAAGATGGTTCGTCTCCACGCCTAACGGGCCCTGGTTACCACACTTCACTAATTCTAACTGGAGATTCCGATGATTTCTCAACGAACGAAAGCGTTGCCGCCATTCTATACGCAAGTCATTGGTTCGCTGCCACGCCCGCAACTGGTACGCAGCCTGGTCGATCGTCGCGACTCGATCGCTGCGGACGAATACAGTCGGATTATGGACGAGATGGTGATTTTCGCCATCCGCGTGCAGGAGCAGGCCGGTATCGATGTGATCAGCGACGGCGAGTGGCGGCGCGTTCATTATCTTGACGAGTTTCTGTTGCGCGTTGGCGGGCATGAGCCGCTCCGTGAATTTCAGTCCCACGGTGAGACCAAGCGCACACTCGTCTGCAATAGTAGAATGCAGGGCGGCGAGCCGTTGTTCGTTGACGACGCCGAGTTCCTGGTCAAGCACACCGACCGCCATACGAAGTACGCACTGCCTTCGCCGTTCCTGATAGCGATCCGCAAGTGGCACGAGGATTTCAGTACGGATGTGTACCCGACGATGGAGCATTATATGGAGCATCTCACCGAGCTGCTGACACTCGAGGCGGAAGCTCTGGCGCAGACCGGCATCGATGTCATACAGCTCGACGACCCGGCCCTGACCTATCTCTGCGACCGTTCGCTGACCGAGAGCTCCGACAGTCACGACTCACGTTTGAAGCGGGACTGGGACATTGATCGGCAGGCGCCGCAGGCGATCAATGCGATCAATGAGATCGCGGCGGCGTTGCCTGTGGAAGTGCACCTGCATTGCTGTCACAGCGTCTGCAAGCGTCAAAGCGATGTGACTGGCGACTACAAGCCGATCCTGCCGTTCCTGAAGGATGCAAAGATCGACCGGGTCAATCTGGAGTTCGCCTACAAAGGCACGGGCATACCCGACGACCTGGAACACCTGCCGGATGGTCTTGGGGTCGGCATGGGAGTGGTCGACGTGCGGGGGGCACAGTTCCAGGAGGTCGAGGAGATCGAGGCGATCGGGGCTGCTGGGGCGGCGATCATCGATCCGTCACGCATCGCCCTGAACCCGGATTGTGGTTTCGCGCCGGACTATGGCGAGCCGCCGTCGATTGACGAAGCGTTCGAGAAATTGTCGCGGTTGTCACAGGCGGCGGCAAATTTGCGGAATCGATTCTGCTGAGACGAGTTTCCTACCAACCGATCCGGCTAATCTGAATCCGTGGAAGAACAGAAACACGAACTGACTGAATACGGCCGCCAGGTCAAGGCGGCCGAAAGACAATATCGCCATCACAGCCTGCGCGAGTTGTTGACTGGCCCGTTCCTGTCGGTCTTGATTCACATCGGCCTTATCGGTACGCTGGCGCTGCTGATGGTCGGCAAGCCGTATAAGTCGCCGTCGGTCGAAATCGAAGTCTCGATGGAACCGCTGCCGCACGTCGAGCTGGAGCCGGATCTGGTCGCGGAAGAGGACGAAGTCGAGCCCGAGCAGGACGAAGCGCCGCCGGAAGCCGAGCTCGACGTGCCGGACGACGCTGAGGATGTGAGCGAAGCTTTCGAGCAGATGGTCGATCAAGTGTTCGAGGAGCCGCCGGTACCGGAAGAATTCAATATGGCGGATCTACTGAATGCCGAAATCATCGGTGAGCCGGCGCCCGAGGTGGCCGTTGTCGAGCAGGCCAAGCCGAATCTCGACTGGGTACAGGGTCTCGGTGGCGGCAACAGTGCCGACGGCGGCGGTGAAGTCGCAGGGGCGATAGGCGGGATCGGTGGCGCCGCGGCTGTTGGCCAGGGGCCGTTCGGCGGCCGCTCGGCTGGGGGACGCGATGCGCTGCGCAAGAAGTTCGGTGGCGATCCGGCCGGCGAGGACGCGGTCATGCGGGCCTTGCGATGGTTGCAGAAGGTGCAGTCGCCCGACGGCTCATGGCATGATGAAGCGTATACGGGTATGGCACTGTTGTGTTTTTTGGCGCACGGCGAAACGCCGATCGCCGAAGAATTCGGCGACACTGTCGAACGTGCCATGCGTTGGCTTGCCCCCAAGGTTCCGGTCGTTGGCGGTCGTCCGAGTGCGTATAAGAACGGTATGGCCACCTATGCGATCGCTGAAGCCTACGGCATGACCAGGAACGGCTCGATGGATGTTGGCTTTGTCCGCGAAGCGATGGACCGCGGTCTCAAGCATATTATCGCCGGGCAACAGGACAGCGGCGGCTTTGACTACGCCTATGCCAAGGGCGAGCGCTGGGATCTTTCGGTGGTCGGTTGGCAGTGTCAGGCGCTGAAAGCCGGCTACAACGCCGGCAGCGAGGTCTCCGGCATCAAGCAGGCCATGAAGAAATCCGCTAATTTCGTACGCAACGTTACCTACAACCTGGGTCATTTCGGCTACAGCTCCAAACCAGCCCAGAACGCTGAGCCTTCAAACATGAGCGGCGTCGGGGCCCTCATTCTGCAACTGCTCGAAAGTCGCCGCAACGCATTTTCCGAGACCGCTGTCGGCAAGATTTTGATCGAGCGGCTGCCGGGCTACAAGTTCAACAATTCCCCCGGTAGCCTGTACGGTTGGTATTATGATACCCAGGCGGTATTCAACGCCGGCGGCTATCGCTGGAAAAAATGGAACAAGGTTTTTCAGCCTGAACTGATCAACCACCAGCATCCGGACGGCTACTGGACGGTCGAGGGCGGCCACTTCAACGGCGCCGACGGCCGCGTTTTTGCCACGACACTGTGCCTGCTGCAGCTGCAGGTCTACTACCGGTACCTGCCGAGCGACGGCGGAGGCGGGCACGTTTCCCGGCCGCTTGGCCAGGGCAAGAAGCGGCTCGGCACCGACTGGGGCTTCGGCGGCGATGCCGGCGACAAACCCGAAGACGACGATTCCGACAGCGACAACGACATCAGATTCGACGACGCTATCGACGAAGACACCGAAGATCTCGACTTCAAGTCGTTCTTCGATTAGTCGTGTGACAGGGTATTGCCCAGCCTTCCCGGCTGCGGACAAACGCCTCCTCGTCGAAATCTACTGGCATCTCAGTATTAAACGTGTGCCGCGGCCGTGTTTTGAAATTGGGCGGCGGGGCGTTTGCGTCCAGCTCTGCAAGAACTTCGGTATACTGCTGGTGCACCTGTGGACCGGACCGGAGTCAAGCGAAAACCAAGGTCCCGCTCAGGTCATTGCGGTGGGCGCCGCCGAACAGGCAGGACCAGCAGGAGATCTGGTAGCCATCGGTGTTGCGGTGACGAATGACATTCACCATCCATTTGTCGCCGGTCGCCGGCGGCTCGACCTTGAGCGCCGTCCACGGCACGGCGATTTCCACGTACCAATGTCCGCCGACCTGTGAGACGGCAGCCTTCCACTCGGCGCCCGGCACCATCCGGCTGCCGCCTTCTTCGACGCTGAACCAGGCCTGCGAACGCTTGCCTGCGGCATTGACGCACACCTGATTGAAGAACGTTCCGTGCTGCGGTGCGTTGAGCCGGAATTCGACGGTGTCGTCCTGGTCGAAGTGGAATTCCGGCTCGTTCTCCTCGCGGTTTGTCGCCAGTTTGTCGATAAGGGGTTCTTCACAATCCACACTGATATACAGGTGCGTCTCATCGCGCGTGAACATGGCGCGAGTCGAGACGGGCGCCGGTTCCAGGCGCTCGAAGGTTACGAAGTCCTCGGCGACACCCGAGTGATCGAAGTCCTGCCAGCAGTTGTCGTCCAGCTTGCCGTCGATGACCGGTGCCGTGCTGCACATGCCACAGTTGATCGGCTGCGGCCGGCTGTCGCTTTCGAACAGTTCCTGGTCGCCGGTGGCGCAAAACGAAAAAACATCCGCCTGCCGCAGTCGCAGTCGCAGCATGATGTATTGCCCGGTGATCGTGCCCAGGTCGCTGCTGCCGTTCCACGACAGCGGCGCATCCGTTGCGTCACCGGAGAAAACATCCATGTCCTCGTAGCGATAGCCGTCGAGGTTGGCGCCGTTGTCGGCAAGCAGCTCGGCTTCGACACTGCCGCCGTCGGCGGTCTTCGCATTGATCTGCAGGGCGTCGCCCTTGAATAGAAACCGCTTCGTCAGCACGACCCCTTCGTCGTCTGCGTGCAGAGACACGAAACCGTTCTTGCGAAAGATCGCCAGACCGATGCCGCCCGGGCCCTGGCTCTTCTGCGCATCGTGCTTGTCGGGGTGTCCGTCATAGTACAGCAGGCGTTTGTCGCCAACCGACACGACCGGACAGTATGTGTGCATCATCTCGCCGTCGAAGGCGCCGGGCTCACCCAGGGGCACAACCTCCTCATCGGCGAAGACCGATTGCCAGTCGATACCGTCGCGGCTGAACGCCAGTTTCAGCTTGATCGTCTGCTGGTCCCGTCGATTCAGCGGCTCGCTGGTGTAAAACATCCAGGGGATGCCCCAATAAACGCCGTCCTCGGGGTGCACCAGCATGCCGTAGATCTGCGCGCCGATCCCGTACTCGGGCGGGGCCGACCAAATGACCTCCGGCCCTGTCCACTCGGTCAGGTCATCGCTTTCACCCAATCCCAGCCGACGGATCGTATGGCGCTCCTGCCAGACGCGCATGTAGCCACGATACTTGCCGAGACGCTCGTCCTTGAGAAAGAAAAAACATTCTTCCAGCCCGTCGCCCGAGCCGTTGGCCCACACCGGCTGATCGCTGTGCGGTGTCCACACAATACCGTCGGGGGAGTAAGACAGGTAGTAACTTGGCTTGTAGTGGATCATCTTGTAGCGGCGCGCCGGTTGGTCATCCGGATCGTAGAAAAAGGCGCAGCTCGTATCCGAAACGATTGTCCCGTCGTCGAAGGAGATGCAGTTGCTGCCGTCCGGTTGTGTCGGGAGCTTCTCCCAGGTCACGGCGTCATCGGACACCGCCGTATGCACCGGCTGCCCGCCGCCGGGTTTGTGACAACCGTACCACATCCGGAACGGCCCGTCCGGGCCGATCCGGATAACGCCGCTCACGTAGAAGGCCTCCGATTCGCACTCGAGCGTCTTTGCAATGACCGGACCGTCGAGTTTTGTAGCGCCATGGAACCGGCGTTCGATCCCCTGGGTGCCTGCGACGACATAGTCGTCGACGAAGGTCTGGGCGATATCGAGGATGTTCAGCGGTGTCATGTGAACTAGCTCCTGCAGCAGGTCGACGCTCAGTCACTGAGCAGCGGATGGCTGTCGGTATTCGAGAGATAACGTTTCGGGCGTTTAACAAAATTCTGCGTGTGCGTCGCCTGGTTTTGCGTGTGGTAGGTGGCCAGTACCACTTCGATGGCTTGCCGCCCGTCCGCCAGTGTGCACGGCGGCGGTGTGCCGGTTTGCACCGACTTGATGAACGCCGCTGCCTGCCGATCGTAGACATCGAAGAATCCTGGATACACCTCCGACCGTGACGGCAGGTCGGGAATCCGGAGTTTCGTCGTTTTCGTGTCCGCCACGAAAAGCTTCTTGCCGTAATCGATGGTCAGCGTCGCCTCGTTGAGGGTGCGTTTGTACGGGTACACCGTGAAATCGATGCGGCCGCGAGCGCCGAGGACTCGACCGAGCAGCAGGCCCTGGCGTTTGGTACGATGGTTGGCGCTCACCAGAATTTGCGCGACGGCGCCGCTTTCGAACTGCAGCAGCACATTCGTATAGTCTTCGGTAATGCGCTTCGGGTTGAGTCGCAGCGTATGACCGCTGACGTGCACGACTTTCCCGAGCAGGCAGCCGGCCAGGTCTGCCGCGTGGCAACCGAGTTCCATGAAGAAGCCGCCCTGCCGGTAGCTTTCCCAGCACCGGCCCTCATGAGCGTCGATCCGAAAACACCATTCGAAGTCGACGTGATAGATCGGACCGAGTCTTGGCATCGCTTTCTGCACGGCGGTGATGACTGGATGCAAACGCATCTGGTGCCCGGTCATGAACGTCACCTTGTGCTTCGCGACAACGGCTTCGGCGTCGTCCAGCTCGGCAGCCGTCAGCGCCACGGGCTTCTCGCAGAAGATATGCTTGCCGGCGCGTGCCGCGGCAACGATCTGTTTGTGGTGCACGACCTGCGGACTGCAGATGGCGACCGCATCGACTGCCGGGTTTGCCAGCAGCTCATTGATGTCGGCGCAGGCGGTACCGCCGTATTTTTCTGCCAGTGCCACTGCCTTGGCATGGGTTCGATTGTGCGTTGCCACTACGCGGCTGTTGCGGTTGCGCGTGTAACAGTCCGCGTGGATGTCGCCCATCAAGCCGCAGCCGATGACGCCGATGCCGAGTGGAGCTGATCGATTGCTTTTCTTTTTCGTTGCCATTGCGGTTTTA
>DPYP01000178.1:0-5394 GCA_003545375.1 Lentisphaeria bacterium
ATGTAGTCAACCGCCGGCACGACCAACCATCGGCAACTGTCGGGAACACCCGTTTCGAGCATCGATTCACTGATAAACGACACACCGCCGCCGAGTGCAACAAGCGACTCGTACGTCTCGAGCAACGTCAACATATGATCACCGCTTTGCGCCGCCGCCGCCGGCGAGTACAAGACGTGGATGGCTGACGGCGCCCGGGCGACGCTGTCGATGATCGACGCCCAGGCATTCACTTCGTACACGGTGCGGGCGTACTCGTCCAGCATTCGCGGCTGCGTCAGGATGCTGGCGTGGAAATCTTCGGCACCGGATTTGACCGGCTTCGACTCGGCCCGCAACCAACCCGCCGCCTGTGAGCCGCCGGCGCCGTGCAGGTGGAGCATCCACAACGCACAACGGATGTGTCCGGCGGCCAGTTCCGGATGCCGCTGCTCACCCGCACCCAATCCACGCCAATTCGTCGCCAGCAGCAAAGTCTCGGGGGCGATCGACCGCATGAGGTCAAACGTCAGGGCGCTCGCACGCCAGTCGAAGACCCAGGGACCATCCGCCAGCGCCGGTGTAGGGGCGCTGAAAGCGACCATCGGGAAAGCGGTCGCGATCGACTCCAGATCAATACCACTGACTGCATGACCATCCCGCGGCCGGTTGCCAGCAACCGGCAACCCGATGATCTCACCAAGCATCGGATAGGCCGCCGCAGAATCCAGATACGTCCGGCAGAGATCCTGCAGCATTGCCAGCCACTGATCGACGCGCCACCGGTTGAACACACACCAGTCATGCCACTCGCCAGCACCCGCTTTCTTGCCGGGTGCAGTGATTACATCAAACGATGCATGCGTTGTGCCCCAGTGCTCGTTAAGTGCAGCGATACCGCTGTGACGTTCCTGCAGCCAGGCGCTGTACTTCGCGATCGTGTGGGCCGACACCTTCGTGCCTGTCGGGAAGGCGGGACGTTCAACCAGGCGCCAGGCGAAGAATTTCCCGGCCAGCGCGGCTTTAGGCGCAACCGTCTCGATCACGCGTTTCCACATGCGCCGCACATCCGGGTGGTCGATGTCGTACTGAACGCCACCGTACTTGACATCGCGGATACCGTCGTAGCGCTTGCCGACACCGGTCTTCGTCAGGTGCGACAGGGTCAGTTCACTTTGCATCCCCACAGCGCGTGTGCGTTCGAAATGTTTCTGAACCTGCCTGATCGTGCGGCTGTTGACATCACCGTCCGTTTTGATGACGCCATCGGGAGCTGCCCGGCCGGCGGCGAAGGCGCCGCCGAGCGCCGCCACCGCTCCGAGATCGTCGGCATCGGGAATCTCTCCGAAGCCGCCGGGAAAGACGATCCGGTCACCGCTGCGGAAGGTGTGCTCCCGAATCGTCAACTCCTGCCAGTCGACAGGACCAGGCGTACGCCGCAAACTCTTGCGCGCTTTGAGAGCATCAAGGCGATTGAGTGCATCCTCCAGCAGGCCAATCACCTGCAGGCCCTGGCGTTCCGGCAACACCCCCGCCTGCGCCGCGGCCTCGGCATCGGAAAGGTGCGACGCAGCGAGCGCCTTCGCCAGGTCCTTGCGATTGACAATATCCCAGCCGATGTGCTCGATGAACTGTTGCGCCACCTGCAGGCTCAAGGCTTCCGGCTGTGTATCGACACGCGCCTTGTCAATGCGCCCCTGCAGTCGGGCAATGTGCTTTTCGATGGCCTCGATCGACGCGGGTTCGGCTTTTCCGGCAGCCGGACGGACGACGAATAAGAGTACAAAAAAAACGGTGGTTGCGAAGGAACAGCAGCGGTAAAGAAAAACCATTGGAATACCCGGGAGTCATGAACTCTGACAACGCGCAGAACTTACAACAGTGCGTGTGTCATGGCAATACCGCATCTTCCATGGCATGGCGCTTCCCTGTCGGGGATCGCTACCCGTGCAAGACCGTTGATCCTATCTTCGCTCCGTGCGTTCGCCATGCTGCAGGATAAGCTCCATGACCTGGTCAACCTCGAAGTCCGGCCCCTTGCAGTAATCAATGACCGTTTTTTCCGATGCCAGGAACTTAGCAATAAACGTAACCAGCTCCGGCAAATCGATCTCGCCTGGAATCACCATCACACCGTGTTCGTCGCCGTGCAGCAGATCGCCCGGATACACCAGCAGCGAGCCGATCTTGACCGGCGTATTCATCTCGACCCAGTGCGTATGCCCATGACCAACGACTGGGCTCGGCCCAAAAAGCTGAAAGCCCAGAGCCTCGACCTCCGGCAAATCACGCACGCCGCCATTGGTCACAGCGCCAACGGCACCGAGCCGTAGAAAAATGCTCGCCGACATATCGCCCCAGGCACAACATTTTCCCGGTGGCTGATCGAGATCCTGGACAACCATGACGTTCGGGCCTGGCGCCTGCTGCACGTAGCTCCAGAGATCCTTCCATTCGATGGAACGGTCACCCTCGACCGCCGGGTATTCGCCGGCAATCTTGGCGGTCGTGGCATATCCCACCATCGGACCGAGTCCCGGCAGCAACGATCTGATGGACGTGTCCATCAACCCGTCCGTGCGCGGCTGTAGTTCGTATTTCTCAACCGCATCGTAAACGATCGGCGTACGGATACCGGCAAGTGCAGCAAGCGCTTCCTCTTTAGTCATCGTCAACGCTCCAGGTGGAGTTCACTTTCCCTTTTCGACGCAGTGTATCAGTCGTGAGTCGGTACGAGATTGATGAACCAGGTCGACAGCACGCACATCCAGACGTAGGGATTGAGCCAGTCCGCGCGGCCCCCGAAGATGGCGCCGATCAACAATACAGCCGCGGCCAATGTATAGAGTGTGGTCAGCACCTTCGGGCCTACCGGACGAGCGCGGCAGGCGGTCACGGTCGGGAATACGAGGAGCACCGGGAACAGCAGAAACCACAGGTTGAACACGCCCTGGCTGATGAAAAACAAATCCATTGTTACAATCAGCAGCAGTACAATGCCGAGGCAGGTGGCGGAGCGACGCTCCCGGCCATTCAGGGCGTGCCGCCCCTCGTGATGGAAACGCAGCAGCAGATTGAAAAACGGCACGGCACACCAGCTCGTCAAGACAAACAGGATGTAAAAGAACACCAGAATCTGACCGGCCAGCGCCAGCGCCGGCACCGCCTGCGAGATGTACAGAATGAGCTGGGCGCCGACGACTGCACCGATGATCAATCCGATTTGCACCCGAGGCTTGAGCTTCGACATCCACAGGAAATAGCGCAGGATACAGGCGTACACCGGGTTGCGTGCCTTGAGTGCTTCGACCAGGCCGGCGCGCGCCCACTCCGAATTCGGATCGAGACGCAGGGCTTCCTTGAAACTGTCGACCGCACTGTGGGCCTCGCCGGTGTGCAGTTCGTTCCAGCCTTTGTTGGCATGCGACCACGAATCCTCAGGGTCACGGCTGAGGGCGGAATCGATCGACAGCCCGGATTCATCGGTCAGCCCGAGTGAGCGCAAAGCGATTGCCCGGACGTTCAGGCAACCGCCGTTCTGCGGGTCGAGGCGCAGTCCCGCCTCGGCGGCCTCGCAGGCCTCACGCCAGTTCCTGAGCATCATGTGCACGACAGCAACGATCCCGTGATTGGTCGGATTGTCGGTCTCCAACCGCACGGACTCCATAGCCGGCGCCAGCGCCTGACGTTGCTTGCCGGCGCCCAGCAGCACACTGGCGTAGGCATAATGGGCATAGGCGTACTCGGGCTGTCGCGCGATTGCGGACTCCGCATGCTCAATCGCCTTGGCATGATCCCCTTTCTCACTCATGCAGAAAGCCAGCAGCAGATGGACATCCGGATGATCCGGCGTCTCCGCAAGCGCCACCATGAGCACCTTACAGGCATCGTCATAGCGCCCCTGATCAATCAACAGTTGGGCACGTTGCAGATGTTCACTCATGAGAGGGGCGGTGTGGCGGAATGGCGGTGTGGCAAAGTCTTATTGCTCCGCCACGCCATTACTTTCTGATCTTCAGATAGGTGAGTACGTCGTCGTAAAGACCGGACTCGTTCGAGTACAGGGCGTAGTTGCGCGCCGAAGCAAGCCAGTCCTTGGTCGTCGGCTTGAGCTTGCCCGAGGCCTTGAGCAGATCGCCCGTGGTGATCGGCACCGGCACCCCCGACTTCATCGCGTCGCGCAGCTTATCTTCAACGGTCACGTCGACGATCGCGGCGATGTCGGCGCCGGAGAAATCGGTGAGTTTCCGGGCAACTTTTTTGCAATCAACATCATCGACCGGCTTACCGTGGAGCTGCAGGCCGAGGATCACTTCGCGTGCCAGGTCGTCGGGCGGCGGCACAAAAATAACGCGGTCAAATCGACCGGGCCGTCGAAAGGCGCTGTCGACGTGCCAGGGTGCATTGGTCGCGGCGAGGATCAGCACGCCTTCGTTGTTGCTGTCGATGCCATCGAGCTCCGCCAGAAACTGGTTGATCAAATGGCGACCGCCGGTACCCGAGCGGATATCGCTTCGGCTGGCACCAAGAGCATCGACCTCGTCGAAAAAAAGGACGCATGGTGTGTTGTTACGGGCCTGCTCGAAGACGGCGTGCAGTTTTTCTTCACTGCGGCCAATCCACATGTCGAGCACATCGTTGAGGCCGATCGACATGAACCCGGCCTTGACTTCACCGGCAGTAGCTCGGGCGATGTGTGTCTTGCCGCAACCCGGCGGGCCATACAGGAGGATGCCGCCGCCGGTCTTCTTGCCGTAAGTGGCGTACAGCTCCTTGTTACTCATCGGCAGAATAATCTTCAGGCGGATCTCGTCCTTGACGTCTTCCATGCCGCCGACAGCGGAAAAGTCTATATCCGGTCGCTCGGTCTCCGTGAACGTGTCCTCGTCGTCGACTTCCGTACTTTGCCGCCGCCGGCCGCCGACAATAAAGCTGTCACTGCCTTCCTCTTCTTCTTCTAAGTCGTCCTCCCAGACATCCCCGGCTCGGGTTTCCGGGGTGATCCCGAGCCGAGCCGCCAGAATACTGTCGGCAACGCCGGGGTCGCGATCAAGCGCCCGTCTATAGGTAGCCAGAGCATCCTCGCGCATGTTGTTCTTCAGAAAAACCTCCGCACAGGTCACCAGCACCACGGCAGAGGCATCGGGCGCTGCCGCCAGATCCTCGACGATGACCAGGGCGGCACTGTTCTTTCCCTGTGCACCGTAGGCGCGGCTGAGGCCCAACTTCGCCCGGTCCGATCGCGGGTCAAAAATCAGCACTTTGCGGAACTCTGTCTCGGCGCTTTCGATGTCGTTGTCGGCCAGCAGAGTCTCACCCAGATGACACCGCAACGGTACGTTGTCCGGTGAAATTTCCAGAGCCTCGCGCAAGGCAGTGATTGTCGCATTGTTGTCGGGCATGACTAAACCTCTA
>DPYP01000516.1:0-4877 GCA_003545375.1 Lentisphaeria bacterium
CGCTTCCGGGTAGTCGGGCTTGTTATCCAGTGCTTGTTGCAACCGGATCAGTCCGTTTTCGAGATCGCCTTTTGAAGCAAGGTACTTGCCCAGGTTATTCTGTGAGCGCGATTTATTCGGCGATTTCTCGGCGCAGTCGGTCCACATCCTTTCGTTCGACGTCCAGACACGGTTTCGCTCGATCGTGGCAATACACAGAAGCGCGGCGATGCAGGTAACGACAGCCCACCGGACGGCAGCCACAGTGGGGACATAGCGTCGAAATGTCCAGGCCACGCCGATCATGATCCCGACGGTCGGCAAGTACATCCGGTGCTCGAACACAAGCTCGAGGTTAATGACAGTCGATTCCAGTGCGAGGCTGATAAAAAACCACAGGACACAAAACGCCGGCAGCGGATACCGCCGGGCCGCCACACAGGCGCCGGCAAGCAGCCCGAGGATGAACAGCAGCGACACAACGGTAGAAGGTGGTGCAAAGATCGACTGGGAAATGACTTCGCAGTGATGGTCCAGGTTGAGACGTTGCGGCAGGGGCAGCAGCAGCAGGGAAAGGTAAAACACAATGACCCGCCATTCGGTCATGACTCGTTGGGCCATGTTGAAATCCCGGGATTTATAGCCTTCGACCAAGGGCCGCAAAGGTTCGTCGGGCAGAAAGATGATCCCGATAACGACCATGACGGCAAGCGGAATGATGCAGAATCCCAGGCGGCGTGTGATCCAGCCGCGGCTCAGCTTCTGGAAGAAAAACCATTCGTAGATGACGATCACAACCGGCAGGGTGATGGCAATTTCCTTGCAACCGAGAGCCAGCAACCAGGCGAGCGGCATCAGAGCAAAGCATATTCCCTGTCGACGCCGCGAGGTTGCCCGGCGCCCGACGATGTAGAGGCAAAGTGCTGCCAGGTAGAACATCGTTGCCATGCTGGTCATGCGCTGCACGATATAAGTGACAGATTGGATCTGAAGGGGGTGCAGCACCCATAGAACAGCAGCAGCCAGGCCGGTGCAGGCAATTGATTTTTGACCGAGTCGCCGGTCGGCAGTATCCTCGTTTCGATCTACCTGGCGAAGGGTCAGGACGCCAAGCGCGTAAACCAGCCAGCCGGCCAGCAGATGAATGGCGATATTGACGATGTGCCAACCGCGCATGCTGTCGAAGCCGCCGACGTAATGGTTCAGCGCAAAGCTGAGGTTGGCGGCCCAGCGATTGGTCAGTTGCCCATTCTCCAGCACGGCGCCGATGCTGGCGGCGTCGAGCTTTGTCATCGCGATTGCGGGCCGTTCGACGATGTTGCTGATGTCATCGAAAATAAATGGACACGCCAATGTCCCGTGATAGGCGGCGATCACGCAGACGGCGATCACGAGCATCGGAAGGCCGTGCAGTTTTGCGGAAAATTTCATAGGTCAGTCGATCATTGTTCCCGCAGCATCTTTTCTGCAGCCGCCAGGTTTCGTTTGGCATCGCCAAATTCCGGATCGAGCTCGACGGCGCGTCTGAACGACTCGACCGCCAGCGTCAGTTTGCCCTGCTGCCCGTAAATGGCGCCCATGGTGTTGTGCAGCACAGCGTTGTCGTTTACCGTCTTCAGTCCCGCCTGACAGTATTGGAAAGCGCGCGGAACCTGACCGGCTTGCAGCAGCCCTACCGCCAGGCGGTTCGTGGCGGTGACGAACTCTGCCCGGGCGTCGGCGTATTGCGGCTGCAACTCGAGCGTTCGGCGCAGGCTCGTGTGGGCGCGTGCGAGATCGTCGCGGCGAATAGCGATGACTCCGAGGTTGAAATGAGCGACAGCGACAGCGGGGTCGATATCGACGATCGCCACGTAATGTGTGGCGGCGCGATCGTAATCCTGCTGTTCGAAATACAGATTGCCCAGGTGCAGGTGTGCTTCGATGTCCCGGGGATTCTCGTTGAGTCGGGCGATCCATCGATCGGCGACCTGGCTGCCCCGCCCTTGCTGCCGCAGTGACCGGTCAAGCTGGCGCTGTGCCTCGGGGTGGTCCGGCTGAATTCCGATCGCCCGCCGCAACCACTTCTCCGCTGCCGCAGGTTCGTCCTGGGACAGCAGCATGCGGCCGGCGTTGTAGGCCGCCTTGACGTATGTGCTGTCGGTCGCCAGTGTTTTTTCGTAGTAGTCGACAGCATCGCGGTGCCGGCCGGTGTCTCGATGAACATTGGCCAGGTTGCAAAGGACCTCAGCCGTCGCCGGTCCATGGGCCAGAGCTTTATCGAAATATTCCTGCGCGAGCCCAAACTTTTTTTCCCGGGCGTATGTAATACCGATGCTGTTGTACAGTTGCGGGTTGTCCGGGCTGAACGTCAGTGCGTGCTCGAAGAGGCTGCGGGCATCGGCAAAGGCGCTGGACATTTCCATGTGCACATTGCCCAGGCCGACATAGGCGTCAAGGTGATACGGGTTGGCTTTGATAGCGCGCTGATAATGCGTCTGGCTCAATTGCCATTCGCCCATTTCACGATAGGCGGAGGCGAGATTGTTGTGGCTGGCGGCGTCCTCGGGCAGGAATTTCAGTGCCTTGTTGTAGGCCGCGATAGCCTGGTCGTATTGCCCGAGTTTGGCGTAAACGATGCCGAGATTGGTATAAGCCTTGTAATAGTTCGGGTCGAGGTCGACGGCGGTTTGCAGCCATTCCTTTGCTTCGCCGTAGCGCTCCAGCTTTGCCAGTTCCATGCCGACGTTGTTCTGGACCCGTGCCTTGTTCGGTGACTTGCGGGCACAGTCCTCCCACAGCGTCAGTGCACTGGACCACACGAGATTTCGCTGGTACGTCCAGAAAATAAACAGCAGGGCAACAATCCCGGCCAAGACAGCAGCCACATACCCGTGTCGCCACATCGCCTTGCTGCGATAGAGGCCGTAGACGATACCGAGCAGACAACCAACAGCGGGCATGTACATGCGGTGATCAAAGGCGATCTCGAGAGCGACAAAAGACGATTCGATGGCCAGATGAATGAAAAACCAAAGAATACAAAACGACAACAAGCGGTCTCGTCGTGCGATAACAACAGCCAGCACCAAAGCCGCACACAGCGCGAGAATCGCCGGCAACGTGGTGAGCGGTGTGAGCGGTGACGTCGAGATTGTGAAGTCGTGGTCCAGATTCAGCCGGCTCGGATGCGGTACCAGCAGTTGCGTCACGTAATAGATGACAACCCGCGGCTCGGTGAGCAGCCGCTGTTCCATTGTGAAGTCACGCAACCGGTAAGTCCCGCGGATCTCGTTGATCGGATTGTACTGAATCAGCGCCAATCCCAGCACCGTTGCGGCAATCATCGACATCACCACATACAGGGCGTATTTCTTGAGCCACGCAAGGTCGAGCTTGCGAAAGAAATACCACTCGTACAGCAGCACGACGAATGGCCCGGTGAAAGCGATCTGCTTAGAGCCCATTGCCAGCAGCCACACGGCAGCGGCCCCGGTATAACACCACGCCCGGCAGCTCCCGCCACGGCAACGGCGGCCAATGATGTAGAGGCACAGCGCGCCCATATAGAAGCACACCGCCATGCTGTTCATACGTTGCACGATGTAGGTGATCGACTGCGTCTGCAGCGGATGCACCAGCCACAGCAACGCGATGAAACCGGCAAGGATGTCGGGAAACACGGCAACCCTGTTCGCGTCCTCGTCGTTGTTGGACCTTGCCAGCAGCAGTGTCAACCTGCAGAAGACGTATACGAAAAACGCGGTCAGGCCATGCAGCAGGACATTCACCAGACGATAGCCGCGCGGCGAGTAGTCGCCGAAGTAGTAGTTCAACGCGAAGGAAAGATTGGCGACCGGCCGCTCGTGCAGATTACTGCTGGTGGCGGCCCGCTGCAGGTTCTCCCAGTTCAGGGAAGTGATGCGGATATGCGAATTTTCTACAATGTTCTGATAATCGTCGAAGACAAACGGGTAATCGAGTGTATGCCAATACAGCGACAGAGCGACAAGCGTGAACAGGCAATATATGCAAAAATATTGTACGGGCCTGCGACCACGCATAGCGGATGATGTGAGGTGGTTCTGGCCGGCGCGGCGTGCAGAGGATGGCATCCCCAACCGGATTTGAACCGGTGTTACCGGGATGAGAACCCGGCGTCCTAGGCCTCTAGACGATGGGGACACATATTGGGAAACATTGAAACGTGGACTATAGGCGAAATCGTCGGTATTGCAAGCACGCCGGGGCGTTCACCCGCGTCATGACTTTCGCACTGTGGCACGGCAAGAGGGCGAATCCGAACAGCCCGGTGAAAATTCAGATTCGCGTGTCGATACCGAAAACGTTCAGCAGCGCCGCACAAAACAATCTCGGCTACTTCTTTGTGCGCAACGAACAACTTTGGCAGTTGCCGGGCCCGGATGATGCCGACGTCTATCCCTTCGACCACAGCGCCTACCAGGGCTTCACAAACAGATAGCAGTGCGCCGAACGTTTCAACGGTCTGTTGGCCGATCCGCAATATGCTGCTGCAACGTGATCTCCGCAGGCCGACGACGTTTGCGGGTGCATCCGGGCGCCAGCGCCAGAGGCGGGGCTATGCGGAAGAATTTACTTCATGCAGTACCAGTCTGTTGCAATGGCAGTGGCCGGCAATTATCTTGTTAATTCCACACATACTTGGTTATGTTCATGACACAGATTCGCCAACGTGCCAATCCCGCGCTGCACAAGCTCTGGTTTGCCGGCTGCCTGCTGTTGGTTTGCGGCGGCGGCGTCACCTTTGCCGCAACCGTGACGACGTCACCGCCGCCGCGTCTTACCGCACTGCGGATCGAGGAATCCAACATCAAAATCGACGGCGTTGCCGACGACACCTTCTGGCGCCGCGCCCAGAAGACCGGCGAATTCAACCG
>DPYP01000516.1:5259-5448 GCA_003545375.1 Lentisphaeria bacterium
TCGGGACTTTGCGTGGCCATCCGATGCTTCGACGTAGGCGCCGAGGGACTGGAAACACGCGTCACCGAACGGGACGGTCCGGTGTTTCAGGACGACGCCGTCGAGCTCGTCATCGCAACCGAGGCCGGTGACGCGGAGACCTTTCTCCATTTCGCCTGCAACGTCGACGGCGTCCAACTCGACGACCGC
>DPYP01000516.1:5832-10538 GCA_003545375.1 Lentisphaeria bacterium
TCGAAGACCGATGGGAAGCTGAGTTCTATATCCCGTTCAGCACCTTGGGCAACACACCGGAAGTGGGGCACATCTGGCGGATGAACATCCTGCGATCGACCGTCTCGAACAGCGAACTGGCGGCCTGGTCCTGTCCGTTCGGCCGGTTGGACGATGTCTCGCGCTTCGGCGAGGTAGTGTTCGGCGATGAATCTCCGAAAGCCTACCTTGTTCCTGCCGTCCGTGACATCCGGCGGTTCAACAACCAGGTCAGCGGCCATATCGCCAATCCGACGATCGAGACGGCTGAGGTCACGTTGCGTTTTCGGCTGTTCGACTCGGTGGGTGAACAGACCCCGCAGGAGCGTAATTTCGTGGCCGAAGCACAACTTGAAACCGTCTTTGACTTTCTCTTCGACATCGAGCGTGGCGGGCGTCATGCCCGGTGTGTGTCGCTCATCCAGAACGACGCCGAAGTGTACCGCCACACTACGATCGGCCGACTTGCGGAAACCAAATTCAACCCCCTCGCCCTGATTGTGCCGGACCCGGTGGTCGCTGTCGGTGACAAGCTGGAGATTCGCGCCTACGTCAACCTGCCGGAAGCTGAGATCGTCGGCCACAAAGTCCAGGTGCAGCTAAAAAAGGACAATGCACTGGTCGCCGATCTGACCGAGCACCCGGAATCGCGGAACGTCCGTTTTGAGGTGCCCACTGCCAAGCTTCTGCCAGGCGAATACGAACTGCAGGTCGATTTGCTCGGGGGCACGCATACGGATTGGCACCTGACTGTACCCGAATCGGCTCGTCGCCGGACTGTAGCGATCACCATCACCGTGCCGCAGCCGGAGCCGCTGCGCGTGCGGGTTGACGTCAACGGCGGCATCCAAATCGGTGAGGTCGGCAGCTTTCCGATTGTTGTCATGGGCAATGGCGGCGTGCCGGCAGACATGGGTATTGCCGTGCTGCCGATTATGCCGGCGGACGTGGAAAACCCTGACGCTCTCGTGGCCGGTGCCCTGATGGCAGGGTCCCAGGCGGACGTGCCGATAGTCGTGACGACGTTCGGGACCGACGACGTCCGACGGCGGGTGGCGGCGTACCAGTACCATCCGGCGCTGTTCGCCTGGCTCATAGCCGATCGCCCGTTTACCGAGTCCGGGGAGAATGCGGTGCCCGCCGACGTGGGTCAGCTCCGGCGCTGGCACGAACTGACCCGCGGCCTCGATTCGAAACACCCGACCATCGTGCTGGTTGGCCAGCGCGCCGGTTTTCGCGTGGCATCGTCGTTGGCGGATGTGCTGGGGATCGTTGACACCAGTGGTGATGCGGCTGTTGCGGCCGAGTTGATCACAGCTGGTCTGGCCGCCAAAGACGACAACGTGACAGTATGGCTGTGCCAGCTTGCGAACCCGGCCAATGACGTTGTCATTCCCGCCAGCATCCGCGCCTCGATGTTTGCCGGAATCTGCGCCGGCGCCACCGGCCTGATTATCGATTCAGAGTTTGTCGCGCCCAGCCCGACCAGCGTTGATGAAGAAGCCGTGTCGATGGCCCTGCCGTATCTCGAGGAGATCAAGATGATCGAGCCGATCCTTGTGTACGGTACGCGCCGTGAGACAGAGCATTTCACCCACGACGATCTGAACATCTACGCCACGCGCTACTGGCACGAGGGCTTCGAATACATCCTCGCCGCCAATGCCGGGACGAAGGCCGGCGAGATTATTTTCGAGATTCCCGGTGACCTGGCTGAATCCGTTCTGGATGGCCGCAAAATCACCGGGATCAACGGCAAGGTGCTCCTGCAGTTCGATCCGTATACCGTGTACGTCCTGAAGCTGGTGGAGAAGAAGCCCGTAGTTACCGCCCACAAAATCACCACGGCGCCGGAGGTGGATGGCGCCCTCGACGACAAGTCGTGGCGCCAGGCGCCGGTGATCGCCGGTTTCATCCAGACCGACGGCGGTGGGTTGCCGGCCGTTCGGACCAAAGTCATGGCAGCCTGGACCAACGACGCTTTGTATCTCGGCCTGCGTTGCCACGAGCTCGACATGAACACACTGACGGCGGCAACCACCGAGCGGGATGGTCCGGTTTGGGACGATGATTGCATCAAGCTCTTCATCGATCCGAACCACAATCATCACAACTGGTTCGAACTGGTGTGCAACACCGACGGTATCTGTTTCGACCAGTTCAAGCAGGAAGGCGGTGAGTCATGGGATGCCGAATGGACCGTGGCCTGCCAGAAGTTCGACAAATACTGGGAAGCTGAGATCATGATCCCGTTCGCCATTTTTGGGAAACCGCCGCAAATCGGCACGGTCTGGGGTTTCAATATCGGTCGTGATTCGAAGGCAAGCGATCAGCGGATTGAATGGTCCTGCACCTACGGTAAAGCCCACAGTCCCAATCGCTTCGGCGACCTCATCTTCGGCAGCACCACGGCGTCGCCGTATGTCACGTTACAGGAGGCAACCTTCCACCACGGCCGCAATAATCTCGTCGGCACTTTGACCAACGCAGACACAAACGAGCAAAACTTTTTTCTCGCATACGAATTTCTCGACCAGGACGGTGAGGTAGCAGCGCAGCGCAGCCCGATCGTTCTCGAGCCGCGCAGTCGTGCCCGGGTACAGTTTGCCTACAACGTGCGCATGTCCGGCTATCAGGTGCTCAACGTTTCTCTGGTCGACGACAACAATGCGGTACGCTATCGCGAGTGCCTCGTGCACCGTATTGGCGAGCGCTGAATGACAAAAGGACCAAGAACATGACCGCATTGGAATACCTGCAGGACCTGATTTCTTTCGAGTCCACGAGCAACCTGTCGAATGTCGACATTGCCGATCATGTACAGTCGGCCCTGACTGAACTCGGTTTCGACACCGAGCGCATCGAGTACGACGACAAAAACGGTGTGCGCAAAGCCAGCGTAGTCGGGAAGCAAGGCGCCGGTGCCGGCGGTATGGCCTATGCCGGTCACACCGATGTGGTGCCGGCGGACGATTGGTTCCAGCCCGAGCACGGACCGTACCGCGCCGTTGTCGATGGCGACCGCGTCTATGGCCGAGGCAGCTGCGATATGAAAGGCTCCATCGCCTGCATGCTCGCTGCTGTAGAGCGGTTGAAGAACGTGTCGCTCGACGCGCCCCTCTATATCCTGGCCACTGCCGACGAAGAGATCGGATACGGCGGCGCGAAATCGATCGTCAGCGAGTCGAAGTACTTCCGGGAAATGGTGGCGCACGACACCAGGACTGTCGTCGGCGAACCGACCATGCTGGAAGTCGTCAACGTCCACAAGGGCAGCGGCCGGATTACCGCCACGTCCCGCGGCCGCGCCGCTCACTCCAGCACCAGTGAAGGGTTGAATGCGAACCTGGCAATGATCCCGTTCCTGCAGGTGATGAAAGAGATCCACGATGAAACCGAAACGGATCCGGCCTGGCAAAACACCGACTTCGATCCGCCAACATTGGCGTGGAACATCGGCATCAACGACCACACCGCAGCGACCAACATCACGCCGCCGCAAAGTGTCTGCACAGTCGTCCTGCGGTCCATGCCCGGCATCGATGTGAGTCCGCTGCTGGAGCGCGTCGTTGCCGCGGGCGAGGCGTTTGGGGTGGACGTTAAAATCGATTCATCGACAGAGCCGTTGACCACCAGTCCCGATGCCCCCGTCGTACGCGACCTGCTCGAAGTTACCGGCAACGCTGCTGCGAAGACTGTGACCTACGGAACAGACGCCTCCGTGCTCACCGGTCTGCACAACCTCGTGGTCTTTGGCCCCGGCGACATTGCCCAGGCTCACACCGTCAACGAGTGGATTGTGCTCGAACAACTCGACAAAGGCACGGACGTCTACGAAACGCTCATCCGCCGCTGGTGCATCGCACCGTAGTTCCCGGCCCGTGGAACGGTCCGCTCGGCTGTTGAATGTGCTCAGGTTGTGAATTCGCCTATTATTCGAGGTATCACAAAACCATGAGCTTCCTAACGCACCGATTTTGACGGGATAGGGTGCCGGGGATTGCGGTAGAATCACCGATTTCTGGTCCAATATATACATTGTAACCAATTTAGAATAAGCTACTTAAAAAGCGTATGCATGGCGGCTTACAAAAGTCGCAAGGTGCTCATTTTTAATCGGTTGATAATTTTTGTGAAACCCACTTTATGAATAATTCGGGTTGGGACTATTGGGATCATGTAAAAAAATACCCGAATGCAGTCTCCCTTTCCGCCGTTCTCCATCACCGCACTGCTCCAATCTGGTATGGCAACCAGGCTCAGACCGTGGCGCGATGGCTGCAATACCACACCAGCTCGTGGGCGAGATTCTGGCAGATTTTCAGATCCTCACCGCTCGGGTATTCGGTGCGATGTATGCAGGCGCAGAAGATCTGGTGCGCACCTGCACATGTGATGGCGTGCTGACCGACGAAGAAGGTGGACATCGTGACGATCGGCAGGCGTGCCTGGATCAGCAGCTTCTGGGCGCGCTTGAACAGTTGTGGTACGGCTGCCGCGAGGCCCTCGGAAAATACGGAAATCTGGTCGAAGACCACAGCCTGCGCCAGAACCAGGCCATCCGAGCCGCTGATAAAGATCGCGTCGAGCTGCATGCCGGCCAGGGCGGCGTCCGCGATGGCCGCCATCGACACTTCGGTCGAATCGATGTTCAGCAGGTTATTGGTCTCGAGCTCTGCTTTCATCAG
>DPYP01000600.1:0-2429 GCA_003545375.1 Lentisphaeria bacterium
GATGACATCGAAGTAGCGTACAGGCACGTCGGTCTGCTGCAGTTTCTTGGCCAGCACCTGCGTGTATCCCTGGATAATTGTCAGCGGATTTCGCAAGTCATGCGCCAACTCCGCCGACATCTGGCCGATCTCTGCCATGTGCATGCGGTCGTCGAGCTCGCCGCCAAAGCGGTCGTGCATGTTGCGGAGAACGGAATCGGCCTTGGACTGGCGGCGATGTGCTTCAGTGCAGGCAAGCCCGTCATTGACTATCCGCATCATCTCGTTGACGTCGAAAGGCTTTTCGATAAAATCAGTGACGCCATGCCGGATGGCGGTGCGAGCGGCCTCGAGCGAACCGAAGCCGGTCAGGATGACGACACTGACGTTCGGGTCGATCTCGCGGATCTCCGCCAGGCCGTCGAGGCCGTCCTTGCCGGGCATACGCAAGTCGAGGATGACCAGGTCCGCCGGGCGCTGGTTAAGCTGGGAAATACCTTCATCGACACAGTCGGCAAGATCGACGTCGTACTTCGACGACAGCAGGATGCGCAGACTCTCCCTGGGTGCAACCTCGTCGTCGATGACGATGATATGTGACCGCTCGCTGGCTTCCGTCATTTGCGCTTACGCCCCTGCCCCTGCAGTTTTTCGAAAAAAACGCTTGGCCCTGTCTATAACGCGATTTGACCTTGCCCCTTCCGTCGGTTCGTCGTTGAACCGAAAGTATGAGGGGCATGTATGGTGCCATGAACGAGGCTGGTGGCATCCGGATGTCGTAATGTATCCAATGCTGGCATGCGTTTCAACCGACGATTGCGGCCGGGATCGGCAACAGCGCATGCCAGACCGGACAACTCCCTTGTTTATAAAGTACCACTAACTTGGGAAAATTCCCAGCAACCAGCCAATGCTATGCTGTCGGTTGGTTCCCGACGCTTGGATCGCACGCCTCTGACGGTTCTATTACCCCGCTACCAACCATAGCGAACCCCATGCGCCTTGTACAGCTTCAGCATACTGACGGCCGCCGCGCCGTCGCCATCGTCGACGAGCCCTCATTACGCTGCCTGCGGTCGGCGCCTGCAACTTACGACCTGGCACGCCGGGCCATCGCCGCGGGCCAGTCGCTGGATGATGCAGCCGGCGCTGATGCCGGTGATGACTGCCTCGAATACGACGCCGTTTACAGCGGCGACAGCGCCTGGAAATTGATGCCCTGCTTTGACCATCCGCAAGAGCAGGCGCGTTGTTTTGTTAGCGGCACCGGTCTCACCCACCAGGCCAGCGCGGCAAATCGCAACGCCATGCACGAGAGTGACACTCCCGTCAAGATGACCGACAGCATGCAGGTGTTTCAGTGGGGCATCGAAGGCGGCAAGCCGGCACCGGGCAACATTGGCGTGCAGCCCGAGTGGTTTTACAAGGGTACCGGCGCGGCTTTGTCCGCGCACGGGACCCCTCTGGAAGTGCCCGACTTCGCAGACGACGGCGGTGAGGAACCGGAGATCGCCGGCTTGTACGTGAATGACGACAGCGGCACACCGCGACGCGTCGGCATGTGTATCGGCAACGAGTTCTCCGATCACGTCATGGAGAAGAAGAACTACCTCTACCTGGCACCATGCAAGCTGCGCATGTGTGCCATCGGTCCGGAACTGGTGACAGCCCCTGAGTTCGCCAATGTTGCTGGCCATGTCAGTGTCGAGCGTGGCGATACCACAATCTGGGGACGCGACGTCATGAGCGGCGAGGAAAACATGTGCCACTCCATAGCCAATCTCGAGTATCACCACTTCAAGTATCCCGGCCACCGGCAGCCGGGTGATGTACACGTCCACTTCTTCGGGGCCGATGCGTTCAGCTTTGGCGACGGCGTTGCACTGGAGGACGGCGACATAATGGAAGTTGCCTGGAACGGATTCGGTCGGCCGCTGCGCAATCCCATTCGCATCGCCACCGAACCGCCGAAGATGCTCAATATCGAACCGCTGTAGGAGTTACAGGCAGAGAACTCAGGAACGGCAAAAAAGTCGTCAAAAAACTGATGAAACACTAGATCAACATGGGCGGCGCTAAAATAAATCGGGACCACCCGACCGATCCTTCGCTATCGAGGTGGATCAGGGAGCAAGCCGTGCTTCTCCATGTCCCGCACCGTCACCATTGCTTTACGCTTGGAATATCCCAGTTTGACCATGCCCCTGATCGCAAAGCGGCGCCGCCATTCTATCGAGTACCCTGCTTGTCCTGGCTGTCTGTTGATCGTGTTGTCCTGCTTAGTTTTTAGACGCTCGACAATACCGCCGAGTCGACGATCCCCCTCGCGGACTCTGTAATCAGAAAAACCGGCTGACATGAGATTCTCAACTGTGTCACGAAACTCTTCCTCGATCGATCGATTTTCGGAAGAGTCGTTTGACTGCACGGCCTCGACGGCCTCGACGGCC
>DPYP01000600.1:2744-3466 GCA_003545375.1 Lentisphaeria bacterium
GGCCTCGACGGCCTCGACGGCCTCAACCAAGCTCCCCTGCGGAGGGAAAAATCTCTCCGCCTCTAAACTTGCCCGAAAGCTGACGCTGCCGCTGCCGCCGGCCGCAACATGTTTGAGCAGGCGCCAGCGAATGTGGGTATAATGCCGGGTCTTGGCCTTTGCGACATCGCCTTCATCGTTGCGAACGATCAGATTCGCGGGTTCGTCGAAAGTATGGCCGTTATCGATGGAAAACAGAATCTCGGAGCCATCGCCCGCAGCGGAGAACTTACGGTAGCGCATGCCTTCGGGCATCGGGCAGGTAACAATTACGCGGTCTGCAGCGTCATATCCATGATTGGTATATTCAATCGTGTAGATGACTTCGTCGCCGGGCAGTATTTTCTTGGCAAAAATGCGGACCAGTTCAACCTCACCCTCGTCATCCTCCTCTTCGATCTCGCGCTGCGCGGTCACCTGCAGTTCGATACGATTCTCCTGGCCGAATAGGGATCGCCCCAATCCCTGGTCCCCGAGCGGGTCCTCGTCGCCGAACAGTTCCTCGTCGCCGAACAGTTCCTCGTCACCGAGCAGTTCCTCGTCACCGAACAGGTCATCCAGCTCATCCTGTGCCGGCACCACGCATGCCAGGCAGAAGAGAAAGAACAGTCTGAAGATCAATCGCATGTCCGGGCTTCTCCAGTTCAAAAGAGATTATCAACGGCACACACACGTATAATAGC
>DPYP01000202.1:0-20844 GCA_003545375.1 Lentisphaeria bacterium
GGTGGCCAAGCGGAAACTGCAGGGCCGTGAGCGCAATCGCGTGGAGATCTGTTTTAGAAAAAATCCACAGTCATCCCACAACGCATCCACGCGGAGAGCCCGGCGGCGCGCATTCGCCGGTTCAACCGAGCTTTGCAATGCATCGTTCCGAGCCCAAACTGACGAAGTTCGCCGGAAGCGACCTCACCCGGCTTGTCCGCCGTAGTCCCGACCTCGTCAGAGATGCAAGAATACGATGGCCGCAGCCGCCAGGGCCAGGCCAATCCAGGCACGCGCCGCCAGCCGCTCGCGCCACACCGTGACCGCGACGGTGACGCTCAGCACCAGCCCTACGATACTGATACCGCAGAAAAAAACCGTCGCACTGACCAAGTTCAGCGCCAGCATGATGCCCAGGGTCGACGTGGCGCCGAGCACGCCTTGCAGCATGCCGGGCCCCACGACGCTCTTGCGTCCCTGCCCGGGCAGCCAACGACAAGCGCAGAGGCAGATGCACCCGGCAACAAAGAAGAGGATGGTCAGGTAGGATGCCACACTGGTCTCGGGCAATACGCGATCGGCGATCAGATTGCCGCTCATACCACAGCCCTGCAAGACGAAGAAAACGGTGATCAACTTCCAGGACGGACGCTCAGAGATACCCTCCCCCGTCACCGTCGCCAGCGACAACAGCGGCACGGCACCAGCGGTCATCGCGAGCCCCAGATACTGCCAGGCACTGAGACGCTCTCCGAAACCGATGCCGACGACAACGGGGACAAACAGGGAGAGGTTTCCGACGGCCAACGCGATCGCCATGCCGCGCGCCTTCATGGTCGCCAGCACGACAAGATAGGAAGCGCCGTAGAAAATGCCGGTAAAAGCGCTCGTTGCCAGCACCACCCCCCAGGTTTCGGGCCGATCTCCTGTATAAAGGAAGTAAACACCGCAGTACAGAGAGGAGACGAAGAAGCTCAGCGTCGCCGACACACAGGAGGACTCGGAACGGGCGGATATATAGCGACACGTGCTGGCGTTGCAGGTCTGCAGAAAGGCATTAACAAAGATGTAGGCAGCTGTGATCATCGTATGTGGTGTTCGCGTTCGGTTGGTTGGGACGGCTCTGTCTGTCTTGAACTGCTGCGGACGAGCTTCGAGGCGGTTACCACCATCAATCTCAAACACGCGGACGCCCCGACGGACAGCTCATCCGACCCGTGAACCATGCCCAATTTCCTATCAGTGCCCTACTTCGGCCCCCTACTTCGGCCCACCGTCACGCTCGCGAAACCACCTGCCGGTAACACCACTTGCCGTTCCCAATCGCCGGTGAGCTCGAAGCCGCTTGCCGGCCGCACGGTACACGTCACCGCCTGATCGCCCGGATTGTTGACCTCGAATGTGCATTCCCCCTTGCCGACGTTGACCAGGGTGATGAAGATCTCACGACGATCACACACCAGTGCGTGGCCGATGAAGATGTCGGGATCCTGTTTGTCCGTTTCGACCTGGCAATAGCCGGTGCCGTCGTCGAGCACGGGGATGGGGCGCACCGCGTCGACCTGCGGCTCGTAGGAAGCGATGATCCAGCGCCAGGTCTGGTGCCCCCAGCGGTCGCGGTAATAATCGGCCCGGTGCAGATGGCTCCTGCCGCGGTAATGGATCACCGCGCTCCATCTCGGGTTTAACCCGCGAAGCATCACCGGCAGATGTATCGGCAACGGTTTGGCAGTGGTCTTGACGACGCTGCCAGAGAAGCCGCCGTCCTCCGCCTCGAGGGTCAGGAAGTATCGCTGATCGACAACGCGTCCGCTCTTCGGCCGCACCTCGTACAGCGTCGGTGTGCCGGCAACGCCCATGCCGGCGCGAATGTCTTCCATCTCGGAGCGGGATTCGCGTGTGCGGCCGCTGCCGGAGACAAAGATGACGTCCCAGGCGACCTCGGTTCCGGCCGCGACCGGCGACGGCACTTCGACAAAACACGACTGCCAGTCGGTCGTGTAACTGTACTGCACGCCGCTGGTGAGCGCGATCACGCCGCCGACGCCGTCGCCGTCGGCGTCGTACCAACAGATGTAGCCGCCTTGGGGGATCGTGCCGGTCAGCGCCACCTTGCTGCCCCGATGGCGGACCGCTACGCCGTCCGCGCCCACCAGCTCGAACACAGTAGCCGTCGGACTGCCCGTAGCGCCAAGACCGATGCGGAGCATCTTTGCATCGGCCGGCGCCACCACGTTCTTGGTGAAACGAACCTTGCCCTGGTAGCGGTTGGCCGTCAGCCCGCCCGGCTTCTGCATCGGCGCAAACTGCCTGAGGTCAGCCGGCCACGGTGAGGGTGCCACTTCGTAGGGACCGGAGAAAGCGCCGATGGTGTAATCTTCGAGCTTCGGCAGCACCATCAACTCGTCGCGTGCGAGCGCGGTGAGGATGACGCCGTATCGGCCGATGGTCTCGAACGACAGTGCCATGGCGGCAATGGGATAGGCCGTTGCCGGCCAGGGCTTCCCGTCGACCAGACAACCTTCGGGCCGCAGGTAGCCGTTGATGGCGCCGCTGAGGCCGCCGTGGCCGTAGTCCCCCTGCTCGCACCTGTATTTCGGCCTGGGCGCGGGGGCATCGGTCGGCGCGTCGCGCGGCTGCCAGCCGCTGGTCACTTCCAGGAGGTGGTAGCGGAAGGCGGGCGGCTCCAGGCTGCCGGGGCCTTTGCCGGTGGTCATCCAATTCCAGTTGTCGCCGCAACGCCGGTGTACCTTCTCCTGGATCTGCAGGTATGCGTTCCAGCTGTGCGCCTTCTGCCCCTGCATGTCGGTCACGGTCATCGAGTAGCAGTGATGCGCGTCGGCAAGTATGGTGACGAAGGTGTCGTACACCTTTGCGCCCTCGGGCCGAAACCGCCGGTACAACCGCTCACCATCGTAAACGGCGATCTCCGCCAGCCCGGCGTCCGACTGGACGCGAATATGCAGCAGGCCGTGGTCATTCCCCGGCGTCGCAAGATCGAAGCTGGTTTCGCCGCCCATGACTGCTGCGTAGCATCGAAAGTCCTGGATCTCGGGGCCCTGGGAGATGTAGGTTGGGAAGTACCCCATGGGGCCGACGCAGCCGCGGAGGCGGCTGAGGACCTGGGCGAGATTGTCGGCGCGGACATAGCTCTGAAAGGCACCGGCACGCGCGGCCGCGGCGATCTCGTCGGTGCTGCGCACGGTGTGCACGGCCATCAGGGCGGTGTTCATGAAGTAGACATGCGGTCCGATGAGCCGGCGCCATTCGTGGAAGGAGTCGTCGACCAGCTCGCCCGCCTCGTAGCAGTACGCCCCGAAGAAGGACCACAGTCCCTGGTACCACGGCCGTTTGTTGTTGGTTTGCGAGCGGATGATGACCCGCGGCGGCCAGCGCTTGGCATCGGCGTCGGCGGCGTACGCCAGGTTGTGCCACCAGCGGATGCGGTCCGGATTTTTGCGACTGCGCCACTCGTCCTTGATCCAGTAGCGCTGGCCGAAATGCAGACCGCGGTTGCCGGCCTCGTCCATGAAGTCGAGACCGGGGTAGGCGATGAAGGCGCCGTCGTTGTCGTTGGCCTGGTCGCAGACGGCGAGCAGCCGCGCCCACTTGTCGGCATCCATGGCGGCGAGGTCCTCGGTAAAGGCGATGAAGTCATAGCCCGCGGCCCTGGCAGCGGCGATCATCTCTTGAGGTGACGATTGCCCGTCACTGAGATCGCTGTGCGCGCCGATGAGTCCCTTGAACTGCCGGGGATAGTCTCGCCGGCCCGTCTTGCGCCAGGCCGCGAGGCCGGCGGCAACATCCACCGGGGCATCGCCGGATTCGGTTGCCGCGGCATCCAGCGTTCCGACTTCGGTGCTTTCCCGGCTTGGCTCGGCGAGCCAGCACGTCAGGTTCTCGATCAGCCGCGCGCCGTCGCTCCACGTTTCTTCATGCCGACCGTCGACCAGCATGCCGCCGGAACCGCCGGTGACCGTGAAACTGCTCCAGGTCGGCCACAGGACCACACGGCCTTTGCCGGCCTGGCGTACGGCGCACAGAATCGGGGCGGACCCAATCGTTCCGGGCTGTTCTTCGAGCCGGCCGGCGGCATCCGTCTGCACCGCCGGATAGGACGCAGCGGTCGGCTTGCCGCGCAGCAGGACGCGCCAGTCCGGCCCGAGCCTGGCGATGGGGCACACCCCCATACTGCCTTCGCCGGAGACCACGCCCGAGGGACTGAGCAGGTTCTCGACGCCGGCGGTCAATGGATCAGGCAGGACGTCAACCCAGGCGTAGCCCGAATACCGCGATGCCGGCGCCTTGATCTCCCGGCCGTCCTTGACGACTTCGCCGACCACCGCCGCGTCGAGATCGAGCTGCTCGAGAATATAGTTCAGCGCGTGCACGCTGCGGCCCCAGTTCTGCTCGCCAAGCCCGCAGAACCAGATACCCCCGCCGGCCTCGAGGAATCGCCGCAGCGGCGGCACCTGCTTCCTGATGCGTTCGGGGAGCTCGCCGGTGCCGGGGTCCGGCTGCACCAGATGGTAGAACGTGTCGCCGTAGATGATGACGTTGTAGTGCATCGGATCGGCCAGATCATGACCGATCGAGGGGGTCAGCATCGGCGCGTCCGGCCACACGACCACCTGCATCCCGGCTCGTTCCAGGTCGGTCTTGATGACCGGATCGATCCCCCAACAGTAAGACGGGCCGCCGATGACCATGCGCATCGGCGGGAACTGCCGGCCGAGTGCCTTGACGCGCGCCTCGGCGCGCGCCTGCCGGGCGGCCGCCTCGGCGCGGATCGGCGCCTCTTTGGCGCGCCTGGCGGCCGCCCGCGCCTTCGCCATTTGCGCCAGGATCTCGTCAGCGGACCCGGCCGGCCGCGTCACCTTGACAGACCCGATACGAAAATAGGCACACTCATCTCTGACGCCGATTGGCGAGGCGGTCGTCATCACGTGGTCGAAATACTCGGCGACCATCTTTCCATTGACGTAGTAGCGCACCAACTGCCCCGGCCACCAGTCGATGCGCAGGTCGTACGGCTTGCTGACTCTGGTGTCTTTCGCGCGGGTCGCGATGTTGCCGACAAACGTGCCCCATTCCCCGGGAGAGATGGTGTCCGGCTCACCATAGATTGTTCCCTCATGGCGGCGAACCGCGTAGAGCTTGCCATGGGCAACCCGGAAACAGATCATGTTCTCGGAATGCCCCGGGGTTATGCCGATGTTGTTGTTATCACTGGGGGTGTCAGACTGCGTCATGTAAAGGCCTTCAAATGCAACCGATATCGGTTGACCAAAGACCTTGCGGGAGTGAAAGCCGGCGTTCGGCGTGACCAGGACTGTCGAATTCTCACACCAAGGAGGCTTCTCAGGCAACGCCCAGGTGGCCGGGTCCAGAGGTTTGTCGAAGTCATCAAACAGCAGGACATCCTCGGCCGCGGCGGCGAGCCCTGGACTGCACAGCACCAGGATGACCGCCGCCATGAAATACCTTGACAAATACCGCGCCATGTCTCGCTCTCTGCCTTCGCTTTCTGATTTGGATATCGGCGATGTAACTGCCAAGTCCGATGTGTGGGGCTCGCACTCTCAGTGCTTCGCGCCGAACGACAACCGGCATGACAAACGCGAACGGTGACCACACAACAGGCGCCTTATACTGCCGCCGTCAGTATTCTGTCGACCAGACCGCCGGGCTTGCGCACCGCGCTCAGGTCGCCCTGTTCGACGGCGAGCGGCAGCGACCAGATAATCATGTTCTGGTAGTAGTCGCTGCCGTACACGCCCTCTCCCGTATCCCCGCGCACGACGTTGGCCGCATCCCAGGGACGCCCGCCGCGACAGACCAGGCCATGCATGCAGCGCCGAGCCAGGTCCAATCCGAAATCCGCCTCGCCCTCGTACATATAAAGCATGGCCAGCATCAGGAGCTCGGGGACGAAGAAATGCGCCTTGCCGTGGCAGCCGCCGAGCTTGTACGTCCCTTCCGCGGCTTCCGTGCCGTCGCGATTCACAAAGTTGGCCGCGCCATACGGCGAGGCGGCAATGCAGGTGTCTTTGATGGTCTGCAGCGTGGTCTTTACGCGGTCCGGCCGGAAGACACGCGGCAGCCCGTGTTGAGAGGTGAACCATTCGCCGTCGAGCTGGTAGGCGAAGACGGCGTCGGTCTTTCGCCCGGTCTCGGGGTCGTAGTTGGCCAGGTAGTAATCGCCGGCCCAGAGTTCCTCTTCCAGAATCTCGCCGGCCTGCTCCTGCCACGCCTCGCATTGCCGGGCAAACGCCTCGTCCCCGAACGCCTTCGCCATCCGCTCCAGGATGCGCAGGTTCATCAGGTGCAAGCCCCCGACATAACCCGACATGCCGAACCATTCGCTGAACTCGAAACCGGTGGTATCCCGGTCGCCGCTGGGCATGCTCAGAATCCCGGCGGCGCCCCATTCCGGCCTGAGGTTCATCGTAAAGACAGTGTTCTTCTTGACCGACTCGTAGAACTCCCGCAACACCGTGTCGTCGCCGCTGCAACGCCACAAGCGATCCACCTGCACCACATAGAAGGGACCGTTGACGGTCACCTGGTACCCGGGGCCGGGCCGCGCCATCTCGTAGCCGCCGCTGGCCTGGGTAGCGCCGCCGAAGACCCACGGCGCCTGGCCGTTCGGGTACTGGTACGCCTTATAGGCCCGCAGGGTCGAGAGTGCCAGCTCGGGAAAGAAGAATACCAGCGGGAAATTGCCGAGTGTACTGCAACCGAGACATTCGATTTGCGGACAGTCGTTCGGGCATTCGTTCATGCCGAAGAGTCCGTCCGCTTCCCTGCACCACTCGCCGATCGGCGGCCTGGCCTGAGCCCATACGCTGTCCTCCGGGATCAGGTGAAGCGCGTTGACCAGACAATCCCGCAACCACGGCGGCAGCTCCGCCGACGCGTAAATCGCCTGCTGCCAGGCGCAGATACGGCGGGACAGGTTGCGCCAATCCCACGTCATCAGTTGCGCCACCTCCATCGCCGACCAATAGCGGGCGGCGTACATGTGCGTGTAGGTATTGCCGCTGCCGCCGGGTCTGCCGGACCCGTTCCATATCGGCGCGTACCAGGTGAGAAACAGGGGGATGACCTTGCATTCGCCGGGCGCCAGGCTGAAATCAATCGCGACAGAGGAGCCGAGGTCGTGTTCCCCCGGCCGCCACGCGTAGCCCGGCCCGGGCAGTGCGTGCGCGATCGCTGCCCAGGCATCCGCGCGTGTTCCCAGGTGTGCCCCCTTGCGAACCACCGGCATGCTCCCCACCTTGGTGGCGACATAGCCCAGCGCGTAGCCGACCCCGGCGGCATTGGCGACGTGCGACCCGCCGGTGCAGGCGCCCATGTCGGGGGTGCGCAGAAAGGCCGTGTCCCCCAGCGCTTCCGCTACGGTGGGCCCGGCAAAAGTCATAGCGATCGTACCGCGCTGGGCGTCGTCGGAGGTGTTCCGGAGATGCACCTCGAACACCGCGGCCGGGGTATTCGACATGGCGACGTCGCCGGGGATGAAGGGCGCCCAGGCGCGGAGCCCCACGGCTACAGGGGCGTCCGTCTCGAACTCGACGTCGGCCATTGGGTAGTGTCCCCAATACTCGATCCCGGTCGCGGTCTTGACGCCCGGATCATCGGTCAGCCCGGGAATCTCCGCGGTTGTCAGCACCCACGTCTGGCCGCCGACGTTCAACCCCAGAAAGGGCTCTCCCAACTTGCCGCGCTTCGGCGAGTTGGAATTGAAGATCGTGCAATACCCGAGCGTGCCGTCCAACTCCAGATCGATGCAGCCGGTGTCGATGGCCCCGAGCGGCACGCCGCACGACAACGATTCGCCCGTTCTGAAGATCACGCCGCTCACCGGCCCGCTGAATCCCGCAGCCTCGAATTCCACCCACTCGCGTGACGGCAAGCCGGCAGGAAAAAGGCGCGTTGGACTGGCGGGCATGTTCTTGTTGTGTTTCTTCACAGCCATCGGTCCCTCAATTGATCGTGGTCAAGGTCCTCGCTACGGTGCACTGCAATATCCGCAAGCCTCGTAAGATATCCCGCGGCTGCGGAAAGGAAACCGACCATTGCGGACAGAACCGGACGGACGGTGGTGAATGCGGATGCGGCGCCACGTATATCATTCTTCGACCCCATTGGGTGCACCAGACATCAGCCCGGGAACATCATACATGTCGGGCATTTCTGCAACGCTTTCACTGAAGCCCGATCTTGAAGCGGCGCAACAGCGCTGGCTCGCATTTTGGCAGCAGGTCGTTCGATGTGGCGTGGCCGATGCGGCGCCATGCATCGCCTTCCATCAGCTGCAGATAGAAGAGGTGGCATGTGCCCTGGTGATGGAACAGCCAGAAATCCCACAGTCCTTGTGTCGCGTGGGTGAAACATCATTCTCTTTCTTGATGCCGGTAATCCGCAATGCTCTGCCGGATTTTCTCCAGAACATCATCGCCAGGCACCTCGTCGTTGAAGCCCATGTTGCTTTCGAGGAAACATGACAGATCGTGGAACTCTTCTTCGATCACCTCGTGGCCGATTCCCAATACGATAAAACCGTTGGGGCGCACAACCAGGTCGATCACAAAGTCGTTGTGCTCACGGCGAAGTCTCGACGGGTCGTAAGGCAGGTTGCGCCACCAGTCACCGATTCGGGTGGTGTCGATTGCGGTCAGCGCATCCTGTCGAATACGAACGGTGGTACGCAATGGCGACGTTCGGTGATTCATCAGCGTGATGACCAGAGCGTCGTCGAGCTGATTGACCATGTAATGTCCGCGTTCACCGGAAAGACGAACCGGGCATAATGTTTCATGAAGTCGATCCATGAGCCACCGGCCCAGATCGAGCCAGTGCTCCTGACCACAGGTCATCATCCAGTCCGCCATGACCGTGATGACGCGGCCCCGGCCAAACAAATGCTCGAGCACTAATGGGTGGCCGGTAAGGTTGTCTCTTACCCATACCTTGGCGCCGCTCGACTCGGACACCGCATAGGCGAAGCGTTCGGGATGAAGACCGCCGGTATCGTCCGGTCGCCAGCCGTCGCCGGGTTGATCCAGGCAGGTTGGCGGCTCGACGCCCAGGAACGCGGCATCCCAATCCTCGATCTGTTTATGATTGACAATGAGCATGCCGCCGGCATCGACGTACGAGCGCAGGCGTTCCAGCAACTTGCCCTCGAGTTTGACGCCGCCCATCAGGAAAACCGCCTTGTAGTACGTCGTCAAAACCGCCGGTTCACAGTTTTCCTGAATCACGTCAAAGCTGTCGCCCCACGGGGTGTCGTGCAGGTAGCGGTTGTACTTGTTCGGGTCTTCTTCGCCGCGCGCGAGCCGGGCATAGGTCTCTTCAAATTCAGACGTTGCCTGCTCATCCACGCCGCGGTGCCCGTTGAGTATGCGCAATAGAGTCGCTTGATCCAGCCCTTCCGACGCCATCGGGTAGGCGGCCTCGACAAAGCGGTACATCATCCAGTCCTCGTCCAGCATCGGCACCGCTGCGCCGAAGATGCGCGGCCACTGGATATCCGGCACAGCCCCCCCCTGCCGGCGCCACCAATCGCTGCCGAAGCCGTGATCGCGCTCCATCATCAAAGCGAAGGGCGTCACGAGCTGACCGCGTCGCGGATGCCGGCGGCGCGCAAAGTCGTAGAACTCGATGGCCTTGAGCCCATGCGGCGACGGCACCACGACACCGGGCGCTTTTTCGGTAAAGAAAAACCAATCCGATGATTCATGCATCAGGAAGTTCGCGCCCGCCATGTATTGACAGACCCAGCCGCGCAACATCGCTTCAGGGGTCAGGCCTGAAAGGTATTCACCAAGTCGCGTCGTGCGGGTGGGGGTGTGGGTGAAATCGGCCCACGGGGAATTATCCGTGCCCCACAGCGCGTCGTGATGACGGGCGCCGCCGCGCGCAAAGGCAAGGCACAGCTGTTGCGGCAGCGGATTGTTGGTGTAGCCCTCGAAGATACCGACCGGCACACCCAATTGAAAACCTTCGTGCAGGTCAAAAGGAATGGACGTCGTGTTGGAGACAAACATTTTTCGCAACGTCCCGCCGCCACGCTCGAGCGCGTCTCGAAAAAAACTGAAGCCCTCCTCAGGCATCATCTGATCCCAGGCGATAGACGTGTACAAACCCGATGTGTACCAGCGACGGTAGAAATCGCCCGCCGCCTGTTTGTCGGGTAACCCTTCGTCAGGCCAGAGGACGCTGTTGCTGATTTCGCCGATCATGTCGAAGCGTACCCGCCAACAGCCGAATTTTTCGTTCATCTCGAACATGGTCTGGTAGATCATGTCCAGGTATTCAAAGACGGTCATCCCGGCTTTGTAGGCGCCGCGAGCAAAAAGTTTATACATCGGTTGAATGCCCAGCACGAACTGATTGACCCGGCCGGACTCGAGCAGCTCGCGCACGCGCTCCATGTACATCGGGTTGCGGCTGTTGCACATGCTGATATCACGAAAGCCATCGCACATTCTGTGATCGAGCATCAGGTCGAAGAAGTCCGGGCCCTCGGCAAGTTGCTCGTCTGTGGTGTCATTGCCCATGTCAATGCCCCTGGTGACGGCACCGGCGAATTCCTTCCCCGGACGATGGTGTGGATCAACATCACAAACCACAAAAAACAGGTCGGGGTTATAGTGCACCTCGGCGCCGGTTTGCGGCAGCGATGCATCGAGGTCGTGGTGTGATGTCCTGGGTGGTGTCATGGTTGATCTCTCCTTGTGGGAATCGTATTTTGGGCTCTGTCGTTGTCTTCCGGCAGCGCGTACGAGCGCCATTCGGCACTACCCTCTACCTCTTACGTCGCGCACCATCACGGCCTCGCCGCGTTCATGCGCCAGGCGGCCCGCCTCGGCAACGGCGACATGCTCGATCATCGTCGCAACCGAAAGCGGCGGCCGGCCCGAGGCGACCATCTCGTGAAGGGTGTTGAGGACGCCGAGCCCGCCCTCCGGCTGCACAAACGCGTCGAGATCATCGGTCATCAGCGGTTTGCCCAGGCTGACCGCTTTGGCGAAGAACGGCTGCCGCGGCGTCGCCGGCGCATTGCTCAGAACCAGTCCCGCGAGCACGTGCCTTTGTTCCGCGGTGGCGTACCGTGTCCAGAGGATTTGCAGCGGCCAGTCGCCGGTGCTCTGCACACAATCGACGCGACCGCCGAACGGGTCGCCAAAAAGGAAGAGCGACAGCTCAATGCCATCGGCGATGTGCGCCGGGTTCGGACCGTGGCCCTGGACCGTGCCGCGTTCGACCCGGTGAAATTCGCGGTACCGTGCTTTGAACCACGCGGCGTGCGGCAGCATGCGCAGGTGCGAACAGGAAAGCAGTGGTGAACTGTGCTTCTTCGCCAGCCGAACCATCGCTCTGGCATCCTTCACCGTGCGTGCCAGCGGCCGGTCGACGAACGTCGGCACGGACTTCATCAGCCCCGGCGAAGACAGTCCGCGGTGATCCGAGCCGTCGCCGGATTCGTTGGCGATGAACACCAGGTCGACGTCATCGGACACCTCGTCCAGCGTCCGGCACGGGCGAACCGGGTGTCGGAAGGCAGCTGCAAGTTGCTCGGCCGCGGTGAAGTCGGGATCGTACACTCTGGCCAGGTGAAAGCCCCGGGCGCGGTTCAGCCACAGCTCCTCTCGGTCGTAGTAGGTCAGGTGATGGTAGTGTGCCGGAACGAGTGCGGCAAACCTCTCCGGATCGACGTCGTCAAAGAGCGCCGCATACCACAGCGCACGCGGGTTGGCGCCGATCATGCCGATACGAATCGTCTTCATTGCACTTCCTCGAGGGCGACACGCCGCCCGGCGCGGCGCCCCAGTCGCGCCGCCTCGATGATCGCCATCGGTTCCAGCATCTCGGCGTACGGGATCGGCGCGACGCCGCTCCGGGCCATGCGATCGGCCATCTGCACGATGCGCAGTCCGGCGTAGGGGACCAGGTAGTCGCCAACCCGCGGACTGTGGATGGCGCCGCCGTCGCCGTAGGCGCTGGCATCCATCCGGCAATGCTGGACGTTTGCGGCCGACTCATGATCGTGCCGGCCCGGCCATTTGTCGATCGAGTTGAGAATGATCGCGTCCGTGCCGCCGTCGCCGTTGGGATAGTGCAGTCGAATAACATTCAGGTCGTCGGGCCCCATGCACTCGACCCACTCGCAGCCGGGTCCCATGACGTTCTGAATCAAGCTGATCACATGATAGAGGATCGCCAGGCGCCACCCCCCGTACACGACCACGCTGCGCACCGGTGCGATGTCCGCGAAACGCCCGCGAAACCGTTCCAGGTGCGGTGAATAACTCATCAGCGAGGCGCACATCAGCACCGTGTCGTGCGCCTGCGCCAGAGCGATCATGGCGCGGGCATCGGCGAGGGTGTGGGCAAACGGTTTGTCGATGAAATGCGGAACCCCCTTGGTGAGGCCGGGCCGGGCCAGTTCCAGGTGATCCTCGCCCCCGTAGTCACAGTCGGCGACATAGACTAGGTCAACGTCGTCGGAGGCTTCGTCAACACTGTCGCAGACCCGCGGGCGGCCACCGAATGTCTCCGAGAGCGTTTTCGCCGCCGCCGGGTCCACCGGGTCGAACACGCGCGTGATGGCCATGGCCGCCGGTGGCGCGAAGCGCTCTTGGCACGGATTGTCGGGCTCGTGGAAGTAGTAGTGACAGCCGCGGTGGTTGAGACGCATCAGTTCGGGATCGGGACGCTCGAACAGGTGCGCGTACCAGAACGCATGCGTGTCACACCGGATGATTCCGATGCGGACCTTGTCTTTGGAATTTGTCATCGTCTTGTCGCCGTCGATTGCAGCGGGCAGGTTGGCATTATTGTCTTCCTCGGAGCACGACACTCACGGCGCGGAACCATCGTTCGCCGTGCGTCCACAGGCCGTTGGCATTCATATGGATCTCATCGTCGCAGCGATACTCGGGGCCCGTCATGTCATCCGTGTCCGGTCCCGGCAGTGCGAGCCCGTCGGTGCACAAGCGAGTCTGCGCACCGCGCACGGCTGCGGAGCGCTCCTGCGGCGGCTCGTACTTGGCGGGCACGAAACTGGCGCGGGCCACGAACCAGGGCACACGGTATCCGGCTGCCTCGCGAGACGCCGTGATCGCCGCCGCCAACGCGGCATAGTAGTCTTCGCCGGTAGTTCCGGCCCCGTTGTCGGCCTCGCCCTGATGCCACAACACTGCGCGCACGCCATTCGGTCCGAGCGCCTTCAGGACCCGCTCCAGCCGTGGCCATGCCTCACCGCCCGGCGCCCATTCCGCCGCCTTCACGCCATGGTAGCCCACCGCCGCTATGGCAACCGGCACGTCCAGGTGGCGCACCAGCCGGTCTGCGAACGGACACCACGGTGATCCGCCCTCGCCGCGGGCGCCGGGCAGCGGGTCCACTGCCGGTTGCCAGGCGCCCCCGTCATAAGCCACGACGCGGTCTTCCTCGGCACGCAACGGTGTGCAGCCGTAGTTGGACGAGTTCGACTGGCCGGCGGTGATGAACACCTCACCGACCCCGACGTGGTGCACGCTGGTTTCCGCCGCGGCGCCGGCGTCGTCGACGGCGCGGACCTCGAGCGAGTACCAGCCGCCGGCAGCTGCCGGCACCGTGCCCTCGAACAGCTCGCCATCTGCTGTCGCCTCGAACCGTAGCCAATTTGTCGCGGCGCCGCTGGCGTTCGACATGAGAACCAGTCGCGCTTCAATTCGTGCTTTGCGGAGTCCGCAGCGGACCTGAACCGCGACCCGGCAGTTGCCGGCGTCGGTTCGTTGCACAACCTGCCAGGGGCGCGGCCGGATCACCGTGATCCGGTCATCGGTGTTCTGTTCTGTATCAGTCTGCATATCGCCTCGGCCTCCGCTAGCTACCAGCAAGAATGCACCGATCAATGTTCTCGCCGCACGACTCACGTCCCGTTTCTCCGATGCTCGAGGTCGGAGTCCAGCAGGCCGAAGCGTTTGTGGGGTCGTGGCATGGGCGTCTTTTGCGTTACGGGTTCACTCGCCCGCGACCGTCACCACCTGGTGGGCGCCGGCCCCGAGCTCGAGGGTCCGCTCCCAGCGGCCGGTCAGGTCGAAGCCTTCAGCGGGCCGGACGGTCACGGTATGCGGGCGCTCGGTCGGGTTGTTCAGCTCGAACGTGCATGCACCTTTCGAGGCGGCGCGCATACCGATGAAGACCTCCGGCCGGTCGCAGACGAGAAAGTTGCCGACGAAAATATCCGGGTCCTGGCGGTCCGTCTCGATCTGGCAGTAGCCGGTGCCGGTGTACGGCGTGCGCACCTTCGGCTGCACGCGGGATCCCCAAGCGGGCGGGACCTTCTCGAGCACGGGAATGTAACGCACCTCGTCGACCCGGCGCTCGTAGCGGCCGGTGAGGATCCAGGCCATCCGCATCCCCCACGGGTCGCGATGATTGCTGATGACTTCCAGCTCCGTCTCGCCCCGGTACCAGATGCCGGCGTCCCAGCGCGGGTTCAGCCCCTCGATCCAGACCGGCAGGTGGAGCGGCAGCAACTTGCCGGTAGTCTTGACGATACGACCGCGAAAGCCGCCGTTCGCCGCCGCCAGCGTGAGAAAGAAACGCTGGTCGATGACACGGCCGACGCGCGGCTGGACATCGTACAGCGTCGGTTTGCCGGCAAAGCCCATGCCCTGCCAGACATCGAGCATCTGCTCATTTGAATTGCTCGTCGCCGGGGTGCCCGAGACAAACACCACATCCCAGGTCGCCTCGCTCATCGGTTCGGCTGGCGACGGTATCTGCATGCGCAAGCCCTGCCAATCCCTGCCGTAGTGCAGGACAACGCCGGGCGACAGCCCGATGACGCCGCCGATGCCGTCGCCCTTGTCGTCGTACCAGCAGGCGTAGCCGCCGACGGGGAGATCGACCGCGACGTTGCTGCCGTCGCCGACATTGTGATGGGTCACCGTGCCGCCGGCGGTGCGCACTTCGAGGATGTCCGGGTTGCCCTTGTCGCCGTACCCAAGTCCCAGGCGGATCGGGCTGCCGTCCGCCGTGCTCACCTTGCGGGCAAACCTGATCCGGCCCATGCAGCGCACGACATTGGCGCCGTTCCAGCGCGAGAAGGGATAGTAATACACCTGGTCGCAGGGCCAGGGCGAGGCGACGGCGCGGTACGGCCCGGCGAAGTCCGCATAATTGTACGGTTCCGGCTTCTTCTCCCGGTAATCATAGCGTATGACATTGGCGGCGACGGCGCCGTAGGGGCCGACCGAGGTGAGATCCATCGCCAGCGCCTTGGCGTAGTGTGCCGCGCCCCAGGGTTCGTCGTCGACCAACAGGTTCTGGTGATCCGGGAAGATGTAGTTGACACTGGCGGCGCCGGGCCCGACATGCGTCACGCGCGACTGATAGCACCAGTATCGGGGGCGCTCGGCTTCCGGCTTCGCTTTCTTCGCGTCCCAGCCGGACTGGACTTCAAGGAGCGAGTACTTCGGTTCGTAGTCCTGGCCATGGCGCAGTTTTCGCAACGTGTTGTAGTTCCAGTTGTCACCGCATCGCAGATAGGCAAGCTCCTGGATGTGGGTCCAGGCCGGCCAGCTCACGGCACGGCCGCCGGCGGCGTCGGTCACGGTGATCGTGTAGCTGTGCTGCTCGTTGTTCGGTATGGTCATGAAATGTTCGAACACCGTGCCGCCGGGCTTGTACCGGCGTACCAGTCGCTCGCGATCGTAGAGGCGAACTTCGTCCAGACCGGCAGGGGCGCGGACGTAGATGTGCAGCATCGACCGGTTGTTGCCGGGGATAGCCATGTCCGCGCCGAAGCCTTCGCCGAGGAACTTGGTGCGGAAATCCAGGATCTCCGGGCCGGAGCTGGGGTAGCACGGGAAGTAGTGGGGATAGTAATCGCGCGTCCGGTCGGTCTCCGGGTCCGGCTTCCACGGACCGCAATTCGTCCATATCGAGTCGTACACACCTTTCGGGTTTTCGGGGTCCCTGGTGGCGGCCAGTTGATCGGCACGAACATAGAACTGATAGCGTCCCGGACGCGCTGCCGCCGCGACATCCTCGACGCTGCGAACGGTATGCACCGCGGCGATGCCGGCGTTCCAGACGAAGTTGTGGCGTCCGACCAGCTGGCGGTACTCGTCGAACGAGTCATCGACCAGCTCGCCGCCTTCGTAACAGTACGGTGCGAACAGGCTCCACATCCCCTGATTCCAGGGCCGCTTGTTGTTGGTCTTCGAGCGGATGATAATGCGTGGCGGCCAGCTCTTCGGGTTCGAGTCGGCCTTGTACGTGAATGAGTACCAGTACTCGACGCGTGTCGGGTCCCTGGTGCTGCGCAGTTTCTCAGTGACCCAGTACCGCTGGCCAAACACGACGCCGCGGTTGCCGGCCTCATCGAGGAAGTCCAGGCCCTGGAAGGCACGGAACTTCGGGTTCGCCTGGTTCACCTTGTTGCAGACGGCCAGGAGCTGCTGCCATTTCAGCTCGTCCATGGCCGCAAGGTCCTCGGTGAAGGCGATGAAGTCGTAACCGGCGGCCTGCGCCGCCGCGATCATCTCCTCCGGCGTGTTCTGTCCGTCGCTCAGGCTGCTGTGTGCGCCGACCAGTCCCCGGTATTGATTGGCGTAGTCCTTTCGTCCCGGCACACACCAGCGTTGCAGGATCCGGTCAGGGTCCGGCTGTTCGATCTTCGCCACGTATTGGGCCGGGTCAAAGAGTCCGACGGTCTTGCTGCCGCGAGCAGGTTCGGCCAGCCAACGGAGCAGCTGCTTGATCAGCCGCCGGCCGTGGCTTTTGCGGCCATCGCGCTCGCCGTCGAAGAGCATGCCCCGCGAGCCGGCGGTGACGGTGTAGTTGGTGTAGGTCGGCCAGAGCACGACGCGGCCCCCAGCCGGCGTGTCGCGCACGGCGCAGAGCACCGGCCGCGAGGTAACCGTCCCGGGTGTGGTGGCCAGTTTGTCGCCGGTGGTGGGGGGCGTAAGATCGATGGGATACGATGCCGCGGTCTCGCTGCCGCGCAGCAGCACGCGCCAGTCCGGACCGAGCCGGGTAATGGGCACCACACCCATGCTGCCCTCGCCGGCAACGACCCCGACCGGGTGCAGCACGTTGTCTACCCCTTGGGTCAGCGGATCACCCACGACTTCGACCCATGCGTGTTCACCGAAGCGGCTGCCCCGCTGCTGCACCGCCGTGTCCATGACCACCTCGCCGGTGACCTCCGCATCCAGATCGAGCTCGCGCAGGATGTAGTTCAGCGTCCCCGCCGTCTTGCCCCAGTTCTGCTCCCCGAGCCCGCAGAACCAGACGCCGCCGCCACCCGCGAGGAACTTCTTCAGCTGGCCCACGAGATGGACGATCTCGTTGGGGACCGCGCCGGTTACCGGGTCCGGCCGGCCAAAGCGATAGTGGGGGTCACCGAAGATCAGGATGTTGTAGTCCAGGAGCCGCTCGCCGACGTAGCCCTCGAGCAGCGTGTCCTTGAGCTTCGGGCATTCCGGATAGGCCAACAGCTCGACGCCCTCAGCCCTGAGCTCGCCAGCGATTTGCTTGTCGATACCCCAGTACGGGCACGGGCTGGCGATGACCATGCGCAGCGGTGCTGGCTCGGCTGCGTACAGGCACGAAGCGGCCAGACCCAGAATCAATGAAGCGGCATTGAGAAGGTTCTTCAGCATGGCAATGGCCTCCTGTCGATGGAGGCCTGTCTCATTCGATCTCGTGCACGATGAAATTGCGGAAGCGTATCGTACCATCGCACGCCAGGAAAACAAACTGACCTTTCTCCGGCCACGGCAGTGCCAGGGAAAACACGAGGCAGTCGTCAAAGAAGATGTCGGTCCACGGCCGGCGCACCATCATGCGCAGGTGATGCCAGGCCCGGGCACGCACGCAGAAGCCGGCACTGTCCAGTGGCCGCAGCACCGGTCCGGTCTTGGCGCCGGTGAAGCCGAGCACATGCACTTCCTGCGCTTCGGCGTCGAGCACGGCGCCGGCATCGACGGCGCTCAGCAGGGTCCCGGCAGCGGCGGCGCTCAGTTCACCCCCTTCTTCGGTGATCCCGATTCCAGCGAACCGCCCGGTCTCGATCAGGAGCTCGCACTCGAGCAGAAAATGCGTCGCACCGATCCCGGTTCCCAGGGTGAACGACCCGTCGACCTCGGCGGTGAGCACATCGTCGCGCAGCGACCAGTTCTCGCCGGGCAGACAGCGCTTGGCCTCCACCCATTGCGACCGCAGCCCGCCTACGAGCTCGCCGGTCTTGAGGGCGTCGACCCGTGGGCAATACCGGGCCACGAGCTCGCCGTCATCAGTGGCCTCGAGCAGCTTCGGCGCTGCCAGCGAGACATAGTCGGGCAGGCCGCGCCCGCACATGTGGTAGGTGAGCAGCAGCTCGTCGCCCAACGGCAACACACTCGTCGAGGCGAGGTCCCAGCGCCCGTTGCCGCTGCCGATCAGCAGATTATCGGCCGGCGACGAAAAGCCCTCGTATGGCTTGTCGCTCACGGCGTAGAACGTGCCGCTGGCGAAGCGGCGCGACGGGATCTCGTGGTGATTGCCGTAGATGTCGAACATCATCCAGATCAGATAATACCTGTTGCCGATGCGGTGCAATTGCGGCACTTCGTGGTCGTGAAATAATCCCGGTGCGTAAATCGGCGGCCGCAGCTCCCAGTGCACGAGGTCGCCGGAAACGGCGTGCCCCACGCAGCCGCGCCGGACCGTCGGTCCCCCGGCAACGCGCGCTGCGAACAAGGCGTGGTAAGCGCCGTCGGCGGCGTCATGGCGCACGAACGCGTCACGGCATGATGGCGCGCGGTCGGATTTCTGCTCGAGGTCGGTCTCGTAGGTGCCTGACTCCATGGCCGGTTCGAGGATCGGGTTCTCCGAAGCCTTTGTCCAATGATACAGGTCGTCGGAACTGGCGATGCCGATCTGCTGCGGACGCCCCGGCCCGAGTCGACAGTAGGTCAGGTAGAATCGGCCGTTGGCCGCAAACGTCGAGCCGGTGCCGAGGGTCCCGTGGTCCCATTCTCCTTCAGCGCCGGCCGTGAGCGCCGGTTCCTGCTCTGTCCAGCGCAACAGGTCCGGCGAGGTCGCATGGGCAATGTGCCACCAATACCGTTCGCGATCGATCAACTGCAAGTGAAACAGATGGAAAGTGCCCTCGTGATGGAACACCCAGGCATCCCATAGGCCTTTGTCACGCGGATGGTAGAGCATCTTGGTTGTCCGGTTCCGGTTTCTCGCAACAGAGGTCAGCCCACGCGGACCCTCAGGGCGGCACCCAGCCACCCCCCTGGACGTACATGCCGTCGAGGCAGAGGTCCTGCAGCCAGATCGCTTGATTCACGGTCATGCCGATGCCCATTGTCGCCCACTGGGCGGCGGCGTACGACATCATCTCCATGCCTCCGGGATCAACATCCACTTGCGCGGCGCCATCGAGGCGGAGGAACGGGAATCCGACGGGATGATTCATGGTGTTCGGCAATCGCTGGTGCGAATCGCTGTCGTTTATCGCGAAATCGTAGTCCATCAGAATCGGCGTATTCGGCTCATACCGGGAGACCTTGAACTCATCGTCCTGGCCGCTCATGCGCCTGGCGTCGTCGACAGTATGCTGCGTGGGGTTGATCTGTACATAGCCGGCATAGGCCCAGTATGTCGCCGGCACGGTCGGCGCCTGCGAGGCATCGGGCCACGCGTTCTTGAAGCAGTAGGGTGACGCCAGTGACCAACTGTACCACCACGAGGCGGTGCTCGGATCGGCTGCCGGACAGTTGTAGACCTCCGGCGCCGGCACATACCCCAAACGATACAGCCACCCTAATCCACCGGGGTTGTCGATGCCGCCGCCGCCCGCGTTGCCCCAGCCGTAGTAAAAGAATCGTTGACTGGCGCCGCCGGCCTTGTTCCATGGCGCCGACGGATACAAGTCGTCCACGTCAACCGCGTACATCAGACCGCCGAGCGAAAGCTGCTTGAGATTGTTGACGCACAAGGCTTCTTTGGCCTTGGCCTTGGCTTTGTTCAGTGCCGGCAGGAGCATCGATGCCAAAATGGCGATGATGGCGATGACCACGAGCAATTCGATAAGCGTGAAACGGTGGCCAACGCTCAGCCTTTGCGGCCGGAATCGAATGGCGTTTCTCCGGAGCCAGCGCCGGCGCTTTGGCTGGCTGGCCAGGACCGCGTCCGCGGCGGCAGCCCGGCGGCGGGAAAATTCGCGCTGCGGGACGGTCCGTGGATGTGGAAGGACTTCAGTCATGATGGGATGAGGTGATTCGCTCTCGGGCCGGTTAACCGCGATGCCCGATTCAATATGCGCCCACTCCCGGTTCCGTACAACAAGTAGGTATACTGCTATTGCGGCGTCTCGGCGATGATTCGGACGATTCTGCAGACTCCGTAGAAAATCCAAACAGCCGGGGTCTCGCCGTTCAATTCCATTTTTTCTGCCACCGCCGAGGATACTACACTTGGGGCAGTATTTCATCAAGGTTCGAGCCCTGCGATAAGCTCTGCCATTTTTTTCTGGGGGCGTTTTTGGCATCTGTGCATGTAGGCTGTCGCACTTTGTCTTTTGGTGACTTTTAAGAAAGCTAATTGTAACCAAAAAGTAACCAGTGGTCGGTGTGTAACCATGAAAACCGCCGCCATTCCCGCCGCCTTCGCCGTTGGCGTACATCAAGCCGAGGTGGTACTGCGCATCGGCATATCCCTGCTCAGCAGCCTTGCGAAACCACTTAAACGCCTCGGCATCATCCTCAGGCACACCAAGGCCGGTGGCGTACATCTTGCCGAGGTTCAACTGCGCGGCGGCATCTCCCTGCTCAGCAGCCTTGCGGCACCACTTCACCGCCTCGGCAT
>DPYP01000202.1:21160-21519 GCA_003545375.1 Lentisphaeria bacterium
ACCGCCTCGGCATCGTCCTGAGGTACACCATCGCCCTTGACGTACATCAAGCCGAGCTTGACCTGCGCCTCGGCATCTCCCGCCTCAGCCTTCTTACGCAGTGTTCCCAAATCTTCTGCCGCGACGGTACACACCGCGTCTTTCGGCGTTTCTGATGCGGAAGGATCATGTTTCCTTGCATCTTCTTTGCTAACTTCACTTCCGCTTATCCCGGAAGCATTGTCAATATCCGCAACCTGTTCAACCGCCTCGGCTTTGGCCTCATGGACACCGTATTCCTTCTGCACATCTGCCTTCGGCTTTGCGAGTTGCTCAACGCGTAGCTTTATATATTGATACTTTGCTTTATCCTGATCGCC
>DPYP01000346.1:0-1803 GCA_003545375.1 Lentisphaeria bacterium
TTTTGAACTTCATCGCAGCGGCATCGTCTCGCGATCGATCAGGAAACCGTCCTACGTGAAACCGTCCATCGTATAGTGCCGCACGAAGCGATGGCGCAACGGCGTGTCGAGCATGAGATGCATCAGGGCGCGGTGCAATTGCGGACATCGCAAAGGCCGACCGTGGAACATGTTCGCCTCGGCCCGTCGCCGGGCCCGCTGCCAGTTGCTGCGGACTTGCCGCTCCCACGCGGACAATGCAGGAGCCGCCGGATCGGTACTATTGAGAATCTGCGTCAGCAGCGGTATCAGCGCGGCGGCGCCAAGCCAGCCCAGATTCATGCCTTGCCCACCGATCGGGCTGACGACGTGAGCAGCGTCACCGAGCAGAATCGCCCGCCCCTTACGCAAGCGCTCCGCAATCCCCTGTTCCGCCGCGAAAGCGCTGGTCATCGTGCAGCTCGCCGCATCCAGACCATGACCCGTGCGTTGCCCGACGATCGCAGCAATCTCGTCCGCAGTACAGGCATTTTGCGGACTCCGCAGACGCACCACCCAGCGCCGCGTGTTCTGCGGCAGGGGCAGAGACTCGACGAGGCTTTGCCGCCCGAGAAAAATCGCCGCGGCGGCACCGAAATCCGTTGCATCGGGGAAGTCGCCCATGATATACCCGTGGGCATACGCCTGTACCGGCATCCCGACGCGCAGGGCTTGGCGCAAGGCGCTGTGACGGCCATCGCACACCAGTACCCAACGCACCTGCAATTCGGCGCCATCACCACGGAGAACAATGTCGTCGGCGGTCGACTCCAGCGAATCGACGCGAACGCCGTACGAGATCCGACCGGCATCTTGCAGCGGCTCGGCCAGCAAACGCTCGGTCTGCTGCTGTGGCACCATCAGTACGCCGTCGTGCTGCGGGTCACAACCGTCGAACCGCAGGCGGGTCAGCGGCCGGCGATCGACAAAGACAGAGGCCTCGCGTACGACCGTGCCGGCCTCGAGAAAAGCGCCGATCAATCCGAGCTGTTCCAGACAACGCAGCGCCGGCGGATGAATGCCGATAGCGCGCGAACCGGCGCTGCCGCCGGCGCGGGCTTCGAGTACGACCACATCCACACCTTGCTGCAGCAACGACAACCCGGCGAACAACCCGACCGGGCCACCACCGACGACGACCACGTCGGCCTGTTTCATGATTCGACACCGTCGTAAGTCGCCACCAGTCGACATGGCCGCTGGCGAGTCACCATCCATCCATCCGGTAACGCCGCGGCCAGCTCGTCCCGGGTATAAGAACGACGGATCGATCGTAACCCGTCGGCTGCCGTAAAGGCGCGCGGGAAAAGAAGCGGCGCGCCAATGGCAAACAGCGCGTAACCAACATCCGAGCGCTCGATGTCGTTCCAGATCACCCGACGCCTTCCTATCTGTGCGGCATCGCGGCAGAGGGATTGCAGGTCTGCAGCATCGAGATGATGCAGCAGGTGATTGCAGACAACGAAATCAAAACGGTCACCACGTGCCGCGATCGTGCGGAGTTCGCAGTTTTCCAAAGTCAGACACGCATCGGCAGGGGCGGCCGCGGTGGCGAAATCGATGGCCCGCCGATCGGGGTCGATCGCGTGGACACACAGATCGAAGTCGTCGCGTCGCGCCAGCGCCAGCAGATGCCGGGCGATGTCGGCACCGCCGCAGCCGACATCGAGCAGCGACCACTGACGTTGGCGATCCATGCGAGGATACAGCAGCCGGCGATACACCCGATCCCATCCGGACAACAACGGATTGAGCCGGGCGAACTGAGCGTAGGTGCGAGTCAGC
>DPYP01000346.1:2184-5516 GCA_003545375.1 Lentisphaeria bacterium
ACTAACGGCACAGGCAAGCTCTCAATGGTCGCCATCGACATGAAACAGAGCGGACTCGGTGGTGAGTCCGGGACCGAAGGACATGGCAACAACCGGTTCGCCGGCAACCGGTGCGGCCGCCAGCAACTGGTCGAGTACAAACAGCACGGTGGGACTGCTCATATTCCCGTAGCGCGCCAGGACCGCACGTGATTCCGTCAGCGCCTCGGCGGGCAGCGCCAGGGCGCGTTCGATCCGATCGAGGATCGCCTTGCCGCCGGGGTGAATCGCCCAGAACGGGATGTCGGCGACAGTCAGGCCGGCCGGTCCAAGCAGGGCGTCAACGGCGGGGCCAGCGACTGAACCCACCAGACCCGGAACTTCCCGGGACAACCGCATGCGGAAACCATGGTTGCCGATCGTCCATTGCATGGCGTCGCGGCCGACGTCGTCGACACGGCTGGCGAAATGCCCAATGCGCAGAGTCGGTTCACGCACGGGCCGGCCAGTGACGATGACAGCGGCGGCACCGTCCGCGAACAGCGAGTTGGCGAGCAGCGCGTCGGTCGACAGGTCGGCCTGGAAGTGGATCGTGCAAATCTCGACACAAGCCACGAGCACAACGGCACTCGGGTCGGCGCTGCAGATCGAGTGCGCCAGACGCAGCGCCGGGAAAGCGGCAGAGCAGCCCATGAAGCCGAGGTGGTAGCGCTCGACATCGGCGGCCAGGCGGCAGCAACGCACGAGCTCCGTCGCCGGTTCGGGCGCGTGAAAGCCCGTGCATGAAGCGGTGACGACATGAGTCACGGCGGCAGGTCCATCGACGATAGCGAGCGCTTCATGGGCGGCATCGACGGCCAATTTCATTGCAGCATCGACGTACAGCGCGTTGCGGTCGCCGGTCAGCGGTGGCGGCGGCACCGAGCCGGCAGCACCGAACAGAAACGCCTCGGACGTAATGAAATCGGGCAGGACCGTATGTCGCGTATCGATGCCGGAACGCCGATACAGCTCACGGATGCGCCGCGTGTCTCTGTCGCCGGGCGCCAGGCAGGCAATCATGCGCTCGGCGATTTTCGCCTGCGGCACCGGTAGCCCCGGAACACGGGTGGCGATGCCGGCAATTCGAATCGGTGTTGACATGAGGCGTACGACGGATCTCCGCGTCCGTCATTGGGGCTGTAAAACTGCACGATGCATCGTACCTGGCCAGTTCGGCGCTTACCCTACTCTGTGATCCCAATCCAGAACAGTTCTCCCGCGGAAACAGCCGGTACAAAATGTGAGTTGATTAACCCGCCAAATACCGCCCTGCAGGGTTGTAATACCGCTCTTTGTTGACAGGCTATTCGCGGTGGGTTATCCTACCTCATTATCTCCGTTCAATCGGCAACACTTTCAACCCGACGTTTTTCCTGACTAGGAAGCCCGCCTGTGCCCGGTACCGGAATATTTGGTCTGGAGCCGCTCGAGAAGCGGCTGCTGCTCTCCGCCACCCTCGGCGCCGATCTAGCTGATGCGTGGACCGCAGAGCCCACGCCGATCGCCGCGATCCTCGAAGAGGCGGTGCCCGAAGGCCCACAAGCCGCCCTGCCCGATCACCAACCCGCGATCGACATCTTCGAAGACCTGCCCACCCTCTTCGAAGCCGGACCGCAACCGGCAGCACCGACCGTGCTGGAGCTCCCGACCGACGAGTTTTTCGGCGATCAGTGGCACCTCGATAATACGGGACAGACCGGGGGCACCATCGGCGTCGACCTCAATGTGGTCGAAGTTTGGAATACCTATACCGGCGACGGCGTCGTCATCGGCATTCTCGATTCGGGTATCGCCTATACCCATGGCGATCTGCAAGGCAACCACATCATCGAGCTGGACTATGATTTCACAGACGGCGACGGCTATGCCGGCAACAACGACATTCATGATGAACGGCACGGGACGCCGGCTGCCGGTCTGATTTCGGCGCCGATGAACAATACCTACCATGGTGAAACCCAGGCATCATGTGCTTCGGCAGAGTGCGAAGGCGTCGTGGGTATAGCGCCGGGGTCGGAGTTCGCAGCGCTGCGTCTGCATGATCCGGGTCCGACCGACTACAAGAAGATCGCCGCAGCACTGTCCTACGGAAACAACGAGTCGAACGGCGATGGCCTGGAAATTGACATCTACAGCAACAGCTGGGGCCCGTCCGACGCGGAGGATTGGCATCGACAGCCACATTCGGAGGTCCGGACAGCGATCGAGAATGCGGTGCTGTACGGGCGCGGCGGAGACATATCGACCGGCCAGCGCGGACTGGGTAATATCTTCGTCTGGGCAGGCGGTAATGGCAGGCAATCAACGCGTTCAACACCCGGCGGCGACAACGTCAACTACGACGGGTACGCCAATTCACGGTACACGATCGCAGTTTCCGCTCTCGATCACGATGGCATCCGCAGTGGCTCCAGTGAGCCGGGCGCACCCTTGCTGGTATCTGCATTTGGAGGAACCAGCGACATAATTGCCTGGGACATGAACCAGAATCCGGGATGGGAGTTGCAGGATGCCGAAGGCTCGGTCGTTGACAGCACAATCAACAAATGGGAACACGGCAGGCCAACTGGTGGCGGCCGTAAGAACCACGACCCAACGAGTGGTGTCTCAGGGCAGAATGTCATCGGTTGGAATCTCGACGGCAACTACGAAAACAATATTGCCGGTCCCTACTATTACGTGTCACCCGCGTTCGACACCGGTAGCGCCACAGCCGTGAACTTCGATTTCTTCCACTGGTTGGGCGTCGAGGAATCGGATCAGGTAACGGTAGACGTTAGAGCCAATAACGGCGACGACTGGACCAATGTCTGGAGCAACAACAACACCGAGTATGAAGAACGCAAATGGGTCCGGGAGCCGTTGATCAACGCACCGACTCTCGTCGGCGCTACAGAGGCCAGAATTCGTTTCGGCCTCGGTCCGACCGACGGCTCTGACAAACGACCTGGCTGGAATATCGATGACATTCGAATCCGCGGCTCAGGCATGGGCGGTAGGATCGTCAGCACAGACAACCCAGTCAACGGGGGCTACAACACCGGCTCGGAATCGATCGAACTGTCAAATCCCGGTTACACAAATGACTATGGCGCAACTTCGGCTGCCACACCCATGGTTGCGGGGGTCGTGGCCCTTGTACTCGAGGCGGGAAGTGACAATGGCATAGACCTGACCTATCGTGATATTCAGCATATCCTGATCAAATCCGCTACGAAGAACGACAGCGGCGATACCGATAATTGGGCACAGAACGGAGCCGGCCGATGGGTTAACCACAAATACGGCTTCGGCCTGGTGAACGCCGGCGC
>DPYP01000385.1:0-5002 GCA_003545375.1 Lentisphaeria bacterium
CCGATCGGCGCAATGGTCCGGGCCTTTCCCGATATGCCGGTTATCGCCGACTACAAAACCATGGATTCCGGTTTCAAGAACGTCCAGCGCACCAAAGACCAGGGCGGGCATCTGATGACAGTCTGCGCCAACGCCTCCGATGCGACCGTGCGCTCGGCAATCGATGAAGGCAAGAAACTGGGCATCGACGTGGTCGTCGACACCATCGGCGCCAAGGATCAACCCGGCCGGGCCCGGCAATGCTGGGAATGGGGCGCCGACTTTATCTATCTCCACTACAGTGCGGATGAACGGCGCGCCGATGACTCGCGCGACACCACGCCCTGGCTGCCAGGTGTGTTGGAAGTCGTCCCGGGGCCCGTCGGCATTGCGACTTTCGGTGTCGAAGACGCCGTATGCGCGGCAAAGATGGGCGCCGAATATTTTGTCATCGGCCATCCACTGACCGACGGCGACGATCCCCTCGGCGAGCTCACGCGCTACGTCGATGAAGTCAAAAGCAATTACCGCCCGAGAGGGTGACATGTCAGACACTGCAGTCGTAAATTATGCTGTCGAGCCGAAAAGCGTCGAGCTGCGCGAGATTCCAGAACCCACCATCGCTGCCGACGAAGTTCTGCTCGAAGTCGAAGCTGTCGGCGTGTGCGGCAGTGACCTGCACATGTGGCAGGGGGGTATCAGCTGGACGATGAACTATCCAGTCGTCCTGGGCCATGAGTTCTGCGGCGTCATTCGCCAGGTCGGTGCCGACGTAACGGGCTGGGCAGAGGGTGATCGTGTCGTCAGTGAAACGTCGGCCGTCATCGATCCGGACAGCCCGCTCACCCGGCGCGGGCTTTACAATCTCGACCCATCACGGCTAGGGTACGGCGCTCTCATCGATGGTGCGATGCGCCGTCACGTGGCCGTGCCGAAACGCATTCTCCACCACTTGCCGGAGAATGTGCCGTTTGAGCATGCAGCCCTCACCGAGCCGTGTTGTGTCGCCTACAACGCCGTCATCAACAACGGTCGGGTCAAACCGGGACACCGGGTTCTGATAGTCGGGCCCGGAACGATCGGCATCTTCTCCGCTCTCATGGCGAAACACGCCGGCGCCGAAGTGGCGGTCGCAGGGCTGCCGTCGGATACAGCACGCCTGGCCATCGCCGAAGCCTACGGCTGCACTGTGCTGGTCGACGGTGTCGAGGACTGGGCCCGGGAGCGGGACGGCCTCGGGTGTGACGGCGTCGTCGATGCAGCCGGTGCGTCCGCCGCATTAAAACTCGCTATCGACGTCGTCCGTCCGGCAGGTTGGATCAGCAAAGTCGGGTGGGGACCGCAACCGCTCAATTTCAGCCTCGATCCGCTGGTTCAGAAAAACGTCACGCTACAAGGCAGCTTCAGCCACAACTGGCCGATCTGGGAACAGATCATCACAATGATGGCCAACGGCCAGCTGGACGTCGCCCCGGCGATTGGCGGGACATGGGCGTTGAGCGACTGGCATACCGCGTTCGAAACCATGCATAGCTGCGAGATCGTCAAAGCCGTACTGAAACCGTAACTCCAATGCGAGAGTCCAAGAAAAAGTCGGCGCCCACGAAACGCCGGAAAGATAGCGGCTGGTTGGCACCGGTGGACAGGGCCATCAGGAACACTTTGACGATTGCAATGTTCACAACCACCGCACTCATCGCGGCCGACACGCCCTACGCCATGATTGTGCCGAAAGCAATCAGCGAATCCTCCGGGCTGGCAATGAGCTGCAACTTTCTGGGCGTCATGTGGACGCTCAACGATTCGGGTGACAGCGCGCGGATCTTTGCCATCACGATGGACGGCGAAGCCGTGCGACCCGAAAACGACGCGGGCCCTTACAAGGGCATCAAAGTCCTCAACGCCCGCAACGTCGACTGGGAAGACATCGCGGCCGACGACGACGGCAACCTGATCATCGGGGCCTTCGGCAACCATAAGATCCCGCGCCGCGACCTGGCGTTATACGTCATCAAAGAACCCAACCCGCGCCTGACCAAGGCCACGTCGGTCATCAAAAAGATCCGCTTTCGCTATCCCGATCAGACTGACTTCACGCGGGCCATAAATAACTTCGACTGCGAAGCGGTGTTCGCGTGGGGCGGCAAATACTATCTGCTGACCAAGCACCGAACCAATACCCGCACGCAGCTCTACCGATTCGACGACATCGACGAAGAACAGGAAAATGTCCTGACGCTGGTCGGGGACTACGACATTGGCGGCATGGTCACGGCAGCGGACGTTTCGACCGACGGCAAGCGTCTGGCCGTTCTCACCTACACTGCCGTCTGGGTCTTCGCGATCAATGACGGCGATGACAACTTCCTGAAGGGCAAGGCGTCGCGGTGCGCCATCGCCATGGGCCAGTGCGAGGCCATCTGCTTCGACGGCAACGACCTGATCGTCTCAAGCGAACAGCGCGGGCTCTACCGAATCAAGCCGGAATGGCTGGAGCCGGTATTGAGGCCGGTCGCAGAATGAATGCACGCAGAGACCCGTCTTTTTTCAGGGGATTCTCACGACTTTGAGAGAATGCCCGGTAGCGCTCAAAAACCGTTCGATATCGCCCGTGGCAATACTTAGCGTGCTCGTGTTCACCAACGGATGGCAGCGCAGGCTTTCGGCTTCCCACAGTGCCTGATCAACGAAGATCTCGACGGCACCCTTTGTGTCGTTGAGCACGGCCAGCAGACTCACCGCGCCCGCTGCGATGCCAAGATGCCTCTCGAGCCGCTCGGCCGATGCAAAGCTGAGCCGACTCGCCCCGATCGTCTGTGACAACGCTTTGAGATCGACGCTGTGCTCGGCACTGGCAGTCACCAGGAAATGACGCTTGCCCTTGGCATCGCGCAGGAACAGGTTCTTCGTGTGGGCACCGGGAAAGTCCGCAGGCACATGCTGTACGACTTCTTCACACGTGTATACCGCCGGATGATCACACCGCTGATAAGGGATGCTGTGCTGGTCGAGAAATTCGTAGATATCCATCTGTACACCAGGTTGAGGTTTGGTACACAAGAGAAGAAAAGAGGAAAGGTCATTCACCACGGCCGGCACAACCGGCCATAGTCAAGGTCTCTTCTTTCTCGTATCCGTGACCCCAACACATTGACTGCAAAACTCCGGCCGTCAATCATAGTTCTGATGTTTGTATTGGTAGTCGGCCGAGAGATATTCATCACCGGTTGTTCCCGGATCAATCACCACAACGACCATCACGCAGAGGGAAGCAAAATGCCAGGGCCTAAGGTCGTCATTGTTGGCGCAGGCAGTTTATTTTTCGGCAGGCAGGCCATCTGGCAGATGGTCACCAGTGAACATTTGAATGCCGGTACGCTGGCCCTGGTCGACACCAATCCCACGCACCTGGCGCGCATGACGGAGCTCGCCCGCAAGGCCATCGACCATACCGGCGTGTCGCTCAAGCTGGAGTCATCCGGGGATCGTCGAGAAGTTCTGGCCGGCGCTGATTTCGTGGTACTCTCTTTCGCGTACAAATCCGTCAAGCATCGGGCGCTCGACTGTGAGATTGCGGCAAAATACGGCATCCGCATGTGCAGTGGCGACACCATCGGGCCCGGCGGTATCATGCGCACACTGCGCGAGTTCCCGCATATTCTGGCATGTTGCAAGGACATCGAGGCGTTGTGCCCGGATACCTGGTTGATCAACTACATCAACCCGGCAGCGACCCACGCCATCGGGCTGCAGCTGTATGCACCAAACCTGAAGAGCTTCGCCATGTGCGATGGCCTGCACATGCCGCACGTCAAGCGGGCTTACGCCGCCCGCGCCGGCATCACCGATTCGGAGACTGCCGAGCTGACGCCGGAACAGGATCGTGACTTCGATATGCGCATTACCGGCCCGAATCATTTTACGTTTCTGCTCAAGGCGGAATACCAGGGCGAAGACCTGACGCCCAGGATTGCCGAAAGCCTGCGCCAACAGGCAGCCACCGAAACCGACGGCGGCGACACCGGGGCGAAAGCCATGAACAACGATGCCATTACCTGCGAGCTCTACAAAGCGCTCGGCTATATCCCGACCTGCACAGGGCACACCAAAGAGTACGTCCGCTATTGGCAGGGCAACACGATCGTCGACGACCCGATCCCGCCGATCGCGATCTGGGATCACGTCCCGCGATACGAATGGCATTGGGACATGTGGAACGAGGTCGACGGTTACAACTACGGCACACACGGTCTCGAGGAATTCATCGCCAACACCAAGGCAGACCACGCCACCGACGTCATAGAAGCGATGTGGGGCGGGCTCGACAAACCGTTCCACCTCATCCTGCCGGTCGGCGACGCTGTACCGAACATGAGCGATGCCTGCCTGGAGGTTCTTTGTGACCTGTCGATGGACAAGATCACGCCGCGTCACGTCGGCGACGCACCCGTCGGGCTGCGCGGCCTGTGGCAGCAGGTTCTCGACAGTCACGAACTCACCGCCCGCGCCGCCGCCGAAGTCGACCGAGATTTACTCTACCGCGCCTTCGCCACCGACCCGCTCTGCCAGAGCCTGGCGGACAGTCAGGCGATGATCGAGGAACTGCTGGCCGCCGAGAAGGACGTCATTCCGGATCGCTGGCATTCATGAAGCAGGCGAACGGTGAGTGCGTAAAGCCGGACTCATTCCCTCTGAAATCCACTGCGGCGCAACGCGACGACGAAACCGGCACGTGGCCCATTGCAATCACCGGCGTCGCCAGTGGTGTTCGACAGATCAGACACCTGGTACGGTGAGAAATTTAGAAGAGTTAACGGAATCACTGTAAGGGAATTCTCGATCTCTGGCTCTATGTTAGGGCCGTTTCACTCAGTTCTCACATATCACAGGCCAGGCTCACATGTTAAAAGATGACAAACCATCTCTGCGCCAACGATTACAAGCCGGCGAGATTGTTCTCGGTTCGTGGCTGATGGCGAGCAGCGCAGTAAACGCAGAAATTCTGGCGGACGCCGGGTTCGAC
>DPYP01000523.1:0-6760 GCA_003545375.1 Lentisphaeria bacterium
GAAAAGCAGCAATGTTGCAAGAACAGTGAGGATCACTCGATACATGATTACGGGATCTCCAGATTGGTTTGCCGACGATACACGACCGCTCGGTGTGGGGCTGGGATTGGGATCTGATTTATGAACTGCTATCCGGGCTGATGTGGCTCCAGACAACTGTGTGGGGTTAGTGTAAAACCACCACCGGGAATTACAACAAATCTCGCGGCCTGTGTTGGGAAAATCGATCAGTTGAAACGGCGTCGCATATCCTTGTCAAGGTCGTCGGCGCGGTTGTCTTTCATTTCACGCAGCAGGGCGATGACTTCCTTGTAGGCTTCGCGGGTATTGGGATCGTTGGGGTAGAGCATGATGGTCTTCAGGTAACTGAGGACGGCCATGTCTTTCTTGCCCTTGGCGGTCAGAACTTTGCCGCGTGTGTTGAAGACGAAGGTCGAGTCTTCCTGGCTCTTCGGCTTCATCTTTCTGAGCACTTTCTCTGCCTCATCGATCTTTTCCTGTCGGAGATATACCTCCACCAGCGATTTGCCGAGTTGGTTTCTGGTTTTGGAATTGGCGGGGAATTTGAAGCCTTCCTTGAAGGCGGCTTCGGCTTGGGCGACGGCGTTTTTCTTGAGGTGGCAAAGACCACGCAGATTGCAGATGTGAGCGCCCCAGCCGATCCACTTGTACTCTTTGAAAGAGGCATCGAGCTTGGTGAGGGCGCGATCATATTGCTTGCGAGAGACGAGATCCTCAGCATCCATGACAGCGGCGGGCTTCGGGGAGACTGCCGCTCTGATGCGGGTGCGGCTGAACGTCTGCTTGCCGCCCCGGTCGTTGTGCACGGAGACCCGCCCGTCGCTGGTAGCGCTCAATTTCGTGCCATACTCTTTGCTGCCGTCGCGCAGGATGACGTAGTAATCCGTCTGCCGCTGCGCCTGTACGGCGATCGATCCGCCGAGCAGCAGGACCAATACGATTATCGTTTGTTTCATGTCTGATTCCTCGGTTGGGTTAAAAGCGTTTCGGCGGCAGTGAATTGAATGCCTTGCGGTAGCGGCCGTCGTGGAATTTCGCCAGGTACTCGCGCTTGTACCCGATGGCGCGTTCCTGGTCGCCGAGGCTGGCCAAGGCGCGTGCCACCTCGATATAGGCATCCTCGACCGACGGCCTGATCCTGGGGCTGTCGGCATCGGCGAACTGAATGACCTGCATGAATCGGGCGACTGATCTGCGGACGGTCTCCTCATTATCGCCGCCGGCCATCGAGATGCCGGCACCCACGAGGCTGGCGTAGTACTGGCCCGGATAGCGGTCGCGGTTGATTTCCGACAGCAGTTTGTCAAAACTGGCGCTGGATTCTTCGAGGCGCCCGGCATGACGAAAGGCGATGCCGCGGCCGTGCAGGATCTCGAAGTAGTAGGCGCTTTCCTTGCCGCCGCTTTCCTTGGCAGCCTGACTTTCGCGCATCATGCGTTCGAACAGTTCAATGGCTTCCTCGAATTGCTCCGTCGCCAGCAGACAGGTGGCCACTCTGAACATGGCGCGATTGCGGTGTTTGAGGGCACGATCCCGGTCAGGATGTTCGGGATTTTCGGCGCGCGCGACGATCTCGTGATTAGCGGCGAGGATGATTTCGGGGGTCAGCCCCGGCCGCGCCGGGTCGCCGTCGATATACATACGGGAGCCGACATAGACCAGGTTGGCCAGCGGATAGCTGGGCAGGCGGTCGAGCATCTTGCTGAAGGTCTCTGATGCTTTCGGGTAGTTGTTGTTTTCGATGTAGACCCGGCCGAGCGTGAACCTGGCCTGAACAGCGGCGTTGGATTTCGGATATTCCGCGTTCAGGCGGATCAGCCAGGTTTCGGCATTGGTGAAGTCCTTCTGTTCGACATGGAGCGAAGCGATCTTGGCCAAGTTCGCCGGGGTTTGTCCGGAATCGGGGTAGCGGTTGACGAAGTCGATGAACTCACGGGTAGCGCGGGCTTTGTATGCATCGAACTGCGCTTGCAACTCTTCGATGCGGGCAGCGATCGCTGCGGCGGTGAGGGGTTTGTCGACAACGGCTTCAACCTGATCTCCGCCGTCGTCACCGCCTTCACCTTCCGCCGCATCACCCCCTTCGCCGTCGTCGCTTGCCCCTTCGTCGACTTGCCCGTCCTCCGGCAGTTCACTGGGCGCCGTGAGCAGTTTCTGGTTCAACGCGATAATTTCCTTCCTGATTTTCTGAGCTTTGATGTCGTAGCACCAGGCAACGAAGCCGATGGCGTTTTCACGGTAGGTGCCGAGGTGTTCGGTCCGGTGATAGGCGGTGCCGGGTTTGGTCCACGCGAGGAATCCCTCAAAGTGTTCCATCGCGTCATCGATTTTGTCGAGCAACATGAGGCGACGTGCAGCGAGAAATTTCGATTCGTATTTCTCCCGGACAGGTTCCTGCTGGACTTCACAGTACCGCAGGAAATAGGTGTAGGCGTTTTCGCTGTCGTCGTCGATATGGTAGATCCAGCCGAGCCGGTACAGGGCTTTGATCCCCTCCTTGGTGCCGCCGTATTCCTCCGTCAACACTTCGTAGAGCGGCACTGCGGCGAGGTATTCTTTGCGCATCTTGAGCACGTGCGCCCTGATTTCTTCGGGCGCTTTTCCGGACTGGACGAGGATTTTCTTTTCTTTGGACAACCGACTGCCGCGGGCGTACTGCGACTCGGCGGTAGTGTTGGCTGCGGTGGGGGCTTTGGGATGATCCGGCGCCAGTTTGACGAACCGTCCCATGAGCAAAGCAGAATAGCCGTTATAGCGATCGGACAGGGCAAGGTTGGCTTGGCGGAATTCGTTGCTCCTGACGCGCAGGATGGTGGCGACATTGAACAGCGCGTCCCAGGTGTACCTGTTCTTGGGATAGCGTTCCGCCATGAAGTCGGCGCAAGCGGCGGCTTCGAGGTAGTGATCGGTCTTGTAGTAACAGATGGCGGCAAAGAGAAATGCCTCAGCTGCCTGGCGGCTGCGGAGGCTGAGCCGGGCGCCCTCGAGATAATGTGGCAGGGCACGGCTGTATTGCTGCAATCTGTACTCGGCATGTCCGGCGGCGATTTTTACCGCCTGTTCGTTGGTCGGCGGAAACTTGGCGTTGAGTTTGTCGTGATTGACACCGAACTTGTCGACCAGGATATCCTTTACCAACAGCACCTTCTGTGATGCCTTGTCATAGATCGGGGCACATTTGTAGCGCTTGGCGCACTTGTAGTATTGCTGAAGGGCCCTCAGCAGATGGCGTTGGGCGTCGCCCTTGTTACCGCTGTCGCGGGCGGTGCGTCCTTTCGCCATAAGTGCTTCGCCCAGATAATAGTAGGCTGGGGCCAAGGGTGAGCCGCAGATGTTGCCGTATTGTTTTTTGAGAGCTTTTTCAATGTTGTCCAGATCGCCGGCGACACCGTTGAGGGTTTTAATCGCTTTGTCCGGTTGATTGAGCAGTACGCAGGCATGGCCGAACTCGGTATAGACGAGGGCGGTGATCAGGTCGGGCTCGTGCCACATCATGCCCTCGATCGTTTTGAGCGCTGCGTTGACATCTGCCTCGTACTGAGACGAGGGTCGTTTCTTGTCCACCAGAATATCGACGGCGGCCAGCTTGGCCTGCAGTCCCAGAAACTCTGCCATGCGATCATCAAAGCCGGATTTTGGCAGGTATTTGGGGATGAGCTTGATGATCTCTTCGGCCTTGGCCGGCTGGTTGAGGCGCTTGAGCGCCTCGGCGTAGCGTATCATGGCGTTGGTGAATTCGTCGCTATGCTTGGTGTTTTTCAGTGGCGGCGGGCCCAGGGACGCGAGGTAGGCGGCAAAACCTGCTGCCTTGTCCTCGGGCTTGGAGGCCACGAGAGCCCGCGCCAGGCAGGCGCCGGAATAATGGGCGCTGCTGCTGGGAACCTTTTTCAGGTACTCCACGGCTTTGCTGCGTTTTCCGCGGGCGCCGTAGTAGCGGCCGTAAAGGATGTTGATCTGGTCCTGTTCGCTCTTGAAATTGCTCGAGACGAAATTGAGCTGGCGCTCGGCAAAGTCGTACATCCGCTTTTCGATCAGCTTCCTGGCAAACAGCGCCTCAGTATCGAAGTCATCGACATATTGCGCGGAAGCAATGGCGACTGCGGCAAGCAGCGCAACGGGAAGAAGGCGTTGAACAGGGAAGTTGATGGAACCCATAAGCCTGTTGGTGTTTCAATTACAGCGCCAATATGTACACCTGCGTCCCCGCATCGTCAAGCGGTAAAACCGCGGAGTACCGGTCCCGCAAGTCTATGCAGGACAAGATAATATAACACCTTTTATGATGACTTTGCAGCCGTGTCGAGAATACCGGAAAAAATCGATTGCCCCCGGCTGCTTCCGCTACTGCGGCTGTGAACGCAGCTGACGCGTCAGAATGCTGACGTTTGTGCGCAGGTTCACGTCGTCGCCCATTTTGCGTTCGATGGTATCGACGGCGTGAAGGATCGTTGCATGGTTCCGGTTGAAGGCGTCACCGATCGTCGGCAGCGAGTTGTCCGTCAGTTTCCGCGACAGGTACATCGCTATCATGCGCGGTGTCGCGATATTCCGCGGCCGTTTCTTGCCGAGGATATCGGTGACACGCAGATCGTAGCAGTCGGCAACACAGCGCTGAATGCGGTCGATGGAAAGTCTGGGAGACTCGTTTTCGAATTTGTCGACGAGCAGTTCTTCGGCCTTTTCGGCGGTCATTTCGCTGTCGAACAGTGTGATGTTCATGATCAGTTTGGTGAGCGCGCCTTCGAGGCTGCGGATATTCGACGGGATACGACTGGCGATGAGGTTGAGCACATCGTCGGAGAGTTTGACGCTTTGGCTTTCTTGTTTTTTCTTGAGAATCGCGAGACGGGTTTCGACGTCGGGCAGGAGAATTTCAGACGACAGCCCGCAGTCGAAGCGTGAGACCAACCGTTGCTCGAGACCGCTGATGTCCTTGGGCGTACGATCGGAGGCGAGGACAATCTGCTTATGGGCGTTGTGCAGCGTATTGAACGTGTGGAAAAATTCTTCCGACGATCCAATCTTGCCCTTGAAGAACTGGACGTCATCGATGAGCAAGATGTCGAGGCTGCGGATATGGCGTCGGAATTCACGCACGGTCTGCGACTGCAATGCCTCGACGTAGCTGTTGACGAATTCCTCACTGGTGAGGAATTCGATGCGGGTGCGCGGGTTGGCGTTCGTCAACTCGTTGGCGATGGCCTGCAGCAGGTGCGTCTTGCCGAGGCCGGAGCCGCCATAGATGAACAGCGGGTTGTAAGCGTGACCGGGATTTTCGGATACCGCCTTGGCGGCGGCATAAGCGACCCGGTTGCTGTTGCCGACGACGAATGTGTCGAAGGTAAAATCCGGCCGACACCGTTCCTGTTGGCGCCGGACGCGGTCGGTAGCCATGGTTTTGGCGAGCATTTCGGCTGCTCTTGTCTCGCCGGTATTCGTTGGAGCCTGACCGGGATTGGTCGGTCCGTGGCCGCCTTCGAATGCGATGTTGACCTTGCCGCCGACGACATCCTGCAGGACCTCACTGATGATCCCCCGGTAGTTGGATTCCAGCCATAGAGCGGCAAAGTCGTTGAGCACCCCCAGTGTCAGCGTGCTCGAATCGGCGTTGAAACTTACCGGAACGAGGCCCGTCAGATAACGTTCGAAACTGTCGCGATCAAGTAATATCTGCAGCTTTTCGCTGGCAACTCCCCAAATCTCCGTACAATTCACCGGCGTTCCACCTCGGCTAAGGTAGTCCTGGTCAGGTGCAGGGAACTGTGCGACAAGTCTGTGGCGGGTCGGCTGGCTGGCTGAAATTTGGAAAGCTATTTAGTCAGCAGAGGCTACCACGTGTGGCTGTGTCGTCACAGCGTCCGCTCGATCAGAAAGAAGTTAATGGTTCAGCAACGTGTTCGTAACGGTGTGTGCATCCTTGAACCAGGAATGCTATCTACCTTTCCCCAAATCACTGCTTGTCGAAATCGTGTCATGTCGATTCAATTCACACGACACCAGACGGTGGACAGGAAATGGGTTTTTCGGTGTGACCCGAGGTATTCAACAAAATCCAAGAGGTTCAATCACACAACTAACAAAGTCCAATCTAAGTAATGCAACGAAACCTATCAAGCGGAGTTTTCGAATCGAACTGCTGTGCGTAACGTAAGTGGCGATACTGGTGAATTATAAATATTTTTTTAGAGTTTTGGCAACGACACTTTCCGAGCCCTTGCGTGACGAAGAAACGGCGGAAAAACCGTCGAGGTGCCGCAGTTTTCGCCGCGGCAATTGCCGCACTGCCGCGGCGCAATTGTCCAGTATTCAAAGAGTTAGTGGAATCTCCGCGACGGCGGTCGCCGGGTTATTTCGCGGCGCTCAGAATTTCCGCCACTTTTGCCGCATCGAAACTGTCCGAATTCCAGCGCTTCTGGGCCTGCCCGTCCCGCAGTAGATACAGCTCCGGCGGACTGGTGTTTATGAAGTCGAAGAAGGTATCAAAGTCAGCAATCAGATACGGGCATTCAGTCTCGGTTTCGAGGAAGAAATCCTCGACCAGGTCCGCTTCGCCGAAGAACACGAAATAGATCGCCATATCTGCTTCGGTTTCGCGATAGATCTCACCGAGTTCGTAGGCCATCTCCTTACAATGTTCGCAGTCCGGGTTGAAAAAAGAAACCAGGCACCGGCCCTGTTTCATGTCGAAGTCGTGCGGCATTTTCGGTACGTCATCGAACACCGCGAAAGGACTCGGCGG
>DPYP01000148.1:0-3675 GCA_003545375.1 Lentisphaeria bacterium
GAAAGCCGATGCCATTGTCGTTTCGCAGACGCCGCTCGAAGCCCTGGTGCGCGAATGGGAGGAGAACAAGATCGACCATCTGATCAAGATGATTGCCGGCCAGGAACACGGCACCAAGACCGAGCACCTGAAATATGCTGCCAGCGACCGTTACGATGCCGAAAGGATTCTGATGATCGGTGATGCACCCGGCGACTACAAAGCGGCGAAAGGCAATGACGCGATGTTCTTCCCGATCGTGCCAGGCCGCGAAGAGGACTCTTGGGACCGGCTCAATGCCGAGGGCCTGGAACGTTTCTTCAACGGTACGTTCGCCGGAGAATACCAGTCACAACTGCTGGCAGCATTCGACGAGGCACTGCCGGAAAATCCGCCGTGGCAGTCATGAAGTTTTCGTTCTCATTCATTCAATCTTCCAACCTTCCTGTTTTTCATGAGTGAACAAGCTGATTTCGGATTGGTCGGACTCGCCGTCATGGGTGAGAACCTGGTGCTGAACGTCGAGAGCCGCGGCTACTCGGTATGTGTCTTCAACCGGACCACCAGCAAGGTCGACGACTTTCTCGCCGGCCGCGCCAGCGGCAAGAACATCATCGGTGCCCACAGCGTCGAGGAGCTGGTCGCAAAGCTGTCGCGTCCACGCAAGATCATGGTGATGGTCAAAGCTGGTCCGCCGGTCGATGCTTTCATCGAGCAACTTCTGCCGCATCTCGATCAGGGCGACATTGTCATCGATGGCGGTAACAGCCATTACCCCGACACCATCCGCCGGACTGCTGACCTCGCAGAGAAGGGCATCAGCTTCATTGGTACCGGCGTCTCGGGCGGTGAAGAAGGCGCTTTGAAAGGTCCGTCGATCATGCCGGGCGGCAATCCGAATGCCTGGCCGGAAGTGAAACCGATTTTTCAGGCGATCGCCGCCAAGGTTGAGGACGGCTCACCGTGTTGCGAGTGGGTCGGCAGCGACGGCGCCGGGCACTATGTCAAAATGGTGCACAACGGCATCGAGTACGGCGACATGCAGCTTATCTGCGAAGCCTACCATTTGATGGGGGCCGGGCTCGGGATGAGTGTCCCGGAGTTGCACGAGGTTTTTACGAAGTGGAACGAAGGCGTGCTCGATTCGTACCTGATCGAGATTTCCCGTGATATCCTCGCCAAGACCGACGACGACACCGGCAAGCCGATGGTCGATGTCATTCTGGACACCGCCGGCCAGAAGGGCACAGGCAAGTGGACCTCGACATCCGGCCTCGATCTCGGTGTACCGATTGCCCAGATCGCCGAAGCCGTGTTTGCCCGCTGCATTTCCGCGCTAAAGGAAGAGCGCGTTGCGGCCAGCAAAGTCCTGAGCGGCCCGGACACGACTTTTGGCGGTGATCGCGAGGCGTTTGTCAATGATCTGCACGACGCCCTGTATGCTTCGAAGATCTGTTCGTATGCGCAGGGCTACCAGTTGCTGCGCGCGGCGGCCGAGGAGCACGACTGGGAGCTGAACTACGGCGAGATCGCCCTGATGTGGCGCGGCGGCTGCATCATCCGCGCCGCCTTCCTGGAGAACATCAAGACCGCCTTCGACAGCAACCCGGGGCTCGCCAATCTCCTGCTCGATCCGCACTTCAGCCAGATCATTATGAAATCGCAGGATGCCTGGCGCCGGGTCATCAAGACCGCTGTCGACCTGGGCGTGCCGGTGCCATCCATGAGCGCCGCGCTGAACTATTACGATTCCTATCGTTGTGCACGGCTGCCGGCCAACCTGCTGCAGGCGCAGCGCGACTACTTCGGCGCCCATACCTATGAGCGTGTCGACAAAGCGCGCGGCGAGTTCTTCCATACGAACTGGACCGGCCGCGGCGGCACGACTTCCGCAACGCAGTATACCGCTTGAAGAGCCGGGCCCGAAGACGCTGAACAGGGGGCGGCAATTACTTCACGCCCCGATCGGGTGCCAGGTTGTCTTCACTTCCTGAGCTTCGAGAATCCGATACGGGTCGGCGGCCACCGTGTCAGTGCAGTGCACAACACGTTTGACATTGAGGCTTGCGCCTTCCTGGACAACGCGAAGCTCAGCCGCGTCGTCGCCGCAGTAAACGATGGCGTTGATGTCCATGTGCGTGGCAAACTGCTCGAGAAGTTCACTGCGGGTCCCCGTAAGGATATTGACGACACCCGCGGGAAAGTCCGAGGTCTCGAGCACCTCGGCCAGGGTGATGCTGCACAGCGGCTTTGTCTCTGATGCCAGCACGACGCAGCTGTTGCCACCGCACACCACCGGTGCCATGGTCGCAACAATCCCGAGCAACGACGGCGTTGCCGGTGCCAAAATGCCGACCACCCCCGTCGGTTCGAGAATCGAGAAATTGAAATGCGACGAACTCACGGGGTTCACGGTGCTGAATACTTGCTGATACTTGTCTGCCCAGCCGGCATAGTAGACCAACTGCTCAATGCTCTGATCGACCTCACCGCGGGCCACCCCGATCGGCAGCCCTTGAGACTTCAGTTCGGAGATGAACTGGTCGCGGCGGGTCTCGAGAATCTCGGCGACGCGATACAGGATCTGCCCGCGGTTGTAGGCCGATCGCCCGGCCCAATCCGAAAAGGCTTTTCGCGCCGCGACCACCGCGTTGCGAAGATCTTTGCGCGACGCCTGGCACATGTTTGCCAGCAGCTTGCCCCGGCCGTCTTCGACCCTGTAAAACCGGCCCGATTCCGTGCGCGGAAATGCGCCGCCGATATATAGCTTATACGTCTTCTGCACCGGTATGCGTTCGACTGCCTTTTTCATGTCAACCTCACATATGGCAACAGTCCGTGCACACCACCCTCACGGCCGACGCCGCTTTCCTTGTAGCCGCCGAAAGGCGACGAGGGATCGAACTTGTTAAAGGTGTTGGCCCACACGACGCCGGCGCGCATTTTATTGCTGACCTTGAAGACCTTGGCGCCTTTGTCGCTCCACACCCCGGCGGATAATCCGAAGGGCGTGTTGTTCGCTTTGCTGATCGCTTCGTCGACGGTGCGAAACGTTTGCACGGCCAGCACCGGCCCAAAGATTTCCTCCTGGACGATCCGGTGCGACTGGCTGGCGTTGAGAAACAGAGTAGGCCGGCACCAATAGCCCTTCTTCGGCACAGCACACGCGGACTGGTACAGTTCGGCACCCTCGGCCGTGCCGAGCTTCAGATATGCATTGATTCGCTTGAGCTGCATCTTCGAATTGATCGCGCCGATGTCGGTGTTCTTATCCAGGGGGTCCCCGACGATCAACGTTTCCATGCGGTCTTTCAACCTGTCGATCAACTCGTCGTGGATGCTTTCCTGCACGAACAGCCGGGAACCGGCACAGCACACGTGCCCTTGATTAAAGAAAATACCGTTGACGATGCCCTCGACAGCCTGGTCGATCGCTGCATCCTCGAAGACAATGTTGGCGGCCTTGCCACCCAGTTCGAGGGTGTATTTTTTGTCGGTGCCCGCGACCGCTTTCTGGATGATCTTGCCGACTGCCGTCGAGCCGGTGAACGCAATCTTGTCGATGCCCGGGTGATTGACCAGGGCCGCGCCGGTATTGCCCGCGCCGGTCACGATGTTGACCACGCCTGGCGGCAGATCGATGTCGCGCAGCAGTTCAGCCAGCTTCAGCGCAGTCAGCGGCGTCGTCTCGGCGGG
>DPYP01000537.1:0-12552 GCA_003545375.1 Lentisphaeria bacterium
CATCGGGCTACGCCAATCAGCCGAGAGATTTCGACTGGCTGGAAAAGAATATACCGTGCCAGACGGCCTGCCCCGCGGAGACCGACATCCCTGAATATCTGGCGGCGATTTCTCGCGGCGACTACGTCCGTGCGTACAAGATCAATTTGGAAGACAACGTCTTCCCGGCGATTCTCGGGCGCGTGTGTTCCCGGCCGTGCGAGCCGGAATGCCGGCATGGCTGGGAAGGTAACGGCGACCCGGTAGCGATTTGCTTTTCAAAGCGGTCTTCCGACGATCTCGGCAACCAGGAACCCGTAGTCATGCCGAAGATTTTCTCCGACTCCGGCAAGAAAATTGCCGTTGTCGGGTCCGGCGTGGCCGGGTTGACCGCCGCGCGCAACCTGGCGCTGTACGGCCACCAGGTGACGGTTTACGAAAAACACTCGACACCCGGCGGCATGCTGAACCAGGGGATTCCCGAATTCCGCCTGCCGCGCGAGTTGATCAACCGCGAGATCGGCCAGATTACGGCCTGCGGCGTCGAAATCGTCTGCAGCACCGAGATCGGCAAGGACATTCCGATTGCCCAACTCACCGCGGACAACGACGCCGTCATCCTGGCGGCCGGCACCCTGCGCCCTAACATTCTCGATCTGCCGGGGGCCGAGTTGGAGGGCATCCGGCACGGGCTCGATTTTCTGCTGCAAACCAATGAGTTCGAGCACGAGCAGATGCACGGCCACGTTGTCGTCATCGGGGGTGGTTTCACGGCCATGGACTGCTCCCGCACCGCGTTTCGTCTGGGTGCTGGGAAGGTCGGTGTTTATTATCGGCGTTCGACCAATGAAATGCTGGTGACGCCCGGCGAGCTGGAAGCACTTGAGGAAGAGAACATCGCCATGGAGACGATGGTCAGCCCGGTGGGCTATGTCGGCGACGACCAGGGCAGGGTGAAAGCCATCCGCTTCACCCGCACCGAGCTGGGCGCACCCGATGAAAACGGCCGTCGCCGCCCGATCAATATCGAAGGCAGCGAATTCGAAATCCCGGCCGACTGGGTGCTGCTGGCGACTGGCCAGTACCCCGATACCGATTTCATCGACGACGATTTCCGCCCGGACCTGGTCGGCGACGAGCAGTGGCTGGTCAGTGGCGAGGCGCACGTGACCGGTGTCGAGAAGATCTTCATCGCCGGCGACTTTGCCATGGGTGCATCCACCTTGATCGACGCGATCGGCCACGCCAAAGCCTGCGCCCGAGTCGTCGACAAACATCTTACCGGCGAAACCCGCCTCACCGACGTTGCATTGATCGAGGACGCCGAAACCACCGGCCGCAAACGCGAGATGGATGACATCCCGTTGCAGGTCATGCCGACTATCCCGGTGACCGAGCGCAAGCTGACCGCGGAAGTCGAGACCGGTTATCTCGAGGCCGCCGCCGGTGAAGAGGCAAAGCGCTGTTACCTGTGTCATTTCAAATTCGAGATCGACAACGACCTGTGCATTTACTGTGACGGCTGCCTGCGCGTCAAACCGGTGGACAACTGCATCGTAAAGGTCAAAGAGATGACTTACGACGATGACGGCCGCATCACCGGCTACGTCCGGTCGACCAACGCCATGGACTACAACCTGTTGTATATCGACCAGAACGAGTGCATCCGCTGCGGCGCCTGCGCCGATGTCTGCCCGGTCGAGTGCATTCCGGTGCAGAAAGTCAATAAACGAGTGGTGAAAACCAGCGACGTGCACTAAGGGCATAAAGGCATCGCTCGCACGTTACCAAAGACAGTGCCATGTTCACTTCGGGACAGATTCAGAACATGCTGGCGACGGCTGTGGTGCTTGGCGTGCTTGGCATCCTCATCCTCATGGCCACCGAGATTCAGAAGTGGCGCAAGAAACGCACGATCGTCCATGGCATGCAGTTGTTCGTGCGGATGATGGGCGGCATGTTGATGTTGATTCTGCTGGCCCACCTCTTTGGTGGCATCATGTATGCCCAGCCCGGTGATCTGCCGACCGCACAGTTCGTTCTCTACTGGATCAAGTGCGTGCTGCTGGCCTTGGCGTTGTGCCTGGTTGCCGTTGTCGATGTGCTGCTGATCATGCGGCATCGGCAGCAGCACCGCAAGCGCCTGCAAAACCTTGCCATTGATCTGCTCAGCGAAACTCATGAACTGGCGGCGGGCTCCAAACAGTGAGCACCGTCGACAGGTATGCAGGGAAGCCATGCTTTCTCACCGCGCGGCCCGCTGTGGCGACGATACCTTGCACAGCGGCTGCCTCACTCAACTTCATTCCCGCGATCGGCATTCCTGCATTCGGCTGGACGATCTGGCACCTCCTCGGTGTATCGCTGCACCCACTGCTGCCGTTGCTGTGGTTCGCCGGCGGCCTGCTGGTCTACAACCTTGATCGCGCCGTCGCTGATCCCGCTGATCTGACCAACATCCCCGGCCGTGTCCAACGCGACGCGGCATTCGCTGACAGCCGTCGAGTGCTGATGGCGGCCTCGGCGCTTTTGTTGTTTGCCGGACCGTTGCTCCTCGGTGCCTGGCAGGTTGCCGCCGTGATTAGTGCCGGCACCGTTGCCTGTGTCGGCTACTCTGTGCGCCTGCCGTTGCTGCCGGTGCGAATCAAGGATGTGCCGGTAGTGAAGACCTTTTTCCCGGTACTCGCCATCACGGTTGCTTTGATGGGCACGCCGCTGCTTCTGCTGCCCGAATTGCCGGCCGGATTCGGTGCCGCGACGGTATGGGTCTTGGGGATTTTGCTGGCAAATGTCATCGTCTGTGACCTGCGTGACTTGCACGGTGACCGCGAGCGCAGGGTCGTCACCCTGGCGGTGCTGTGCGGCGGCCGAGGCACGGCGGTCGCGCTGGCCGCGGTGTTCCTGCTGACTGCTGCAGCGAGTGTCTGGCAGCTTCACGTGGCGCTGGGCACCGTAGGCTATCTGGCTGCGGCTGCAGTGTGTTTTCCGATCGCCAGAGTACGGCAATGGTATTACGATTGTGTGGTCGACGGCGTGCTGTTCGTACCGTTGCTGCTCTGTGCTGTGTAGATTTTACTGTTCGGCGTTCAGACAATGCCGCGGGGTGAGGAAACCCAAGAGTCTCAACGCCGTGCCTGGAATGCAGCGGTGCAGAATCGCGTCGGGCCTCTCTCAACCTTCTCAGTGCAGTTCCCGGACCTTGTCGAGCAGGCCGTCGCAGCCGTCCTCGAGGATATCAAGCACGCGCTCGAAGCCGTCGTCGCCGCCGTAGTACGGATCGGGTACTTCGGAAACGTCGTGGTGCCGGCAGAAATCAGTGAACTTGACGAGTTCTCCAGTTTGGCCGTGGCGTTCGATGAGGCTGGCGGTGTCGTCGTAGTTGCTGTCGTCCATGGTGACGATGTAATCGAATGTCCCGAGGTCCTTCTGCGTCAGGCAGCGGGAGATGCTGGTAAGATTGTAGCCGCGGCGCTTGGCCGTGCTGCGCATCCTGCTGTCGGCGCGGTCACCGGCGTGATAGGCGATGGTGCCGGCGGAGTCGAGCTTGATGCGGTCCTGCAGGCCTGCGGCGTCGACTTTATACTGCATGACGCCTTCGGCGGCAGGTGACCGGCAGATATTTCCGAGGCAGACGAAAATTATTCTTGTTTGCATACAACCAATGTACAATAGATTACATCAGCGCCAACATTTCACAGTTGCCTGAGCGCCGGAACACATCACGATCTTTCTCCGGGACTGCGAACGACAACAAATGGTCGCTCAAAGAATACTACATCCATGGCATTCTGATGGCACGCTGGACGTGAATACCGAGATCGATGCGTTGGAAAAGTTCGTGAGACAGCTTCCCGTACCTGATATTCCCTGCTACCGCGTGGTCTGGCGGATTTCATGATTGCAAGTGACTACAACGAAGCGGTGTGCGGAATGCAATTCGGTGTTGGCGCAGGCTGTGAACCTGATCGCAAAGCTATATATTCCGCATGGCAAACGGAGTAGCCAATGAGCCGGACAATTCTCATCACGGGAGCCGCCAGACGCGTCGGCAGAGCAATCGCCCTGGGGCTGGTTCAGCCTGGGGACCAGGTGGCCGTGCACTATCGCACCAGCGCTGCCGAGGCCGCCGCTGTTGTTGACGAGCTGCAGGCCGCCGGTGCGGAATCCGCAAGCTTCGGCGCCGACCTCACGGACGCAGCGGACGTCGAGGCGCTGGCAGCTGGCGTCAACGACCGCTTCGGTCAGCTCGACGTGGTTGTGGCAACTGCCGCAGTGTTTCGCCGCACACCCTGGACGGCAGTCAGCGAGGACGATTGGGATTTTCATATGGATGCCAATCTCAAGGCGACCTTTCTGCTGGCCCGGGCAGTGGCGCCGCGGATGAACGAAGGCGGCGTCATCGTAACCTTCGGTGACTGGGCCGGCGAACGGGCCTATACCGACTACCTGCCGTATTGCGTCTCGAAAGCCGGCGTCATTGCGCTAAGCAAAGCCCTGGCTCAGGAGCTGGCGCCGCGCGTTCGTGTCAATTGCGTGTGCCCCGGCACAATCCTGCCGCCGCCGGATGCGACCGAGGACGGATTGAAACGGATCGCTGAAATGACACCGCTGAAACGTATAGGCAGTCCGGACGACGCCGTGGCTGCCGTGAAATTTTTTGTTGAGGGTTCGGATTTTACGTCGGGATCGATTTTGCATATCGACGGCGGCCGAGCGATTGTAAACAATCCCAGAGCATGACTTAACAGGGAGGGCTTAACATGGAAGACAAGACCACACTGACCGACGAACAGATCGATGCCGAGTTGGCGACACTGGACGGCTGGCGCCGCGACGGCATTTTTATGAAGAAGGATTTCATTTTTGCCAACTTCAAAGAGATCAATGCTTTCTTGCCGCACCTGACCGCGACGATTGTGGCGCAGAACCATCATCCCGACTTCTCGTTTATCAGCGGAGAGAAGAAAGTATCGGTCGAAGTGACGACCCACAGCGAAGGCGGCCTGACACAGGCGGATATCAATCTGGCGCGCGACCTGAACGCCTGGAACCAGTAGCCGACTGCGGATGACCTTTATATTGTTTCCGATCGTCGGTGCAATCATCGGCGCACTGACCAATCAGATCGCCATCAAAATGCTGTTCCGCCCGTATCGCCCGATCATGATCGGCAGCTTCTCCCTGCCGCTGACGCCCGGGGTGATCCCGCGCAATCGCGAAAAGATCGCCGCGAACATTGCACAGACGTTCGAGACCAAACTGCTGCCGAGCTCCGAGATCCACGGGTTCATCACCGGTGCCCACGCCCGGCGCGCGATCGAAGGCAAGGTCAACGAGATGACGGGGATGCTCGGCCCCTTCGCCGGCATGCTCGACCTGCTCAAACCGAAAATTGTCGGCAAAATCCTTGAAGGCATCGAGGACATGGCGAACGAAGCGATAGAGCACGGTGGCGCGCTGAATATTCGGCAGCAACTCGAAGAGAAGATCAACGCCATGGACATCGCGCAGCTCGAAGAACTGATTCTCGGTCTTTCCCGACGTGAGTTTCGGCACATCACCATCTTTGGCGGCATCCTCGGCGCCCTTATCGGGCTCGTGCAGGCCGTCTTGAATCAGGTCATACTCAGCGTGTAGCTCTCACTCGTAATCTCACCGGCAATCCCCTATGACGGACTCGACTTTTGCGCGCCGCGACTCTTAGACAACCACGCACCTGGTGGCAGCACACCGGCGAGGCCTGCAAGGGGTTGCGTCGGATGAGCTGGTTGCTGCTGGCGGTCGTCGGTTGCCTGTGCAGCATTGGCATCGCGTTTATCTTCGCCATCGGCCGGCAGCACGGCGGTAGTTTTGAGCTGGTCTGGCAGAATCAGACGATGTGGGTGGTGATCGGCCTGGTCGGGATGCTCGTGCTGGCGGCGATCGACTACGAATGGCTCGGGCGTGGTTCGCATCTGATCTATGTGGGGACGATCGCACTGCTGATCGCGGTGCTGCTGATCGGCCGGGAAATCCACGGTGCGCGCAGTTGGATCGTGCTGCCCGGCGGTAAGACGCTGCAACCTGCGGAGTTCGCAAAGCTCGGCGTCATCCTGCCGGTAGCGTGGCTGGCATCACGGCAATCGATGCACCTTGGCCGTTGGCGACATCTTTTTCCGTTCGCCCTGCTGCTGGCGTTGCCGATGGGGTTGATCGCGTTGCAGCCGGACTATGGCAGCGCCATGGTCCTGGTGCCGATTGTGGTCGGGATTGTCTTCATCGCCGGCTTGCCGGCGCGCTGGCTGGTTTACGCGGGGTTGCTCGTCGCGCTGTTGTCGCCGATCATCTTTCATCAGGTGCTGGCGGAGCACCAGCGCAACCGGATTCGGATTTTTCTCAACCCGTCAAGTGACACGACGCGCAGCGGTTGGAATGCGCGGCAGTCGTTGCTGGCAGTGGGCAGCGGGGGCTTGTCGGGCAAGGGTTTCATGAATGGCACGCAGAATACACTTGGCTATCTGCCGCGCAACGTCTCGCATACGGACTTCATTTTTTCGGTGATCGCCGAAGAGACCGGATTTGTTGGCAGTACGGCAGTAATTGTGCTGGAGGTACTGATTTTGCTTCTGAGCGTCTATATTGCATCACAAGCATGTGACGAATTCGGGCGCAATGTGGCGTGCGGCATTGCGGTGATGTTCTGTTGCCATGTCTACATCAACATTGGTATGACTGTCGGCATGGCGCCGATCATCGGTATTCCGCTGCCTTTTGTCAGCTCTGGGGGGTCGTTCATGCTGTTGACCATGGGCTGCATTGGAATTTTGCAGAGCATTTACATCCGGCGACGCTGATTTTGGCGTGTATTCTGTATCGTATGGAATCGAACAGGGACAGACGATGGAAAACCTCGACAGCATTCTGAATGACATGATTTCCGACGAAGAACAGTTGGAAAGCCTGGTCGCGACCACTTTCGGCATTCACAACGGTCTAAACCACATGTTTCGCCGACTTTCGAGCTACCACGCGTTGCTTGAACTCGAGCTCGAGGAAAGTCCGACTGGCAAGATTTACCTGCAGGAAGGCGACATCGCTTTACGCGTCGCCTTCGAACTGCTCAAGAGCCTGGAGCGTGCGCTGGATGTTCACCGCCGCGATTTCGAGTCGGTTGATCTGCAGTCCCTGGTCACCGGTGTGTCACGACGGCTGAAGAAGATCGGCCAGACCGAGTTCAATCTCGACTTCACCCATGTCCAGGACCGTGACACCTTCGTCTGGGGACGGCTGCATCTGCTGCAGCAGATTTTCTTCGAACTGCCCACCGTGTTCCATACCGACACACCTGAGGAAACGGATAAGCTGCATATCACCGTACGCGCTGAGGTTTTTACTGACGAGTTCTTCAAGTCCTGCAAGTCGGTGCTCGAGGGTGGCGAGTACACGCTGTTGCTGGTCAGTCGGCAGGAGCGTGAGTTCAATAATCAGGAGTTGGTCGGTTTTTTCGAGAAACAGGTAATTTCGCCGAACCTGGAGCTGGCCGACAATTTCATTTCGATGTATGGCACCGTACTGTTGCACGGCGGCGACGTGCTGTGTGTCAAAAAGGAAAACGAGCTGCAGTCACTGGCCCTGTTGTTCCCGTTCCGCCGCAATCGCGTCGAGATGTATGGCGAACAGGCTGTGAACGACGAGATGCTGCAGGGGACGGAGACGATTCTGCTGGTCGACGACGAGGGGATCATCTGGGACGTCGTCATCGAGATGCTGCAGACCCTCGGGTACACCGTCGTGCTGGCGGCGAACGGTAAGGACTGTGTGGAAATCTACGAGACCAACCGCGGCGAGATCGACCTCATCCTGCTGGACATGGTGATGCCGGAAATGAACGGGCACGACGCCTTTTTCGCGTTGAAGGAAATTGACCCGAAGGTCAACGTGCTGCTGTCCAGCGGCTACGTCGAGGAAGAGGACGCTCGCGACGTGCTCGAGGCCGGCGCCAAAGGCTTCCTACACAAGCCCTATCGCATGGTCGACCTGGCCGGCGCGATCCGCGGCATCTTCGATGGCCAATAGTCTTGCAGGATGGTACAGGCCGTTCTGCCGCAGACCCCATTTCGCCGCCACTTTTAATTTGTGAAGCTGACGACAGTCAATATGCCAGTGCCAATAACGGCAGCGCCGCCGGTGGCAACCGCCATTGTCTTCATAAAAGAATCTCGGGATCAGTATGAGAATGTTCGCCGGCATGCCTCTATACGATGCACGACATACTGGATTTTTTAGTAGCATCCTCGGAGTTTTTTCAATCGATTCGCCCCCCTTGATCCCTTGCCCCCAACCAGTTGATTAAAGCTGGGAGGATCAAGGCTGAAGTCGACGCTCGGCCTACCGGCCGAATCGCCGCTGACGCAGGTGGTAAGAGCGCAAGGCGCGGAGGAAGTCGATCTTTCGGAAGTCCGGCCAGAAGGTGTCGCAGAAGTAATATTCGGCGTAAGCGCTTTGCCACAGCAGAAACCCCGAGAGCCGTACTTCGCCGCTGGTGCGGATGATCAGATCCGGATCCGGCAGGCCGCTGGTATAGAGGAATGGTTTGATGCTGTCGGCGTCGAGCGTCGGCAGGATGTCTTCGAGCGCCTTGCCGGCGGCCTGCTGATCGGTGAGGTACTGGCGGAACGCGTCGGTGATCTCCTCGCGGCCGCCGTAGGCGATAGCGACATTGAGCAGAAACTGGTCGTGATCCTTCGTCGTCTCCTCGATATCGGCGATCGCCTCACGCAAACTGTCCGGCAGCAGATCGAGGCGGCCCATGTATCGCAGCCGAATCTTGTTGTCGCGGATGCGCGGGTCCTGCAGCATTTTACGCGTGCGTGTCTCGATCAGATCGAGCAGTCCTTTGACTTCTTCCGGGTCGCGATCGAAGTTGTCGAGTGAGAAGATCCATATTGTGGCGCAGGGAACGTTGTATTCGAAACACCAGTTGAGTACTTCATCGAGCTTGTCGGCACCGATGGAATGGCCGGCGATGAGGCTGCTCAGCCCCCACTGCCGCGCGAACCGGCGGTTGCCGTCGAGGATGATGCCGATGTGCTCAGGCCGCGCCCAGCGCAAAGCTGCCTTACTGAGCCGGTGCTCGTAGAGTTTGTAGAACGGCCATTTGAGCAACCGGTTGATGCGGCCCAGCAGGAACTTGAGCAGCGCCCAGGATATGCTGGCGGTTTGCCCGATCGGCCGCTCGACGGTGGAAGCGGAGGATTGCATGAAAGCTCGGAAGTGGGGCTAAGGGACTGTGACTGTGACGAGTGGCAAGGCCAACAGGAAAGAAGCAATAAGATAGCGCGCCCATCGGTGATCTGCCATCCGTCAGTTGGTTTCACGAGGCTTCCGCGCTGGTGACACAGAAGATCGAGTTGACCATGGCCATGGTCAAAGTTGCCGGTTTTCCATCATCGGAAGATGCGATAGGGCTTTAGGACTCTTATATTAGCGATTATGACAGAACCCATTGGAGCAGATTTCGTGCCGCTGCATATGCGCTGATGCCTGACTCCTGACACTCGACAACTGAACTTGACACCCCGCGCGGCGTTGCCGCAGGTAGGAGACGGACAAAAATGGCATTGTGGAGCGGACGGTTTTCCAGTGACCCGGACGAGGTTGTCGCTGCACTGAGCGAGTCGATCTCGTTTGATCAACGTCTATATGCCTATGACATCGCGGGCAGCGTCGCGCATGTCAAGATGCTGGCGGCGACCGGTATTGTGCCGATGGCGGACGCCGAGTCGATCGTTGCTGAGCTGTTGCAAATCCGGGAGCAGATCGATGCGGGTGATTTCGAATTCGATACGGCACTCGAAGACATTCATATGAACATTGAAAGTCGGTTGATCGAGCGGCTCGGCGACAGCGGCGCCCACATCCACGCCGGCCGCAGCCGGAACGATCAGATCGCCACCGATATCCGGCTCTATCTGCGTGACGAGATCAACGACATCAGCAGCTGGGTGCGCGATTTGCAGAAGGCACTGGTCGAGCTTGGCAGCGCCAATGACAGTGCTGTCCTGCCGGGGCTGACGCACCTGCAGAACGCGCAGCCGGTGCTTTTTGCCCATCATCTGCTGGCCTATGTCGAGATGTTGGAGCGAGACCACAGCCGGCTGCACGACTGCCGGGTACGGCTCAACGAGTTGCCGCTGGGTGCCGGGGCATTGGCTGGCAGTACATTGCCTCTCGACCGCCAGCAAGTGGCGGCCGAGCTCGGTTTTGACCGGGTCATGCGCAATAGCATGGATGCGGTGGCTTCCAGGGATTTCGCGATCGAGCTGGGCGCTGACCTGGCAATTTTGATGACCCATCTGTCGCGGCTCTCCGAGGACGTCATTCTGTGGGCCTCGCAGGCGTGTGATTACATCGAGTTGGACGACGCCTTTTGTACCGGCTCGAGCCTGATGCCGCAGAAGAAGAACCCCGACATCGCCGAGCTCACCAGGGGCAAGGCTGCCCGGGTCATCGGTGTATTGATGTCTCTGCTGACTCTGATGAAAGGCCTGCCGCTGTGCTACAACCGGGATATGCAGGAGGACAAAGAGCCGCTGTTCGACGCGATCGATACGGTCAAACTGGTGCTCGCTGCCTATGCGCCGATGATGCGCACCGCCACGGTCAAGCCGGAAAACATGGCCGCCGCCGCCGCCGATCCGGCGCTCATGGCGACGGACTTGGCCGAATGGCTGGTCGGCCATGGCATGCCGTTCCGTACTGCCCACCACCGGGTCGGGCAGTATGTCGCCTGGTGCCGGGACAATGGCGTTGGCCTGGACACGGCGTCGCTCGAGCAGATGCGCGAGACGATTCCGGAAGCGGAACCAGCCTGCCTCGAGCTGTTCACGGCAGCGCGCAGTGTCGAGTCGCGCGATATTATCGGCGGCACGGCGCCGGCCCAGGTGCATGGGCAGCTGGCGTTCTGGCGGAAGGAACTGGAATCAGACGGCCCCGTCTAATGCGTATGCACATATCGTCCCACATCTATCCATGGGTTCGTTGCGTCGGTGCTGTGTTCTGCAGTCTGACCGCAGCCGTGACAATCGCGGCGCAAGTGCCGGCGCTGTCCGCAGCGGTGCCTGGGCAAGCGGCAGATGAGGGGAAGAGTCTCGACAATCACGGCAAGGAAAAGTATGCCAAGATTGCTGCTGCCCCGGCCCAGGGTGAAAATGTCACCAAAGAGACCGAAACGTTACGCCGGTTGATCGGGGAACGCAGTCTGACTGATGACGAAGCTGTTGGCTCCAACAAGCAATCCGAAAACGAAACGGTCCGGAAATGTCTCGAACAGATCCACAGTGATTCGGCGGACGTCCGGTTGCGCGCGGTCACGGTGCTCGGCAAGTATCACAGTCCGGCCGCGCGCGATGGCGTCGTGAACTGCCTGGGCGACGAGTCGGAGGCGGTGCGGCAGTCAGCTCTGGTCTCGCTGACCGAGCGCCGGCCCAAGAACTTTGCGAGGGTATGGCAGATCAGCAACCTCGACCCGGTCATCCGGTTATTTGGCGACCCGAGCGTGCATATTCGGCGTATCGCGACGTCTTCGATCCCGGACTTCTTCGTCTACGGCCTCGGCCGGCGCCGGGCCCGCGTATTCTCCAAGCCGTCGCAGGAGTTTATCATCGCGGCTTACAATGACGACGACGTCACGGTACGCAAGAATATGGTGACGTATCATCGGCTCTTCAAATTGTTCGTCCCGTCGGCAACGTTGATCGAGCGGGTTAACGATGCCGACCGCGACGTCCGGGTGCTGGCGCTGAAGGCCTGCCGCAGCACCGTGAAGTCGAAGTTTTTTGTACCGTTGGTCCAGCACTTGGCCAACGACGAAGACCGCATCATCAGATTGCAGCTGGCGCTGATCCTCGGTAGGGGCGGCCTCAAGGACGCGGAGCCGGTTCTGCAAATCCTGGCTGCGGACGAAGACTTTGAGGTATCGACGGAGGCGTCCTGCGCGCTGTTCCGCCTGTCCGGGCAAAAGGATCTGGCGCAGTTGTACCAAGAGGTCCTGCGGCCGCGCCTCGACGACCCGAGGATTCACAGTACGACCGCGGTGAAAATTATTCAGCAGCTGCACCGTCTCGATATGAAAACCCGCGAGTCGGCCCTGCGCGAACTGATGCAGCATGACAACGGCGTCTACCGCTACGAGGCGTTGCGCAAGTACTGCAGTTCGTTGGCCGCCATAATGGATATCGGACTGGTGTTCGGTCTGCTCGAGGATGCCTCTCGCAAGGTCCGTGACACAGCCGCCCGGCAGCTCAGCAGGAAGCGCTTTGCGCCGAGTCTGGAGCAGCAGCAGCAGTTGCTCAAAAACCGTTATGCGGATGTACGGAAATCGGCCGTGCAAATGACGCGAACCATGGCGAAGGTGATGGCGGAACCGTTTCTCATGGATCTGCTGCTCGACGATCGCAACGATGTGCGGTACTTGGCTGTGAGTGAGATCGGCCGCCGCCGCATCGGTGACTGGGTCGATATCCTCGAGGCGACGACCACGGACGATGATCGGCAGATGCGCGCGCTGGCCGTGAAGCTCCTGTTCAATTCCCG
>DPYP01000537.1:12926-26717 GCA_003545375.1 Lentisphaeria bacterium
CTCAAGAAGATCCTCTCGGAGATCATGACGAAGAAAGACAACCGGGGCCGCCGCATCCTGACGCCGTAGCACTGCTGTATGCGGAATTACTCGCTCTGCGAATCCATGAATTTCGTCCGGCCGTCGGTCTCCCATTCCGCTGCTGTGATGTAGCCGCAGTCGACGACCAGAGAGGTGCCGGTGATTCCTGTCGAATCTTCGCAGGAAAAGTACACGGCGGCTTTGGCGATGTCTTCCGGGGCCAGCGCGATGCCCATCGGTACACGTCGCAACCGTGCCGCCAGAGCGGCTTCCGGGTCGGGCGTCTTATTCAGGTGATAGTGCAGCAAGGGGGTCTCCGTAATGCCCGGGCAGATGCAGTTGCAACGGATGCCGTCGGCCGCGTAGTCGAGCGCGATCGATCGGCTGAGCCCGAGCACGGCGTGCTTAGATGTCGTGTAACCGGGGGTCGAGCCTTGACCTACGAAACTGCTGATTGACCCGATATTGACGACGTAGCTGCGGTCGTTCTTCCGCAGGTGCGGCATGGCGTGCTTGAGTGAGAAGAAGATCGACTTGACGTTGACCCCCATGAGCTGGTCCCACGCTTCTTCGGTACACTCGTCGAGCGGGCCGACATGGACGATGCCGGCATTGTTGGCGAGGATATCGAGCCCGCCGAACGTTGCTGCCGTTTGATCGAGCGCATCCTGTACCTCCGCTTCCCGGGCGACATCGCATTTGATGAAGATCGCCTTGCCGCCATTGTCGTTGATTTCTTTGACGACACGTTCACCGAGCTCGGCATCAATGTCGAGGGCGGCAACTTCCGCACCTTCTGCTGCAAACGTTGCGGCGATCGCTTTGCCTATGCCCGATGCTGCGCCTGTCACCCAGGCTACCTGTCCGTCCAAGCGGCCCATGTCGCGTCCTCCGGTTGAGTTTTTAAGTGATGTACCCATCGCGCAGATCAGTCTCGACAGCGGCCGGATCGCGCTTTTCCAGGGGCCCCCAGGCACCGCCGCCTGGCGTCTCGATGCTCAGCACATCGCCATGGTTCAATGTCGTGCTGACTTTCGTCGGCAGCTCTCGGACTATACCGTCGCTACTCGTTACGTGGGCGTGCGCGCCGCGGGCGTTGCCGCCGCCTTCCAGCCCCCACGGCACAAACTTGCGCCGGTCGGCGCCGATCGTCAACATGGCCCGATCGCCGAGGAAGAGGAATTCTCTTCGGATTCCGCAGCCGCCGCGAAATTCGCCGATCCCACAACTGTCGGCGATCAGCTCATAGCTTTGCAGACGTACGGGGTATTGGCGCTCGATCACTTCGATCGGCGTGTTCTGCGTGTTGGTCAGGTGGTTCTGCATACCATCGGAACCGTCCAGCCCGATCTGCGCGCCCTGGCCGCCGCCGATGGTCTCGACCAGGTTGTAGTATTCGCCGGTCACCGGGTCGATACCACCGAGATTGATCAGGTTCATCTCGCTGCTGCAGGCGGCACAGACGCGTTCGGGCACGACTTGGTAGAAAGCGCCCAGCAGGGTATCGACAACCCGCTGGTCTGTCAGGATATTGGCGTTGCCGACGGCAGCGGGAAAACGGGCCTGCAGGATACAGCCTTCCGGGGCCGTCACGGTAATGGGGCGATGCGCCCCGGCACAGCTTGGCAGGTCGGGGTCGATCAGGGCTTTGGCGACGTAGTACACGCAGGCGCGGGCAGCTGTGAGCCGAGCATTGAGCGGGCCTGCGACCTGTGGCGACGAGCCGGTGAAGTCGACTGCCAGGGAATCTCCGTCGATTGTCACTGTCGCCGTGATGGTCACGGGATCGTCGGTGAAACCGTCGTCATCGAGGTAGTCGGTGAACGTATATACCCCGTCCGGCATGGTGGCGATGCCGGCGCGCATACTCTTTTCGGCATGCTCGAGCACGGCGTCCATGTAGCGTCTGGTCTCGTCGCGGCCGTGACGCGAAAACATTTCGGCGACCCGCCGCTGCCCGGTCTCTGCGGCCGCCCACTGGGCCATCAGATCACCGCGTACCTCACGCTGCGTGCGGACGTTCTGATTGATGATTTCGTAGATTGGCTGAACGAACTCGCCAGCATCGAAAATACGTGTCGGCGGAATCTGCAAGCCTTCCTGATAGATCTCGGTAACTCCGAAGGGCATGCTGCCCGGGGCGAATCCGCCCATGTCGACGTGATGCGAAGTGGTCGCCACCAGGGCGACCGCATCGGCGCCGTGGTAAACTGGCGAGACCATCGACAGGTCCGGCAAATGCCCGGGGCCTTCGGGGTAGGGCAGGTTGGTGATGATAGCGTCGCCCGGTCGCATCCTGTCGACAGGGAATTTCTGCAGGACGCTACGGAATATTGCCGGCATGATGCCGAGATGCAGTGGCGTGCCGACTTCCGCCTGCGCGACGATCTCTCCGTCCAACGTCGCCAGCGCCGTGGAGCAATCGAAACGGTCGCGGATATTCGGTGAAAAACTCGAGCGGATCATTGCGGCACATGCTTCTTCGGCCACGCCGCGCCAGCGGTTGCGCATGATCTCGAGCATCACGGGATTGATCGGCTCAGGCATGAATTTCACCCGTCTGTATAATGATCTGTCCGCAGGCGTCCACGCGGAACGCCATGCCCGGCAGGACGACTGTCGTCGTATCCGCCTGTTCGATGATGGCCGGGCCGCTGTCGGCGTAGCCTGCACCCAGATCGGGGCGTTCGTACACCGGCGTGTCACGGGCGGTGCCGTCGAAGATCACGGATCGTCGTGACACCGGCGCGGGCACCGGCTTTTCGGGCCAGACCGCTGCCTTGGTGTCCTGCAGATCGATCGACACAGAAACCCAGGCGGCGACGACCTCCACCGGGTCGCCCTCGAAGTCGTAGCCGTAGGCGCGACTGTGGTGCTGGTGAAAGTCATGCTCGATCGCATCTTGCTGCAGCGGGCCATCGGTCAGGTTGACGGCGAGGTCATGGCCCTGGCCGAGATAGCGCAGGCGCAGGCGCCGGACGACACTCATCCGTTCAGTGGCGCCGCTGCTGGCCAGCAGGCGATTGGTCGGCTCCTGCAGCAGCTCGTCGAAGATTTCGGGAAGGCCGGGCATCATGTCGGTCAGCAGACCGAGGTGGCAGTGGATCTGTTCCTCGCGCAGTTCGGAAAGCAGCATCCCGGCGGCCGAGAAAACACCCGGCATCGCCGGCACAACGACTTCGCGCATGCCGATCTCGCGGCCGAGCTCGGCACCGTGCAGCGGACCGGCACCGCCGCAAGGGCAGAGGGAAAAATTCGCCGGGTCGTGGCCGCGTTCGACGGTGAGGCGGCGGATGGCGCTGGTCATGGCAGCGTTGACCACGTGGAGCATGCCCTCGGCAGTCTCTTCGATGCTCATGCTCAGGGCAGTGGCCAGTGTGTCGACTGCCTGGCGGGCGGCGGCGACATCGAGTTCGAAACCACCGGCCATAGCTGAGCGTGTGGCCAGCCGTCCAAGCACCAGGTTCGCATCCGTCACGGTCGGTTGTGTGCCGCCGCGGCTGTAACAAGCGGGCCCTGGCGCTGCGCCGGCAGATTGGGGCCCGACGCGTAAGGCACCCCCCACGTCGACCCAGCCGATACTGCCGCCGCCGGCGCCGATAGTGTCAATATCCATCATCGGCAATCGGATCGTTTGCTCGGCGAACATGCGTTCCTGGGTAAAGACGCCGGCACCGTCGTAGATCATCGCGACATCGAAACTGGTGCCGCCCATGTCGGCGGTGATGAGGTGTTCGGTGCTGTGCTGCCTGGCCAGGGCACAGCCGGCGACGACGCCGCCCGCCGGTCCGGACAACAGCATTTCGACGCTGCGCGCCGCGGTGACGCTGGCAGCCGAGACGCCGCCGTTCGATTTCATCATGAATAGCGGTGCGGTGATCTCATGCGTCCGCAGCTGCTCTTCCAGGTGTTCCAGGTAGCTGCTGACGACGGGCTGGATGTATCCGTTCAATACAGTGGTGCTGAAGCGTTCAAACTCGCCTTGGCTGCGGCTGATCTGGTGTGACAGGCAGATACTGACATTCGGCAGCAGACCCTGAAGCCGTTCACCGATGGCACGTTCGTGTGCCGGATTGACGTAGCTATTGAGCAGTCCGACGACAACCGCCTCGACGTCCAGTGTTCGGATTTGATCGGCCAGGGCGGCGATATCGGCGTCCTGCACCGGCACATCGATTGTACCGTCGGACAGTGTGCGTTCGGTGATTTCGAGGATATTGGCGCGTGGCAGCAGCGCCGGGGGCCGGCGCGAACGCAGATTGTAGAGCTCTGGCCGGTTCTGGCGGCGGATCAGGAGTACGTCGCGAAAGCCTTTGGTGGTAACCATGGCCATGGCGGCACCGGTACGCGTGATCACGACGTTGGTTGCCACGGTGCTGCCGTGGACGATGAGAGCGATATCGCCGAGCTCGAAACCGGCATGGTCGGCGATTGCCAGGACGCTGTCGATGACCGCCTGGGCCGGCTGCGCCGGTGTGCTGTGCACCTTATGCAGCCGTAGATCGCCCGTAGAGGTATTGACCGCGACAACATCGGTGAAGGTGCCGCCCGTGTCGATGCCGATTCGCCAGTTCACGGTTTGCGCGTCCCAGTTCAGGTTCAGTGGCGACAATGCGCCGCCAAGTCTGCAAGTTAGCCGGGGCTGTCCGATTATTCCTGTCGCTGAGCAAGTATAAAGATTGACTGCTGCGACGATTGGAAGAATCTGAAATTTGAAGGAAAGTATCCGGGTTCCTGCGTCGGGCGATAATGAAGTATTGCGATGCTGCCGGCAGTGGCTCTGGGACAGTTGGGGCGGAGCAGATTCCAACACCAATCGAACCTGAACTTTGGGGAAAGTCGTTCATGAATAAGACCCGTCTATTTATACTGGCAATTCTCTGTACCGCCCTTGGTGCGTACGGCGATGTCATCAACAAGATCGTGATTGAATCGCTGACCAGTCAGGATGTCCCGGAGGACGTGGTGCGGGCCAATATCGTGCTGGATGATGGCGCGGTGTTTTCGCAGAAACGTCTGTCGGAAGATATCAAACGTCTGATGAAGACGGGCCAGTTTGCCGACGTCGAGGCCCAGGTCAACCCTGCCGGCGACGGTACGGTGGACATCACGTTCAAACTGCGGCCGCGCCAGAGGATTGCGCAAATCAACTTCAAGGGTAATGAGGCGGTGAAGACGCGCGAGTTGCGCAAGACGAGCGAAAGCCGGGTGGGCGATCCGATGAGCGGCGGTATCCTGGGGGAAGACCAGCGATCACTGATCAAGCTTTACCGCGGCAAGGGCTTCCACGGTGTCGATGTCAGGCAGAACGTCAAAGACATCCCGGGCACCAACGATGTAATGGTTGAATACCTGATTCGCGAAAATGTCCGCTTCAAGACGCGGCGGCTGCGCATCAAGGGCAACAATGTTTACGGTACCTGGAAGCTGAAGCGTGTGATGGACACAGGCGTATCCATCTGGGGCTATATCTTTCCAACCGGTTACTACAGCGAGGAAGAGTTCAAGAACGACCTGGAGACGCTGGAGACGCTTTACTGGAACAAGGGCTATCTCGATTTCAAAGTCGATAAGGTCGACAAGGCTGTGGACAAGCGCTCTGCTCTGGTGCTGCTGACGATTTTCCTCTCCGAAGGCGTGCCGTTCAAGATCGGTACTGTGTCAATGGACGGTAACCAGATCGTCAGCAGCGAGGAACTGGCGGCGCTGGTCGAGCTGCAGTCCAATCAGGTCTACAGCAAGTCAGGCGAGACAGCCGACATCAGGCGCATCGTGGCCAAGTACAACAGCATGGGGCACCTCGACAACCGGGTTTATGCCGACCGTGACATTGACCGTACTGCCAAAGTCGTCAACATCACCTATGCGATCCGCGAAGGTCGCGCCAGCCGCATCAACGACATCAACATCACCGGCAACCGCATCACCAAAGACCACGTTATCCGGCGGGAACTGCAGATCCATCCGCGCGATCTCGCAGACGGTGGCAAGATCGAGATCAGTAAAAGGCGGCTGATGGGTCTCGGCTACTTTGAATCGGTCGAGATCAATCCGCGTTCTACCGACAACCCGAACCTGAAAGACCTGGAAATCAAGGTGAAAGAACAGGTCACTGGGCGTTTGAGTTTCGGTGCCGGCATTTCCAGTGCCGACAGTGTGATCGGCTTGATTGAGATGTCACAGGCGAACTTCGACCTGCGTGATCCGCCGGCATTCCGTGGCGGCGGCCAGAAACTCCAACTGCGGCTGCAGGCGGGGACGGACCGGCAGAACTTCAACCTGGCGTTCACCGAGCCGTGGCTGTTTCATAAGCAGTTGCGCCTCGATTATAACCTTTGGAAGCGCGAGTCTTCGAGGAACATCGGGTTCACACAGAAATCTACGGGGACCTCTTTCCGTGTGACGCGGAAGATGAAGGTCCCGTTCTGGCGGTACCATGTCGGCTACCGCTTGGAAGACACGGAGACGGTTGATTTCGCCGACGACTTCAGCGCCGAGTTCGTTGCTGCCGAAGGCGGTGCAGAGATGGTCAGTGCTGTGACATTGGGGTTCGTTCGTGACCAGCGTGACCGGCTTGTGCTGACCAGCAGCGGTTCGCGCCTGGCGATCAGTGGCGAGCTGCAGGCCGAGGGCATCGGCAGCTATATCAATCTGACCAAAATCGACGTCGAGGTGGACAAGTATTGGCCGGTATTCAAGGAAAGTGTGTTCAAGCTTTCCGGCCGTGTCGCCGCCGTTAATGAGGCCAGCGGTGACGATGCCCGCGTTTGGGACCGTTATTTTGCCGGTGGCTCCAATACGTTGCGCGGCTTTCGCGAGCGCGATGTCGGCCCGGTCGATCTGGGGAATAAGGAACCGATTGGCGGCAAGTCGCTGTTCCTGACTACGGCTGAGTTCACGACGCCGGTTTTTGAGAAAACGATTTTCTGGGCACTGTTCGCTGATGCCGGCAATGTCTGGGAAAACTCATTCGACCGGTTCGGCGACTACAACGTCGGTGTTGGCTCCGGTGTGCGTCTGATGCTGCCGATCGGAGGGATTCGTTTGGATTACGGTTTTCCGGTGGTGAGGGATCAGGATCACCTCTCCAGCGGCGGCCGGTTGCACTTCGATTTCGGCTTCAATTTCTGAAGTCGATTAATGTCGAAGTAGCACGAGCACAGTCGGCACCGATCGCCGGCAGACAGTGGAGCACCAATGCTCTTCAATTCACTGCACTTCGCTGTGTTTCTACCTTGTGTGGTGATCATCTATTTCGCCACACCCGGCCGCTGGCGCTGGACGTGGCTGTTGGCTGCCAGTTATTATTTCTATGCCTGCTGGAAAATCGAGTATCTGGCGCTGATCGTGGTGTCGACACTCGTCGACTACGTTGTTGCCAGATGCATGGCCAGAGCCGTTGCCGGGCGGCGCACGTTTCTCCTTTGCCTCAGTCTGGCAGTCAACTTGGGCTTGCTGTTTGCCTTCAAGTACTTCAATTTCGTCAATGCTTCGGTGCGGGCGGCATTCGGCAATTTCGATCTGACGTACAGCGTGCCGGCACTGGACGTACTGCTGCCGGTCGGCATTTCGTTTTATACGTTTCAGACGCTCAGCTACACGATCGATGTGTATCGCGGTAAGCGTGAGCCTGAGATGCACCTTGGCATATTTGCCCTGTACGTCGCCTATTTCCCGCAACTCGTCGCCGGGCCGATCGAACGTTCGACGCGCCTCCTGCCGCAGTTGCGGGTGGTTCAGAACTTCGACTTCGACCGCCTCAAGACCGGCCTGGTCCTGATACTCTGGGGGTTCTTCCAAAAACTGGTCATCGCCGACCGCATGGCGATGGTAGTCGATCACGTCTACACCGACCCGCAACGGACCGGTGGTGCCGTACTGCTGATCGGAACCTACGCCTTTGCGTTCCAGATCTACTGCGATTTCGCCGGTTACTCGAACATCGCAATCGGCACTGCAAAGATCATGGGTATCGATCTCATGCAGAATTTTCGGCAACCGTACTATGCGTGGTCTATCCCGGAATTCTGGCGGCGCTGGCACATATCATTGTCGACCTGGTTCCGGGATTATGTCTACATCCCGCTGGGCGGCAGCCGCGTCCGGAAATTGCGCTTACATATCAATCTGCTCCTGGTCTTCGCAGTCAGCGCCATCTGGCACGGTGCCCATTGGAAATTTTTAGTGTGGGGGCTGCTGCATGGGCTTTATATGGTTTTCGGCGGCCTGACCGCTGGGTGGCGCCATCGATGTGCTGTCACCGTCGGCCTCGACCGGCTGCCGCGGCTGCAGCGGGTACTCGGGGTGGTCATAACCTTTAACCTGGTCTGTTTGGCCTGGATATTTTTCCGGGCGGATTCCATTTCTGACGCCGCGTCAATCGTGTGCAATATTTTTCGAATGGAAGGACTCGGTACGGTCGCGGAATGCCTGACCCAGCCGGGCCGGCTGAACGAAGTTTTCGGGCTGTCGCGCACCCACCTCGTCGCGGTTGCAGCAGGACTGGCCATTCTTGAACTGGGCCATCTCCTGCAGATGTGCGATCGTCTGCAGTTGCGTGCACTGGCCGCCCCGACCTGCTTGCGCTGGTTGGCGTACATTATTCTGATCCTGGTGATTGCGAATTTCGGTATCTTCCAGAATCCCAGACAATTCATCTACTTCCAGTTCTGACGCTCATGAACCGACTCGAAAATCCGCTTGTTTGCAGTCTTGTGTTTGTCGTTATCGTGCTGGGAATTTTCCAGTTCGAGAGCGTCGTGCTCGATCGGCTGGTGCCACTGGACCAGTCGGTGAAGGTCAATTGGATCTACAGCCATGCAGGGACATTCGATTATGCATTCGTCGGTTCGTCGGCGGCCTATGCTGGCATCGACGGCAAAGCACTTTCCGACACACTTGGCGGATCGGTCATCAACCTGGGACTCGACGGTACTGCTCACCCCGAGCAATACATGGTGTTGGCGGCATTTCTTGAATCCAACGATGTTGGTACGATCATTCTCCAGGTCGATGCCTGGGGCCTCGACGAGAACGCCTATGGTTATCCGTTTCATGAATATCTTCACCTGCCTTACCTGGACAAGCCGGTGGTGGCTGAGGTAGTCGCCGAGCGACGGGGTGGCCGCCTGGCTGCCTGGAAGTATGTGCCGTTTCTCAAGTACGCCGAATTCAACACCCAGATCGGGGTCCCGAACGTCGTGCATGTGATTGGCGGTCGCCAGCCGGAATTCGATGTCTACGGTTCGAGTCTGCGCAATCAGGCATTTAACCAGGCGGAGCTCGAGGCCCTTGCCGCTGCCGATGATCATCACTCTTACGCCTGGAGTACAATGCGCGCGGAATATTTCGAACGCATGCTGGAGCTGGCACGGAAGAAAGGTATTCCGGTAATTGTCTATTTGACGCCTGAGTATCACGAAGTGCTCGAGTACAGCCCCTGGCGCCACCAGGTCGTCAGCTATTACCGGGAGACTGTGACGGCGGCCGGCCAGACGTTTCTGTCGTACGACGACGATCCGCTCTGCCGGGACCGCCTGAATTTCTATAACACCTCACATCTCAACCGCGATGGTGCCGGGCGGTTTGCGCCGCTGCTGGCCCGCGACGTACTTGCGGCGGTGCGCCGGGATTGATTGCGTTTCATGGTCGAACCTTTTGAACACCCATTGCAGTGTCCCGCCAATCGGCTGCTGAAACGCGTCGCCGATATCTGTTTCTCTATCTTTGCACTGGTGACTATCCTGTGGTGGCTGCACCTGGTTTTCGTTATTCTGATCCGTGCCACCTCGCCGGGGCGCGCGGTGTTCCGGCAGATCCGCATCGGCAGGGACGGCTGCCCGTTCATCTGTTACAAATACCGGACGATGGTGTACGCGGCGGATGAGCTGGAGAAACCGCGGATCATGGAGGACAGCGCCCATCGAGTGACCTGGATCGGGCGTTTTCTGCGCACCAGTAACCTCGATGAGCTGCCGCAATTCATCAACGTGCTGAAAGGCGATATGTCCGTCGTCGGCCCGCGTCCGCACATGCTGGGTGAGGACGAACTGCTGCCGGAGCATATCCCGTACTATCGCCAGCGTCTGCTCGTTATACCCGGTATTACGGGGTGGGCTGCGATCAACGGTTTTCGCGGCGGCTCCGACATGGCGCACATGCGTTGCCGGGTCGATCTGGATGTCTGGTACATCCGCAACTGGTCGCTTTGGCTGGACCTGCGCATTGCCGCGACCACCGCCTGGCGTATGCTGACCTTCCGCGCTGGTGGCCAATAGAACGGTCAGAGCAGGTTGGCGGCGATCTCCGCCAGCTCGCTGCGTTCGCCTTTGGTCAGCGTGATGTGCGCTGAGATCTTTTCGTCGCCGAACCGATCGATGAGACAGGAAAAACCGTTGGAGTATGCGTCGACATACGGGTTGTCGATCTGGTGCAGGTCCCCGGTGAGCACCACCTTGGTGCCGCGTCCGACGCGGGTGATGATGGTCTTCACCTCGTGCGGCGTCAGGTTCTGTGCTTCGTCGATGATCATGAACTGATGCGGAATGCTGCGGCCGCGGATATACGTCAAAGGTTCCACACCGATTTCGTCTGAGTCGAGGATGTCCGGTGGCAGCGACCGCCGCCGGCTGCGCCGGTCGATTTCACGGATCAGTTCGATGGCGTCGAAGATCGGCTGCATCCACGGCCGCATCTTCTCGTGAACGTCACCCGGGATATAGCCGATATCGCGGCCCATGGGCATGGTCGGTCGTGAGACGATCACGCGGTGGTAAACGTCTTCCTGCACCACCTGAAAAAGCCCGGCAGCGACGGCAAGCAGTGTTTTGCCGGTGCCGGCCTTGCCGAGCAGCGTGACCAGGTTGATGTTTTCGTCCAGCAGTGCGTCAAGTGCGAAACACTGCCCGAGATTGAGCGGTTTGATGCCGAGAATCCCAGCACTGGCTGCAGACAGCCTGGAAACTTTTGTTGGAGATACCTGCGTAATTCGCCCCAAAGCTTGTTCCTTGCCGTCGTTCGGGGCCTTGAACAGGACGTACTCGTTGGGAGCGAACTTGCCGTTCTCCTGCTCGAGAATGCAGTGTCCGGTGCGTAGAAACTGGTCGATCTCGTTGGGGTCCCGCTCGAATTCGTGATATCCGACACCCATTTCCCGGCGATGTTTGTCTGGCTCGGCGTAATCTTCGGCGTAGATGCCGAGGGCATCGGCCTTGAGCCGCAGGTTGATGCTCTTGGTGACGATGATCGTCGGCGTGTCGGCGTCATGTTCGTTGAGGTAAACGGCCAGGTTGAGGATCCGGTTGTCAACGCTGGTGTCGAGCTTCAGCCCGGTATTGGCCAGCATGTTCTCGCATTCGCCGGCAAAGACGCGCAGCAGGCTGCCGTTGTCGAGGCGGACGCCCTCGCCGAGCTTGGCATTCTGCCGGTGCAGATCGAGTTGCTGGATGACCGCCCGGGCATTGTTGCCGAGCTCTGTGATGTCTCTCGCTTGAAAGTGTCCAGCTGCTCGATCACCTCGAGCGGAATGATAACTGTGCTATTGGCAAAGATGTTGATCGCGTTGGGATCGTACAGCAGGACGTTGGTGTCGAGAATGAAATTTTTTCGCATAGGCTGGACTGGTGATCTCCTTTGATTCAAAATTGTGCAGGTTCATATCTTATGGTATATCTTTTCATGATCCAAATGGCAAGTTATTCCTGATCTGAATCACTGTTATTCTACGGTTTGCCGGCCTATGAAATTCACCTGTTGCAGCAACTCATTCGATTTGGACCGCCGTGTGTTGATCATGGGAGTTCTCAATGTGACGCCGGATTCATTCTCAGACGGCGGCGACAACGTCGTGCCGGACCTGGCCATCGCCAATGCCCTGGCGATGATCGACGCCGGCGCCGACATCATCGATATCGGTGGAGAATCCACTCGGCCCGGTGCTGAACCGGTCAACGCCGCAGACGAACTTGCCCGCGTGCACCCGGTCATTTACGGGCTTCGCAAAGAGACGGACGTACCGGTCAGTATCGATACCTGGAAATCGCAGGTCGCTCGCGACAGCATCGCTGCGGGCGCCGTAATCATTAATGATATCAGCGGCTTCAATCGTGATCCGGTGATGAAATGTGTGGCCGCGGATACAGGTGCCGGTTGTGTCGTCATGCACATGCGCGGCACGCCGCAGACCATGCAGTCGCAGACCGATTATGACGATCTGATCGGCGAGATAAAGGCGTACTTCGTCCGGGCTCTGAAAGATCTCAAGGCGGCAGGCGTAGCTCCAGACAATATCTGTCTCGACCCCGGTGTCGGTTTCAGTAAAACCGCGGAGCAGAACCTGCTGCTGCTGCGGCGCCTGGCCGAGTTCGGCGGCTACGGTCGTCCGGTCCTGCTCGGGCCGTCGCGCAAATCGTTCATTGGAAAAACACTGGGCATCGACGATCCGGGCGCCCGGATCTGGGGCACAGCCGCCGCGGTTGCTCTGGGCGTTGGTGCGGGCGCCCGCATCATCCGTGTACACGACGTGGCAGCTATGCGCCAGGTTGCCGATATGGCACTGGCTCTCAGCAGCGCCTGAAACCACAACACCTCAGTCGAGAATTTCCAAGCGATGGCCATATACGACGATCAACACAGCGAGTACATCACGTCGCTGTTCGCAACGCAGGACGATGCCCTACGCCGTATCTATGAGGAAACGCCAACCCACGGATTGCCGGCGATCAGTATTCGACCGGAGGAGGGACAGTTTCTGCATCTCCTGGTGCGCGCCTGCGGGGCCCGCAAAGCCCTCGAGATCGGGACATTGGGGGGGTACAGCGGCGTGTGGATTGCGCGGGCACTACCGCCGGAAGGTAGCCTGACAACGCTCGAGCTCGAGCCGAAACATGCCGATGTGGCGCAGCGGAATTTCGAGCTCGCCGGCGTCAGCGACCGCGTGACAATCCATGTCTGTGATGCGCACGACATGCTGTTGACCCTGGCACCTCATGGACCGTACGACTTCGTCTTCATCGATGCCGAAAAGACCGGTTACCAGCGTTACTACGAATGGGCGGTGAGCAATGCCCATCCGGGGTCGGTGATCGTGGCGCACAACGCTTTTCGCGGCGGCGGCGTGGTCTGTCCGTCCGGTGCGGACCAGGGGACGGATGCGATGCGCGACTTTACGGTGCGTGTCGCGGCGGATGCGCGGGTCACCGCGACGATCTACCCCGGCGGCGACGGCATGGTCGTGGCGGTGGTGAACTGAACGCGTCAGCGCCCGGCGGGTGGACGCAGGAATGATGCATACAGACGGTTGAGCTGTCGCATCATCTCGTCGAGGCTGAAGTTGTCGGCCTGTTTCCTGGCGGTTTCGCCAAGACGGCTGGCCAGCTCGGCATCGGTGAGGATTCTAATCGTTGAGTCGGCCAGCGCGTCGGCATCTTCCGGTGCCACGATCAGTCCTGTTTCGTTGTGCCGGACAACGTCCTCGACACCGCCGAGGCGGGTTGCAACAACCGGTTTACCGGCCGCTGCTGCTTCGACCAGGACGCGTCCCATGGCCTCGGCGCAGATAGTCGGCAGCACGGCGACATCCATGACTGCCAGCATATCGGGCACGTCCGCCCTGGCCCCTGCGAAGCAGGTTTGTTCGTCGACTCCCAGTTCCCTGGCAAGTGATTCGAGCTGCGGCCGGAATTCGCCGTCACCGACGATCAGCAGCCGGGCGTGCGGTACCTGAGCGAGGATCGCCGGCATGGCGCGGATCATATAGTCGATGCCCTTCAG
>DPYP01000098.1:0-6312 GCA_003545375.1 Lentisphaeria bacterium
AGTATAATCCGAAACGCGTGAAACGACATGCGGAAGGTGGATGGTCGTCGATGATGTCGATTGCTGCTGGGCCTTTTCCTTTAACTTATCGTCTACGAAGGAAAGTTATGAAAGTTCGGGTTTGCCCGGCAGATTCAAAAGGGAAGAGTGATATTACGGACCTTAATATTCCTGTGGAATTTCCGCCGGAAATCTCAGGCGACCGAGCGGTCAGTCAATCTGTCCGCACATCTTTAGTTCAACGAATTCCGCAGTTGCTGGAGCTCCGCTTTCAGCGCTTCTAGCTCCGCTTCATGCTGCGCTTGCTACGCTTGCTGCGCTTCAATCAAAGCCTGCTGCTCCTTGATGGCTTCGACCAACAGCGCGGACATGTTGCTATAGGCAACAGCCTTGTAACCATCGCTGCCTGTATGCACGAGCTCGGGAACGACCGCTTCAACTTCCTGAGCAATCAGCCCAGCTGAAGGCCTTCATTGAAGTCTTTGTCAGTGTCCATGCGCCACTCAAAGTTCACACCCCGGAGGCGGGTGACCTTATCAAGTGCCGACGACAACGTCTCGATGTTGTCCTTGAACCGTACGTCGCTGAGTTCGAGGAAGGCGCCTTCGGTGATGATGTCGCCTTCGGCGAGGAGGCTGCCTTCGGTGATGGTGTCGCCGACGACGTGGAGTTTCGCCGCCGGAGTCTCTGTCCCGATGCCGACGCGGCCTGTGGTTCCGTGAACAAAGAGCGCGTGGGTGGAGCGGCCCGGTGCACCGTTATGGGCGCCGACGCGGAAATTCTTGTCAGCCAGATCCGGATTGATAGAGAGTTCGCTGTAGGGGCTGATGGAACGCATAGCCTCGGCAAATGGTGCTTCGTCGTCCTGCAAGGCGAACGACCCCCTCACATACAACGTGGTATATGCTGTATACGTTGACCCAATGGTGACATTGCCGGGGCTGGTGTTGGAGATGCCCGTGGCGTCCGCAACCCAGAAGCTGTCGCCCTGCGGCCCAGTCGCACCGTCAGCACCAGCTGCTCCGTCTGCACCAGCCGCTCCGCCTGCACCAGCCGGCCCCTGCGCGCCGGCGCCCGGGAGTTGCCAGCTCCCGATGCCGTTACCGAGTGCATCCGTCAGTACCGCACCGGCTCCTGGTGTGGCAACACTGGCGTCGATCGTAACTTGTGCCGAGGCGACGCTCGCCACGAACAGTCCGAGAATTGCTATCATATTGAAGTTCAAGTACTTCATTGTTCATCTTCTCCAGGTTGATTGCTGATTTATCGTTATAGACGCTGGCGTCAGACCGACTGCCATGGTCATGTAGGAAATATTGATCCCAATTGCAAGAATAATTCCAGTGTCACCCCATAAGATGGCGGAGCGATGGAGTACTGAAATGGCGTTCACAAGCAGTGCGGAATTTACCACATCTCCGGCCGGCAAAAAAGTAGAAGATCGACCTTGTCTTACAGTTCGCGGCAGCCAAACTGTTCATCCTCAGCACGCGCTTTGCGGGCAAGAGCAACGACCACGTCCAGGTTGTAGTCGTTCAGTACCGCCAGAGCGCCCAGATCACAACGGTCACGTACGCCCTGAGCGAACACTTCACAAGCCCGCCGCATCAACGCTTCTGCGTCGGCCAACATTGCTGCGCGGGTCGTGCTCAATTTGTCGTACTCGTCAAAGTAGGACGAGCGATACAACCCCTCGATATCGGTGCGCTGACGCTCCTGCAACGCCTGGATCGCCTGATCCGCGTCCTTCGCTGCGATCAGCGATGCCAGCGATCGCAGGTAGTATGCGCCGTGCCGCACGTGCCGCTCAAAGGCAAGCAGCATATCGCGACCGGCCACATCGCTGACCGCAATCGCCTTGGCAAGCTCATCAGCGACGCCGGCGAAGCTGCCGCCAAGCTGCGTCAGCCGTTTCGGCGTGTGCGTGTCCGCCCCATAATGCCACAGGTTGGTGATCCAACTGGGGATCGGGAAAGAGACGCAAAAGCACGCCTGGTGCAGCTGTTTGGTGATTCGCTCGAGCTGCTTGAATGCGCGCAGCACATGCGACACGGCCTGGCTACCGCAGATCGGCGTATAGAGGTGACTGTAGGCCTTCTCCGGCGTCCACCCTTTTTCCCAGGCCGCATGACTCAGGTAATGAAAGGTCGGCAACAGATTTGAGTGCTGCCACTGCCGTGTCTGGAAGCCCGCACCGACCTGGCGCAACACGTTGACGATCTTGTGCACCGACGGTCCGGGCAACTGCGGCAGCAGCCCGATGTTGTCGTCCTCCGCACTGATGGTGAGGTTGTAGCGGATGGCGCCAGGATCATCATGGACCAGGCAATCTGTTCGCGTGGCGACATAGGACGGCATGTAGCCGAAAGCGGCCCAGAATTGTGATCCGCGCGGGAAGATTGCCGGCAGAAACCGGTGCAACTCTGGTGCCAGCGCGCCGGGGATCAGCGCCACGTTCCGGCGCGAGCGGCTCAGGTCAAAGCCATGTTCATCCAGCAATTTATCGAGCGCAAACAACAACACCAGGTCGCTGCGCATCGCCATTTCTGCGCGGTCGGGATCTGACTCAGCCTTTTCCCGCGCTTCCTGGCAAACCGCCGCGAGCGATGCCACCGACGATAGATCGTACTTCTTGTCGAGTGCCTTCCATGCCCGCTCAGCATCCGCATCGTTGCTGCCAAACTCCGCCGACGCAAGGTAGATCACATCAGCATCCGGAAACGCATCAATGTGGGCCTGGATGTTGGCTGCGAGCAGTTCCATGAAAACGGGATTGCGCACACTCATGCAACGCCCCGTTTCAACGTCCCCGCCCTCCCGCCAAATCCCGTAGCGGATACGATGCACAGGTGCGGGCTTCGCCTTGTGCCGGGCCGCGGTCAACTCCAGCAGCCGCTTGCGAACCGCCGGGTCAAACTCCGCCACCATGACTGTCAGCGTACACTGCATGTCCCGACGATGCGCCATGCGGAATACCTTTCGGGCGTACGCCTGACCAGCCTTGATGGTCGCCTCGTAATTGGCCTTTCCGTACAACTCCGGATTGACGAACACCCCCCGTGCCGCATCGCCGCTGGCGACAAACAGCTCGTAGCCTGGGTGGTCGGAACGGATTTTCGGTTCCCAGCCAAAGTTCGGGGCAGCCAACGATTTCCGAACGCCGCGGAAATGGAGATCTGCGATCGGATCGTATGGACGCTGGTAGAACGAGATCCCGTTGAAGCGCATCTTGCTCAGCTGATTGATCAGCAGCTCGTAATCCGCCGCAGCCCAGCAGCACTCATTGTTGCTGAAGGCGTTATAGGTGCGAAAGGAGCGCAACGGCAGATCCGGTTCGCAGACGATATCCGCCGCCGGCAGGCGCAGCGATCCCGGGACCTCGGGCATGATGTCGCCGTGCAGTTCGTAGCGGACGCCCCACCGTTCGGCCAGATCGTAAACGGCCCACAGCACCGCGATGGGGGATCCACCCTCGATCAGAAAACAGTCGCTGTCGAGCGGGCGCAACGCGTACCCCTGGTCCGACAACTCACGCCGGTTGACCGACAGTTTCACGGTCATGCTCTGCTGCCCCCGAGTTGCCCCGGCAGGCCGGATCGGCGGGCGCCGGCCAAACAGCGCCTTGGCATAGGCAGACAGCTCTTCAGCCGCCACGCGGACCAGGCGGTGTGGCCGGGTGCCGGTAACAATCTGTTTAAGCTGCTGAATCTCGATCCACGGAACTGGCAAAGCTATTCTCCGGCTAACGAAAGCAGTGTCTCGATGTGATCACCCATCTGTCCGCGCCGGCTGGGGGTCCGTTCGTGCGAGCTGTTCCTGCTGCTTTGCCACAGCGCGGGCCTGGGCGATGGTTGTTTAAGGAGTACGCTATTGGGATGAACAAGGACACTCCGTTGTCAGTAAGTGATGACGTCGGTGTACCAGCTTTCCAGCCGTGCCCAAGCGGACGTGATCGCTGCGACGTTGCCAAATGTCATCACCTGGCTGTTCGCATTGGCGTCGGGGTACTGTCGCACAGAACCATCACAATAGACGACGTTGTAGTAGTTGCCGTGGTAGCGTTCCGGCGGATTGCCGATTGAATACCAGTCATCGGTTGTCAGGGCCACACCCAGCCAATCCCAGCCCGGATCGGCACCGGTACCATCCACTAAGTATTCAATCCGGCCGGGAAAGCAATAGTCGCTGCGCTGGGAGGTGCCCCAATCCCAGTCACGCGGATGCCTGGGACAATTGAAGCTCTGCTCATCCGAAATGTACTTCTCTTTCCACATCAGCCAGTGGCCCGTGTCCAGGCCGAGTGGATAGGGAATCGGGTCACTCAAATGATTGCCTGAATAGCCCACCGTCGGGTCGTCACCTAACAGAAAGAACGGCGTCTTGTTCTCGGAATCCATGGCATAGGCGATTATTCCCACACCGATCTGGTGCAGGTTATTGACGCACATTATGTCGTGCGCCTTGGTCTTTGCCTTGTTCAGGGCCGGCAACAGCATGCTGGCGAGGATCGCGATGATGGCAATAACCACCAGCAATTCGATCAGTGTAAAACGCTGGAGAATTGCTCTCCCTGGCCTGCGTCGTAATTCAGATGTCTGCCGGTGGTCCGGCATGTGAGCCTCCATTTGACGGCTTTTGCGATATGAAAACATGTGTTCTCTCCGCAACTCAGTCAAGCCCGGCAGCCCGACGCCGCGCTGCCAGTGGGTCATGCATTTGCAACGATCCAATCCTTTGTCCATTCAACAGCATCCAGTCCGATGTCGCAAATGCAGCTTGCCAGAAACACCATGCCGTCGATCCGGCCCTGCTCAAGCCATTCACGGCCAAGGCGGCACTGCTTCTCCATCAGGTGCAGCGGCATGGGCCGTTTCTCGCCATAGTCAAACATATAGCATCCGAGCACGACCGAGCAGTTGCAGGCATCGGCCACTCGCCGGACTTCTTCGAAATTTTCTTCGAGATACTCGAGATCCGCGGCGTTCCATGTCCAGTAGCTGATGACATCGCAGTGTTTCAGGTACGGCAGCAACTCGGCTTCCGGCGGCGTCTTACCGCTGGGCCGGTCGTAATAGACCACCCAGAGATCGAGCTTACGGTCGGGCAGCTGCAACTTCGTCTGCATCGCCTCGAGCTCTGCCACGCTCAGCGCCGCCACTTGCCCGTCGCGTCCGAAGAAATCGTCGAGCACCACGCCGGACACGTTCTCGTTGGCGTGCGCCATATCCAGCACCGCATCCAGGCAATCCGCTTCCGGGTCGGGCTTCGGCAGATTGGCCCAGGGGACATGTATAGCGGGTAGCAGCGACCAGACGACGCGGATCAGCGGCTGGAACGCCGCCGCCTCGTCGTCGAACGGCGGCTGCGGCTGATCACCGTAATGCACCATCAGCAGATTCGGCACGCCGAGATACTCGGCCGCGGCCGCAGGTGTGATATGGGATTCCTTTATCGCGGGGCAGAAGTTGCTGTAACCATGATGCGAATTGACCGGGTGCCCCCAGATCCAGAGACGGTCGTTTATTGAAGTCATTGAGGTTTCAGCCCCAGCAATTTCTCCGTGCGCGCGATCATCTGCCGGCGCCAGGTGTCGAGGTCGACATCCGTCGGGACCGTCTCAAGCCACTTTTCCGTTTCGGCTGCCAGTTCCGGGTGCTCTCCTGCCGCGCGGCACGCCGCAATCGCGTGCTGCAGGGTCGCCAGGTACCTGGCATCGTCATAGCCTTCGCGATAGGCTTCCCAGCTGAGGGTGTCGAACGGCGCCTCGGCGCCGCGCAGGACGAAACTGTGGAAGTTCGACCAATGCAACGGACCGGCTTCCAGGTGCGGGGGCACCATGAAATGATGATACGACCAGGTCATGGTCCCGTCGAGTTTTGCCTTCCACAGCCCGAGCCCACGCAGCCGCCGCTGGACCTCCGGGATGCCGTAACCGCCGGCAAGCGAATCCATATAGGTGAAGACCTTGGCGCCGCGTTCGTGCATCTTGCCGATCACGGTCGGGTAATCCGGAGGGTTGAACGTGTTGTGTGTCGCCGGCTCGAGGATCCAGTCGACGCAGTCGGTCACGCCGGACAGCGTCGCGACTTCGGCCAGAAAAGCGTCCGGCGACGTCGACTTGGTGTTTGCCGTGTCGATCGGGTTGCCCGACGGATGCGTGATGATTGCGAGGTCGACAACGTCTCCGACATGCGGCATGAAACCGCCGTAGTTCGAGATGAAGACCTTGCCGCCGCCCTTGTGTATAGCCGCCCACGTCGGCCGCTGCGCGGTGAGCTTCTCACCGGTCGCCTCGTCCGAGCCCATGAAATA
>DPYP01000552.1:0-2878 GCA_003545375.1 Lentisphaeria bacterium
GATGCGATCAAGCTCAATGTGCTCGACATTCTGCACAAGAAATACGGCTTCGACGAAGCGGACCTGGCGAGTGCCGAGCTCGAGATCGTACCGGCAGGACCGGCGAGAGACCTCGGCATTGACCGTTCGATGATTCTGGCGTATGGCCACGACGACAGGATATCGGCCTATACCGCGATCCGCGGCCTGCTCGATCTCAAGCAGGTCCCGGAATACACCGCGCTGTGCATCCTTTGTGACAAGGAGGAGATCGGTTCGGTTGGCGCCACCGGTATGAACAGTTTTCTATTCGAAAATGTCATGGCCGAGGTCTGTAATCTGGCGGTCGACAACTACAGCGATCTCGAGTTGCGCCGTTGCCTGAAGAAATCCAAAATGCTGTCGGCCGACGTCAACGCACTGCACGACCCGAATTATCCGGAAGTAAGTTCGCCGAACAAGAACATGGCGCGGCTGAACCGCGGCCTGGTACTGACAAAATACGTTGGCTCCCGCGGCAAAAGCGGCAGCAACGACGCGTCGGCCGAGTTCATGGCCGAGTGCCGGCAGATCTTCGACAATGCCGGGGTGCTCTGGCAGACCGGCGAGATCGGCAAAGTCGACCAGGGCGGCGGCGGCACGATTTCCTACATGTTGGCGCGCTACGAGATGGAAGTGGTCGACTGCGGTGTCGGCCTGTTGAGCATGCACGCCCCGTGGGAGGTGGCCAGCAAGCTCGACACGTACATGGCATACAAGGGCTACAAGGCTTTTTACCGGTCGAAGTGACGAAGAATTCTAAAGCGCCAGTCGTGATATGAGTCAAACACGTCCCAACATTCTCTACATCATGTCGGTCGAGCGTTATCCCTCTTTGCAGGAGAAAGTCGCGGAAATGGGCTGATCCTGAGTAATCCGCGCGACAGCCTGTTGCAGACCACGCTACTGCGGCAGAACCGGCGCATGGCTGAGTCGATCTGGGCACCATTACCCTTTGTTCTGCAAGGAGTTAAAAGAATATGTGCCAATCCCGTGTGGTGCCTTCCCGGAGTCCCAGCCAGCGCCATCGAGCGTCTGGTTCGCCCGGCTTATGTGGATTGTATCTCGATCCCTGCTTGAAATAGGATCAATTTAGTCCTATTTTGCTTATATCAATCTAATGCCGCTTTAGGCGGCGTCTTTTTTTGCGATAAAACCGGACTAACAAGGTCGCATTTTAATATGGCACAGAATGACGCAATTCAGGTACCCGAAACAGTCAGTGAGTCGGATGAGATCATCGCCAAGTCGATCGAGCAGGAGTACAAGTGGGGGTTCGTCACCGATATCGAGGCGGACAGTGCGCCGAAAGGCTTGAACGAAGAGATCATTCGTTTCATCTCGGCAAAGAAGAACGAGCCGGAATTTCTCCTGAACTTCCGGCTCAAGTCCTTTGCACACTGGCAGACTATGGAAGAACCGCAGTGGCCGCACGTCCACTATCCGCCGATCGATTTCCAGGACATGATCTACTACTCGGCGCCGAAGCAGAAGAAAGAGCTCGCCAGCCTCGACGAAGTCGACCCCGAACTGCTCGATACGTATGAGAAACTCGGCATCCCGCTGCAGGAGCAGAAGCTGCTGGCCGGGGTCGCGGTCGATGCGGTCTTCGACAGTGTATCTGTCGCCACGACCTTCAAGGAAACCCTGAAGGACGCCGGTGTGATCTTCGGTTCGTTCTCGGATGCCGTCCACGAATATCCGGAACTGATCGAAAAGTACCTCGGCTCGATAGTGCCATATCGTGACAATTTTTATGCATCGCTCAACTCGGCCGTGTTCAGCGACGGGTCCTTCTGCTATATCCCGAAAGGCGTGCGCTGTCCGATGGAGCTGTCTACCTACTTCCGAATCAACGCGGCCGAGACCGGGCAGTTCGAGCGCACCCTGATCGTCGCCGACGAAGGCGCCTCTGTCAGTTACCTCGAAGGCTGCACCGCACCGATGCGCGACGAAAACCAGCTACACGCCGCCGTCGTCGAGCTGGTCGCCCACAAAGACTCGCAGATCAAGTACTCCACTGTGCAGAACTGGTATCCGGGCAACAAGGAAGGCAAGGGCGGCATCTACAATTTCGTCACCAAGCGCGGCCGTGCCGATGAATCCGCAAAGATCTCGTGGACCCAGGTCGAAACCGGCTCGGCGATCACCTGGAAGTATCCGAGCGTCATCCTGCGCGGCGACAACGCCATCGGTGAATTCTATTCTGTCGCGCTGACCAACAACTATCAGCAGGCGGACACCGGTACGAAGATGGTGCACCTCGGCAAAAACACCCGCAGCACGATCATTTCGAAGGGGATCTCTGCAGGCAAGGGCCAGAACTCTTACCGTGGCCTTGTCCGAATGGCGCCCGGTGCAACCAATGCGCGCAATTATTCGCAGTGCGATTCCATGCTGATCGGTGACCAATGCGGCGCCCACACATATCCTTACATTGAGGTTACCGGCCCCACCGGCCAGGTCGAGCACGAAGCGACGACCTCCAAGATCGGCGAGGACCAGCTGTTCTATCTGCGCCAGCGCGGCATCTCCGAGGAGGACGCCGTCTCGATGATCATCAACGGGTTCTGCAAGGAAGTTTTCCGCGAGCTGCCAATGGAGTTCGCCGTCGAAGCCCGCAAGCTCCTCGGCATCAGCCTCGAAGGCAGCGTCGGCTGAAGCAAACTTGTAATCTCACTCGAGCGTCAACAGCCGGAGAGAAACGAGTGAGACGAAACTTACTGACACCCGACACCCTCTTGACACTGAAACCCGAAACCTGATACCTGAAAATATGCTTGAAATCAAAGATCTTCGTGCCGAAGTCGAGTGCACACCCATTCTCAAAGGACTGAACCTTTCCGTCAAGTCCGGTGAG
>DPYP01000546.1:0-1236 GCA_003545375.1 Lentisphaeria bacterium
CGACGTCGACGTGCTGATGGTGGCGCCGCGCATGACCGGCCACATGGTGCGCAATCTGTTCGAAGCGGGCAGCGGCGCGCTGGCCCAGTTCGCCGTGCACCAGGATGCCACGGGCAATGCCCGCGACCTGACCCTGGCACTTTGCAAAGGTATCGGCTTGACACGCGGCGGCGTTTTCGAATCGAGCTTGCGTGAAGAGGCCGAACTGGACCTCTTTGCCGAGCAGGTAATCTGGTCGGGCTTCACACGCTGGATCCTTACCTGCTTCGAGCTCGGTGTCGAAGTCGGGTTCAGTCCGGAGCTGATGGTCATGGAACTGTACGCCTCCGGTGAGATGGCAGAAATTGTCACGGCGATGACGCGCAACGGCTTCTTCAAGCAGATGACGCATCACTCCACGACCAGCCAGTACGGCACGTTGTCGCGCGGGCCGGAACTGATCTCCGATGAGATGCGGGCCAAGGGCAAGGAGCTTTTCATGCGGGACATTCGCGAGGGTGCCTTCGTCAAGGAATGGAGCGATGAGCAGGCGGGCGGGGCGGCGCGCCTGGCGGAATTGACCGAAGCGGCGCTGTCGCACCCGATGAGCAAGGCGGAGGAGGGTGTCATCGCCAGCGTGCAGGCGACGAAAGGATAATGCGGGCGAGGTGAACGGATCGTCACGAACGGACACGGAGATCCGTTCTACTGTTCACCCGCAACGCTGTCGGTAAAACCGCAGGCCAGGAAGCCGCCGTCCACGACGATTGTCTGGCCATTGACGAACGCCGCTGCCGGGCTCGCCAGGTAGACGGCGGTGCCGGCCATCTCCGACGCCTGGCCGAAGCGCGCGGCCGGCGTCCGCTCGAGGATGCGGCGGCCGCGGTCGGTGCCCACCAGGTTCTGGCGGTTCAGGTCGGTCACCACGAAGCCGGGTGCTATGGCGTTGGTGCGTACGCCGTGCTTCACCCATTCATTGGCGAGGCTGCGGGTCAGGCCGAGGACGGCGCTTTTCGCTGCTGCGTACGCCGACACCTCGATATTATCCACGAACGAACAGACCGATGCGACATTGATGATGCAGCCGCTGCCCTGCGGAATGAATATACGCGCAGCGGCCTGTGCACAGCGCAGCGAACCGGTCGCGTGAACGTCGTACATGTGATTGAACTCTTCCGGCGTCAGATCGATTGCCGGTTTGCGCAGCTGGATACCGGCGCAGTTGATCAGGATGTCCAGGCTGTCGAGGCGCTCGGT
>DPYP01000546.1:1568-2997 GCA_003545375.1 Lentisphaeria bacterium
GCGGTGTGCACGGCAGCTTCGACACTGTCGTTGTCGGTAACGTCCAGCCGAGTGCCGAAGACCCGTGGTTCGTTGAAGTCGGCGTTGAGCTCGGTGGCGGCCTGCTCGACCAGCTCAGCCCGGCGCGAGCCGATGAGCACGCGCGCGCCGTGCGCGGCGAGGCCGGCAGTGAGCGCCCGCCCGATCCCAGTGGCGCCGCCGGTGACCAGCGCGCCCTTGCCGGTCAGATCAAATAGTGCAGTTTGGATCGGCATATGGTCTTGCAGGCTCCTCAGGCATCAGCCGGTGGAATATCGTCCTTGAGGTTTGGTTCGCGGGCCAGGACGTCGTGCGGCCAGACGATTTGCCGGCGTTCCGGCGTCAGGCGTTCCAGCAGCTCCTTCGACGGTCGGTAGCCGTGCCGGAAGAAGCCCCAGCTCGGGCCGTAGCGCTGGACGACAATGCGGCGCTGCCCCTCGTTCACCCGTCTGGCCGAGCCGTGACAGATGGTGTCGGCGAAGACAATCGCGTCGCCGGCTTTCATGAAAATCTCCTCACTGAGCGGCATTGCGTCGCCGCTGCAGAATTCACTGCCCATGATGTGCTTGCCCATCAACGGGTGCGCCAAGTTCTGCTTGTGGCTGGCCGGGATGATCACTGTACCGCCGTCGCCCGGCTTGATATCCGTGAGGGCGATCAGCACGTTTACCTGGCAGACCATGAAGTTGCCGTTCCTGTAGCGGTACTGGTTGCGCTTGATGTGGCAGTCGGCGCCGGAGTGCATGCCGATCGCGTGGCCGGGCCCGCGCAGATTGGCGAATACTTCGTCGATGAACAACGGGCCCTTCATGTAGTCGAACGTCCCGGCGCCACCGACGAACAGTTTGACGTGTTCGATCCAAGCGGGGTGATCGATCAGCGCTTCGAACGGTTCACCGGCCTCGTAGATCTGCTGGTAGTTGATGCCGTCTTTTGGTTCGAATTTGTGCCCGTGCACGTAGCCGTACCATTGGCCGGGTTCGAGCGGTGGAATGGCGTCGATACAGCCGTTGAGAGCGGCAACTTCATCTGCGTTGAGGGCGCCTTCCATACGCACATATCCGAGTAGATCGAAATGGTAGGCATCCATCTCCGGGACGTTCATGGGATTCTTTTTTCCAGGGTGAATACTGGTTGTTCGTGAAGGTCAAACGCTGTATAAATGATACTTGAATGTTCGGCCAGATCAAGTGTCCGATTTACGAATCGACTCGCACCGCTGCTCCCAGGGGTAATGGAGGAGAGACGCTATGACTGTCGCCGACGATTACGAAGTTGTACGCTGCATTCACGCAGGCCAGGCACGAGGAGAAAAGGTGAGCCCGGGAATCTTTTGAAGGCGTCAGTGATGCAGCATCGACGTCAGGCCGCCGTCAATCACGATCTCCACGCCGTTGATGAAGCTGCCCAG
>DPYP01000228.1:0-3648 GCA_003545375.1 Lentisphaeria bacterium
CACGGCACGATCCACATAAGCCCGATTGGCTTGATCAGCGTGGCAATACCGTTGAGACCGATCGCCAGCCACAGATCGATCAGTCGCTCCTTGAAATAAAACCGCGTGAAACAATAGAACATCCACGCCGCTACAAAGGTAAACAGCGTGTCCGACAGAAACATGGGGGCGTGGGCGATGCTGGTCAGATTGGCAGCGTACAACGCTGCAGCAAAGGTACCGACACCGGTACCGCCAAACATCTGTCCGGCCCGGAAGATCGGCACGCAGACCAGGGCGCTGAGTACACAGAACAACAGCACAGGCAGTCGGTAATCGGCAGCGACAGTGCCGGCGTTACCGGTGATCCCCAGGACGAACGCCAGGAACACCGAATAGCCAGGCGTGCGCAGCGTCGCCGGTACGGACGATCCGGGCGCTTCCATAAGTGCATTGTCGGCCAACAGCGCCTGGGCGGGATTGAGATAGCTCTTCGAGTCCGGACGCATGAACCGCTGCGTACTGCCAAAGGCCGGCAACGCCAGCGCCAAGCGCAGCAACAAAGCGACCGCCATCACCGCCAGCAGCAGCCGATTGGCACAGGACCCGGTCTTCAGCCGAGCCGCTGCAGCCGGCAGCGTCGCTATCGTCCGGCGAACCGTGCCCATCGGGCGCAGCCGCCAGGAAAGCGCCGTCCACAACGCCATGACCCCGTCGCGCCAGTCTATTTTCTTGCCTTCGTCAATCTTGCGCGGCGTGTAGCTGACCGGGACCTCGGCAATGTCATACCCCAGGCGCAGCAGTTTCGCAGTAATCTCCGGTTCCCATTCGAAATGATCGCCTGTGAACGGCAGCGTGCGGATCAACTGGCCATCGAAGGTCTTGTAGCAGGTCGGCTCATCGGTCATGCTGGCCCCATACAACAGGTTCATCCAGCAGGTGACTGCCAGGCCGCCGGCGTAGAAGGCCAGCGACGAATGCATGCGGTTCTCCGGCAGACGCTCACGCGAACCGTAAACGACACTGGCACGGCCGGCGAGAATCGGCTCGATACACTGGTGGTAGTCCTGCGGATCGTACTCAAGGTCGGCATCCTGGATGATGACAACGTCGCCGCTCGAAACCGCAATGCCGGCACGGACCGCTGAACCTTTGCCGCCGTTCGGTTTGTCGATGACCCGTACCATCGCGCCAGTGTCTGCCGGCAGTCGGGCCTGCCACGCTTCGACGCGACCGCGGCTGTCATCCGTGGAACCGTCGTTGACGATGATGATTTCCCGGCCTATCGGCAGGTCAACGGCAAGCACCCGGTCGAGAAGCTCCGTGATCGTAGCTTCCTCATTGTACAGCGGGATGACGATGGACAGCGTCTTGTCAGCCATCAATAACGGATGCGAAACTGCGTTTCGTCGGGTAGCGGTTCAATTATCTCGACATCAACACGGTTGACCCTGGCCATTGGCGGGCCGTCCGACAGTTGCTGCTGCAGCACGTTGAGCGCCGCCGCGACACCCTGTGCCTCGAGCTCGACACTGCCGTCGGCGCGGTTGCGGGCCCAGCCGATGAGGCCAAGCTCCTGCGCCGCAATTTGGCAGAAATACCGGTAGCCGACACCCTGCACGCGGCCGGAGACAACAACATAGATTCTTTGCACCGCCATTGTCAGCGCACGGGATTTGGCATTGACTGAAAATTCAGGCCTGGCGCCATGTCAGCGTAATGATGGCAACAGGACACTAACGCAGAGCGCTGACACCGCCGCCCTTGGCGGCACGGTCAATTTCCGCCTCGATCTGGCTGCGCGTCACCATGGTCGTGTCGCCCGGTGTCTCCTGCACCAGGATACCGTGCGCGGCACCCCATTGGACTGCGTCCGCGGCCGACCTGCCGTCGAGCAGCGCCGCGACCACGGCGGAGCAGAAGGAATCGCCGCCACCAGTGCGATCAGCAATTTCAACATTCTCACGGACGGTTGCGCGGTGTATCGAATCGTCGGCTACGTCATACAGCACGGCACCCCAGTTGATACGGTCAGCGGAAAGTGCCCCACGCAGTTGCGTACCGATATACATGAGATTCGGATAGGCCTGCGAAACTGTACGCAGCGTATCGGTGTAGGCGTCCAGCCATTCTTCAAAGCTTGCGTCCTTCGCCAGTTCCCTCGTATCGTAACCGAGAGCGTCCGCGAAATCGTCATGGTTGCCGACCAGAAAATCAACGTGTGGCACAATCTCGCGGTTGATCGACCGGGCTCGTTCTTTGTCCGGCTCGACCTTCGAGCGGTAGTTCAGGTCGAACGAGCGGCCTGTGCCGTTCTTGCCGGCCGCCTCCATAGCCTCCAGCGCCATCGCTGCGGTCTTCTCTGACAGCAATGTGAGGATGCCGCCGGTATGAAACCAGCGCGCGCCGAGCTCGCCGAAAATATGCTCCCAATCAATGTCACCCTGACCGAGTTCGCGGATAGCCGTGTGGGCCCGGTAATAGTCGGTGACCGAGGGCAGCAAGCCTTTGCCGGCCCAGGTGAAACTGAGGCCGTTGTGCAGCGAGCCTTTGGCATCGGTGCTGAACTTGCCTTCGCCTTTGGTGTTGAACCAGACGATGTGTGTGGTGTCGACACCGGCCTCGCGCAACTGATTCTCGATGTTGCGGCCGACAGTGTCGTCTACCAGGCCAGTAATAACCGCCGCACGCAAACCGAAACAGTAGCTCAGACCCTCCGCAACATTGGTCTCGCCGCCGCCGTGCCAGATCGCGCCGGTACGAGCGCGGGCCATTGGGACACTGCCCGGATCAACACGGAGCATGACCTCGCCGAGCGAGATACAGTCATACTTTGTTTCGGATGCAGATTTCAGGTGCATGCCTGCCATTGGTTTTCCTCCTGCCAAGCGTGAGTCAAGGCGCCAAAGATAACCAACACCTGTCGAGAGTCAAGATAGGGATCTTCGCGTTCACCTTTCTGTCCCTTTTTAAGGTCGCATGTAGTAAGATATCTAACCAATTCCAGCGATAGAGATCGGGGTATCGTTGCCAGCTGATATTCTTGTGAGTCTGACTCAATCCAACCGTCGGCAAAGGCCCGCCTGATAAGGGAGTCGGCGATTTCAGCGGCGAAAAAAAACTGTAATTTCGCGGGTTTTCGCCGGTCGAATCAGACTGAAAATGTGGAATTCCGGCAGTATCATAGGGTTATCGCGACCAAATTCTGAGATTTTTGGAAAAAAAATCCGTGAAATCAACGAAAGCCTTATGCCACGTACGTTTGCGCGATTCGTGCTTCATAACCATTTGTAAATTCAATGAATACATATTTACTGTTTCGTCGATACCCGCCAGACTCAGGGTTGCTGATGCAGGCTGAAATACGCCAGAGTCATCCACAGAGGTATGATGTCTCATTGACATTATCAGGTAGTTTGACAAATTAAGGTGTCGGGACAGTACGTATAAGCCTGACATACCAATCACTGGAACTGTAATTTATACTTCAGGGAGGGCAGCCTATAGGTCCGCGATTTAGTGAATGATCAATTCTTATTCGCAGGTCCCGGCTATTGGGACCAATCTTCAACCCCAATCCATAAGGTACTATACCATGGCATCAAAAAATCTAACCAAGGGCGATCTCGTCAACGAAATCTCAGGCGACGCCGGAATCTCCAAGAAAGC
>DPYP01000228.1:4073-6183 GCA_003545375.1 Lentisphaeria bacterium
AAACGCAAGGCGCGTACGGGTCGTAACCCCCGGACTGGTGAATCGATCAAGATCGCTGCCGCCAAAGTCCCTGCCTTCACCGCCGGTAAAGGCCTCAAGGATGCTGTAAACGGAAGAAATTAAGTCGTTTCAGTATGTCCATCTCAAAAGGCCGGCAACTCAGGTTGCCGGCCTTTTGGTTTTTTCAGGCAGTGCAATCTTCGGTAGCACACGCGTTGAATGATTGCGGATTCGACGGACGGCACCTCGGCGAGTCAAGATTCCTGCAGTCCGGTCCCGGTGCACTCAGTGGCGCGCAGTTTTCCGAACAAAACGTTCTTCGGCTACAGCAGTGTCAACGTCAAATCACCGCTGCGCACTGTCTGCGGCGTGCCGGTTTCATCGACGATCACGATGCTGCCGTCGATCGCGAACTCTCGGACAATACCGGTAACGCTCGACATAGCGCCGGCAATGCTGACGCGACGACCGACCAAGCCGCTGGCATCGCGCCATTCGGCATAGATCTGTTCGAAGCCGTGACTCTGACAGGTGGCACAGGCAGCGTTGAAATATCCCGCCAACCGCTGCAGGCAGTCGTCGCGGTCGATGTCGCGACCGAGCTGGGCGCCAACGGCAGTTGCCGGCTTGTCGATCACGGCGAGTTCTGCCGCCGACATATTCAGGTTGATGCCGATACCTGTGACAACCGCCTCGACGACACCGGCGACAATGCGGCTCTCGGTCAGCACGCCGGCAAGCTTGCAGTCACCGGAATAAACATCGTTCGGCCACTTGATCCAGACGTCTTGGATGCCGTAGTCCTGCACCGTATTGTATGCGGCCAACGACGCGGTCTGCGGCAACAGGGCCGGATCGAGCCGCTGGAAAGGTGGTTTGAGGATGATCGAGACATACAGGTTGCAGCCCGGCGGGGAATGCCAGGTGCGTCCCAAACGGCCGCGGCCTGCTGCCTGGCTGTCCGCCACAACGAAAGTGCCACTGGCCAGCGAAGCTGCCTCACGCATGCAGTAGCTGTTGGTCGAATCGACCTCAGCAAGATAGATAATACCGTCGTCCGGATGCATCATGTCAGAGTCGAGTGAGATTTATTATTATCGCCGTGACAACGGTGAGCTGTGCCGCGAGGCGGTGCTCAGCGAAGGTATGATCAAATTCGCCTACCAGCAGGCTGGCGGCCGTGGACCGGCATCGCTGGTCTTCCGTCATTCATGGGCCAGCCGGCTGCTCAGCGTTTACTTCAAGTCTCGCTTCTCGCGCGGCCGTGTCCAACGCACGATCGACCAGCTCGACATCGATCCGTCGGTGTTTCGCGACGCAGTCGATACTTTCGCCTCGTTCAACGATTTTTTCACGCGCCATCTCAATCTTGAATACCGCCCGTTCGACGCCGCTCCGACCGCCCTGGTATCGCCGGCAGATGGACGCGTCCTCGTTTATCCCAGTCTCGAAGGCAACACGATAATCCCCGCCAAGGGGCGCCCGTACACTGTCGACGAACTGCTGTTGGACGACGCCGGCGCCTTTCACGACGGCGCAGCAATAGTGATACGGCTGTGCCCGGCCGATTATCACCGCTTCCATTTCCCATGCGACGGCCGTATCGTCGATGACCGGCAGATCCCCGGGGTGTATCACTCCGTCAATCCAGTGGCCCTGGCAATTGGCCTCAAAATTTTCTGCGAGAACAGGCGCTGCTATTCGCTGCTGGACACACCACAGTTCGGCCGTGTCGCGATGATCGAAATCGGCGCTTTCGGTGTCGGCAGTATCGTGTGGACGTTCGAAGACACTTCAGTGAAGAAGATGCAGGAGCGCGGCTATTTCGAGTTTGGCGGCTCGACCATCGTGCTGCTGCTGGAGCACGGCCAGGTGCGACTCGACCCAGACCTGATCGAACACAGTGCGAACGGTTTCGAAACGCTGGTACACGTCGGTGAAACGATCGGCACTGCGCTGGACAAGTGACACCGCCGCCTGAGCCTGTCAAATGAAATAGGATTATGCAGACAATGCAAGATACCTTTCCGTGGCAATCCGCGAGACGATACGTATTTTTCGACACTTGCCCAGTCATCATGTCGCAACTCGCGTCACTGGCAGACATTCG
>DPYP01000228.1:6572-19734 GCA_003545375.1 Lentisphaeria bacterium
CTTGCCGATTGCACGGGGCTCACTACAATAAGACACCTTTGTGTTGTGCAATCAGCATGCCTGTACCTGGTAAGCCGCAGCCTGGAGAATAACCACACGTCCGATCGACTATGGAATCTCTAAAACTCGCCGACCTTCGAAGCGCTCTGATCCGACAAGAGGAGACGATCATTTTCTCCATGATCGAACGCGCCCAGTTCTGTCACAACCCGCCGATCTATGAGCCGGGCGCCATCGCGATCCCCGATTTCGATGGCAGCTTCTCTGATTACCTGCTGCAGCAGACCGAGCACATACATGCGCGGGTGCGACGCTACACCAGCCCGGACGAACATGCGTTCTTCGGTGACCTGCCGGAACCCATACTGCCGTCGCTGGCGTATCCGGCCCGCATCCTCGATACCGACATCAACGTCAACGACCGCATCCGCCAGATCTATCGGGCAAACATCCTGCCGGCTATCTGCCCACCCGGCGACGACGGACACTACGGGTCCAGCGCCACCTGCGATGTCGCCTGCCTGCAGGCGCTGTCCAAGCGCATCCATTACGGCAAGTATGTCGCCGAGTGCAAGTACCAGGCGGAAACCGGGCCGTACACCGAGCTGGTCGTGGCCGACGACCGCGCGGGCATCCTGGATCGACTGACCAAGCCGGAGGTCGAAGACGCCGTCCTCGAACGCGTCCGCCACAAAGCAGCGGCCTACGGGCGCGACATTTCGGATGAATCGGCCGGCGGCGGCGACCTCGATCCCACAGCCATACAGACGATGTATCGCGACTACATCATTCCGCTTACCAAAGACGTCGAGATCGATTACCTCATGCTGCGGGCCCATACCTGAGGCAAACATGTACGAGAACAAGACCGTTGCCGTCGTTATCCCCTGCCACAACGAGGAAACCCAGATCACCCGGGTGATCGAGACCATGCCGGATTTCGTCGACAGCCTCATTGTCGTCGATGACCGCAGCAGTGACGGTACGATTGCAACCGTCAAAGCTCTGGCGGCAACGAATGCGCGGGTGCATCTGATCGAGCACGAGTACAACGAAGGCGTCGGTGGCGCCATCGTCACCGGCTACAAACATGCCCGTGACGAAGGCATCGATGTCACTGTCGTGATGGCCGGCGACGCACAGATGGATCCGGATGATCTGCCGGCAATCATCGGCCCAGTCGCCCGTGACGAAGTCGATTATTGTAAAGGCAATCGGCTGTTCACCGGTGAAGCATTCGGCAAGATCCCGAAGATCCGCTACTTCGGCAATGCCGCGCTGTCGCTGCTGACGAAGGTCGCGTCAGGCTACTGGCACGTCGCCGATTCCCAGACCGGCTACACAGCGATCAACCTCAGGATGCTGCAGTTGATCGACTGGGATCGGACCTGGAAGCGCTACGGCTGTCCGAACGATTACCTGGTTCGTTTGAACATCTACAGCGCCCGCGTGCGCGATGTGCCGGTCAGCCCGGTATACGGCGTTGGTGAACGTAGCGGCATCCGCCTGCACAAGGTTATTCCGCGTATGCTGGTGCTCCTGACGCAGCTGTTTTTCACGCGATTGGTGCACAAGTACATCATCCGCGATTTCCACCCGCTGGTACTGTTCTACGCCGCCGGAGGGGCGACGCTGCTCGCCTTCTTCGTCTGTTTCGTACGCCTGCTGATCGTTTTCGGCACGGAGTTGCGGATTGATCCGGCCACTGCCAACATCCCCGACATCAACGCCCTAGCCTGCGGCTTTCTGTTCATCTCCGCAGTACAGTTTTTCCTGTTCGCCATGTTCTTCGACATGGAAACGAACAAGGATTTGAGATAGCCCGTCTGCATGTATTTCCGGAGCGCCGGCAATCGGATGGCGCAGCTCGCCCTACAGCGCCGCGAGTTGCGCTTCCAGCGCCGCCACTTCCTTCTCCGCCGCAGCGAGCTGTTCGCGGGTCTGCTGCACCAGGTGCTCCGGCGCTTTCTCGACGTACTTGGGATTGCCCAGCCGTTTGCGGCACGAATCGACGTTCTTCGCGGCCGTCTCCAGGTCCTTGCCGAGACGCTTGCGTTCCTCGTCGGCATCGACCAGGTCGTGCAGGTAGATCGTCGTGTCACCCACCAGCGTCGTCGCAGCGTTCGCCGGTTGTGCGGTGTCCTCAGCGATGCCACTGATCACCGTACGGGACAACGATTCGATCAGCCCGCGATCGGCTTCGAACTGTTCGGCAACTGCGCCCGCAGCAACGATAGAAACCGTCACTTCCTGGCGCGGCGGCACTTTGTACTGTGTCCGCACCTGGCGCATCGCAGTGATGACTTCCTGCAGTGCCTTGAAATGCACCTCGACCGCGGCGTCCTGCAGTGAGGCGTCGATCACCGGCCAGGGCGCTATGATCAACAAATCAGCAGTGGGTACGTCAACCGTGTCAAGACCCCGTTCAGGCGCCACTTCGTTGAGATGGCGCCAGAGCTTCTCGGTAATGAACGGCATCGTCGGATGCAGCAGGCGCAACACCACATCGAAAGATGTCGCCAGTACGTTCCGCTGTGCGGCGCTATGGCGGATCGTCGGTTTCACGGCTTCGACGTACCAGTCACAGAGGTCACGCCAGAAAAAGTCGTAGAGCGTTTGTGCGTAGTGCGCAAACTCAAACGACTGCAGTGCACTGTTCACCGACGCCGTGGTCTCCGCCAGGCGCGACAGAATCCAGCGATCCGCCAGCGTCAGTTCGTCACTGCCGCTGGTGTCGTCACTATCGAGATTGGTGAGCGCGAAACGCACGGCGTTCCATAGCTTGTTGGCAAAGTTGCGGCCGTAATCGAATTTCTCCGAAGTGTTGCGTGCTATCGGCATCTCGTCTGTCGGTTCATGCGTGCCCATCGCCACGCCGTACGACGACACCATTTTCTTCGAGGCATCGGACGGACAGGTCTGCACCGCCGCCGCCACAACGTGGCCGGTCGAGTCATGGGCCTGCTGCGGCTCCAGCATCTCGCCGTCGTGGTGTGGGCACATCAGTACCACCGGCATGCGCACGTCCTGCGTATGCGTCGTCATCGAAGCCAGCGTAAAGCGCATGGCGTCGGAGCCGTGCGAATGAATGATGTCGAACGGATCGACGCCGTTGCCCAGGCTTTTTGACATTTTCTGGCCATGGCCGTCCTGAATCATGGCATGCACAAAAACATCGGAGAACGGCAGCCGGTCGAGAAAGTACAGATTGAACATGACCATGCGCGACACCCACAGAGTGATGATCTCACGGGCCGTACACAATACGTTGGTCGGGTTCCAGGTATCCAACACGGCGGCGCCCTCCGGAATGTCGTCGGGGAAATCATCGGGGGACGGCCAGCCCATCGTCGACATCGGCCACAGGGCCGAAGAAAACCAGGTGTCGAGCACATCCTCGTCCTGCACGAATCCCTGCTGCGCAAGCCATTCGATCGCTTCGCTGTCCCCCTCTTCGCGCACGCACACGTACCACTGCTCACTGCCGATGTCGAGTTTCGAGGCCATGCGCCCGGCCTCTGTCCAGTCATGCAGCTTCTCGCTGATCGCCTTGTCGACCGCGGTGCGGCTGCAGCTCCAGATCGGAATGCGATGGCCCCACCAGAGCTGGCGGCTGATACACCAGTCGCGAATGTTCTCGTGCCAGGATTGAAAGGTCCGGGCATAGCGCGGCGGATAGAACGTCAGATTGCCCTGCCATTCCTCACAATCGCCGCCGCTGAAAGCATCGCCGTCCTTCCACACACAGCCGTTGCCGTCACTGCGCTGGCCCTTCGTCATGGCCCGCAGGGCGTTGCCGGCGAGGCGCTCGTCGGTGACGCGCACGTACCACTGGTCCGACAGGTACGGCTCCACCGGCACATGGCTGCGGTAGCTGTGACCAACGGCGTGCCGATAGTCGCGCACCTCAGCGAGCAGGCCGTTCTGCTCGAACCACTCGATGATCGCCTGGCGCGCGTCGTAGCGGTCCATCCCGAGAAACGCTATCGCTGCCTCCGCCTGGCCCGATTCGAATTCCTCCGCCGGCCAGCCGTCGTCGCGAGAAATAGAGCCGTCCGGTGCCATGATATTGATAGCGCCCAGAGTCATCTCATCGGTGTGCCGTTGCCAGACCTCATAGTCGTTCGGGTCATGGGCCGGGGTCACCTTGAGGAAGCCCGAAGAGAATTTCGCTTTTTCATCGCTGCTCTCCGCATCAGGGAGCACCACGTAATCGTCGAGGATGATCGGCATCTCACGGTTGACGATCGGGAGTCGCACGGTCTTCCCCACGAGCACACCAGCCAGCGGATCGTCTGGGTTCATAGCCACAGCCGTGTCGCCGAGCATGGTTTCGGGGCGCGTCGTGGCGACGGTCACGTGCTCGATCGTTTCGCCGTTGTACGTCACCGGTTCTGTCAACGGATAGCGCATGTACCAGAAAAACCCGTCGATATCCTGCATCTCCACTTCGTCATCGGCGAGCGCGGTGCGGGTCACAGGATCCCAGTTCACCAAGCGCTTGCCGCGATAGATGAGGTTGTCACGGAAGAGCCGGTAGAAACCCTCACGCACGGCGCGGGCACAGACCGGGTCCATCGTGAAGCGCTGACGTTCCCAGTCACAGGAGCAACCCATCGCAACCAGTTGCGCGGTGATACGCTCCTCGTATTCGTCTTTCCACGCCTGGATGCGCGAGACGAAATCGTCGCGCTCGAAATCCGTGCGGCGCTTGCCTTCCTCGGCGAACACCCGTTTCTCCACGACAGTCTGTGTAGCGATGCCGGCGTGGTCGGTGCCGGGCATCCACATCGTGTTGTCCCCGCACATGCGGCGCCAGCGTGTCAGGATATCCTGCAGCGTGTTATTGAGCGCGTGCCCCATGTGCAGCGCTGCGGTCACGTTCGGCGGCGGGATGACGATGCTGTACGGGGTGGCGTCACCGCCGGCCTCGGCATGAAAGGCCGCCGCTTCCTGCCAGGCAGCGGCCACCTCGGGTTCCACTTCGGCGGGGGTATATGCTTTTGCCAGTTCAGTCGCCATCGGTCACCTGTGTTGTGTCTCAACGGGACGTGAAAGATAGATCGAATTGATCCGCAACCAAACCGCTTCGCGAGATTTAAGGCAAAGTAAAAGGTTATCCGCGTCCGTTCATTCTAATCCTCACTCCTCGACCCGACCCGAAACCAACAACCGGATCGCGGCAGCAGCAGCAGTTGCACCGCTGAATATCGGGCCCCGCGATGTCGCGGAACGGAATCTGTTCGGCGGTAAATACGATCTATATCTATGCACCGTCCGGAATCTTTCTACCCGGATGCCTGCTGGAGAATAGTATCGGAAACATAAGCTTCCGATCGGGGTGGAATTAAGACCGAGTGTGCGATTGCATTGAAGTATTTCCGTATAATTTTCCAGGCGTTTCGCACCCCTTCCTGCATTGCCGTATATCTATTCTGCGTTCGACACGATCAACCCTCGTGGCCCTCTCTCTGTTTCCGGCTGACCGGGCTCACAATCACTCTCCCCCGCAGCCAAGTCGGCAAGCGTCAATTCGGACAGTTGCATTGCAGATGGACCGGAGTACTATTTGGCAAGCTTCTGTCAAATCTCGCCCAACGCAGCGACGCCGCCAATCAAAGCGATAGAATCCGGCCATGAGAATAGATTGCATCGTTTGTACATCTGACTTGATCGAGGAGTGGATCGGTGTCCTGACCGAAGGCGATAAAAACCAGCAGTCGTTCCTGCGCGAGGAGATGGAAGGCTTCAATTCCTACGACGGCCTCTGCCAGTTTGAGATTTCGATCCTGTACCAGTGCATCGTCGGAGGCGATATCGACTACACGCGCTGCGTCGCCAAGTTGCATGCCGAAATCGATCCCGACGAGGGCCCGTGGATCATGGCGGCGAACGCAACGGTAGTCGCCGTCCTGGCTGTCGCTGATATCAAACGCGACATCGTAGAAGCCTGGACGGCTGCCGCCAATCGCTTCGCTCCCGAGCGCTCGAGTCATCACGAGCAGTGTATGACGCTCGAGGCCGCCGAAGGGCTCGCCGGACTGTGTCGTAAAGCGGTCGACGGTGAGATGGACTTGTATATCTGCTATTACGAATAGTCATGATCGCCCACATCGATCACGTCAATATCTCCGTTCAGGACCTTGCCAGGTCGGTGCATTTCTACAGCGAACTGCTTGGTTTCGAAAAGACGACGGACGCCCATCTCGAAGGGGAATGGATCGAAACGATTGTCGGGCTGAAGGGTGTCGTCGCAGATGTCTCGTACATGCAGCCCCCGGACGGCGGGCCGCGTATCGAGTTGATCAAGTACCACGCTCCAGCCGGCACTGCGGCCGACACGAACTCGCTGCCCAATACTCGGGGCTTGCGACACCTCGCCTTCCGTGTGACTGACATGGACGGCATCTACGAACGGCTGGCAGCAGCGGACGTCGAATTCATCGGACCGCCGGTGATCGTGCCGCCCAGTGTCGTCACCCACGACACCGGCCACAAGAAGCTGTGCTACTTCTACGATCCCGACAGCGTCCTCCTCGAGCTGGCAGAGTACACCTGAACAGGTGACGAGCAGTGGCATTGAGTGCGTGGAACGATCGAGCGCTACTCATTCACTGCGGCAATAACTTGCAGCGCGGTCTTTGGGAACGGGTATTGATCGATCTTTTCCCATGACACCCATTGCAACTTGTCGTGGGTGTTCGGTTCGAGGCCGCCGCCGGTGTACCGGCATTTCCAGGCAGTGAGCGTGATCTGGAAGTGTGTATATCCATGACTTACGGTGCAGTACACCTGCTCCGGCGTCACGCGTACCCCGGTTTCGGCTTCGACTTTCTGTGCAACGAAATCCGCTGCAGACTCCGCACTCGTATGCTTGCCGCCGGGAAACTCCCACAGACCGCCGAGCATGCCACCAGCCGGACGCCGGCCAATCAGGACCTTGTCGTCGTTCCAGACGACACCGACTGCAACATCATAGTGAGGCCGCGGTTTGCGCTTGCTCTTTACCGGGAGCGCAGCGGTCAGTCCGTCACGATACGCAACGCACGATTTCTGGAGAGGGCACTCGGCGCATATCGGCTGCCGCGGTCGGCAGATCAAGGCGCCGAGTTCCATCATGCCCTGGTTGAAATCAGACGGTGCGACGGTCGCAATGACCGGCTGCAACCGCTCGAACACGGATCTTTTCACCTTCTGCTGAGTGACGTCGTCATAGTCTCCGAAGAGTCGTGTAAAAACCCGCAACACATTGCCGTCGACCACCGGCACCGGCTCGCCAAAGGCGATGCTGGCGACGGCGGCAGCGGTGTACAGCCCGAACCCCGGCAATTTTCGAAGTTCGCAAAAGGTGTCGGGCAGGCTGCCATTATGCAGGTCGACAACGACGCCGGCGGCCTCGTGCAGGTTGTGGGCACGCGAGTAGTATCCGAGCCCCTCCCACTGCTTCAGGACGTCACCCAGATCAGCGGCAGCCAGGTCTTCGACGGCGGGAAAAGACTCGCGGAACCGGTGGAAGTACGGAATGACCGTATCGACCTGTGTCTGCTGCAGCATGATCTCGCTGATCCACACATCATACGGCCGGGGATCACTGCGCCACGGCAATTCTCGCGCGTGCATGTGATACCATTGGATCAACAGATCTGGCCAGTCCGTCGTGCTCATACCAAAACAGTTTTGCTGTGTCTTGCCGTGGAACGGCCGGTTTGGCCGTTGAATGCGAAGATACAGCGCCAGACATGTGTTTTGTACTGGGACGGCCGCAATAAACAGACAGGAAGGTCCGTTCTACTTCGGGTACGTTGCCGGCATTGGCAATGGGTGCCGGGATGGTCGCGTGATAAACGAACGAGCCAGCGGATCCACAAACCGTATCAGCCAATCGCCTGCTCATGCGGTACTGACGCGGCCTGCGTAACGATGGTGTCCGGCTCCTGAACAGGGCCGGCGGTTGCCGGTGCCGACTCCTTCTCCGCCTGGACGCTGCACGCCCCGACGAAATCGGCAATGTGTCGATACAGATCGTCACAGCCTTCGCCGTTGACGATAACGTGCCGGTCGGCAGTCACCAGTTCGAATTCCTTGTCCTCGCTGCCAATGGCGCGATAGATGCGGTCGGCGGCGCGAGAGTCAACGGTCGGGTCGTCGCTGCTGTGCATGATCAACGCAGGTGCCTGGAGTCGCGGCAAGGCACGCATCGCTTCTTTCATGAGCTTGTCGAGCTGGGCCAGGCCGGCGACATAAATGTGGCAGTAGTTGGTGTGGGGGTTCTCGGCGGCCGACTCGACGTACTCGACCTGGGCCTTGCTGATATTGAACTTGTCCAGCAAATCGTTCCACCAGTGCATGGCGGGCGCTATGGCGGCGCGGATGTCCTTGAGCCGACTGGGGGCGCATATCGAAAAAATCCCGTCAACCGGCTGGCCGATCTCGGCTGCCGCCAGGAGCGCGATCAGGCCGCCGGTGGAAAAGCCACCGAGCACAACATGGTCACAGATGTCACGCAGACAGGCATAGCCGCGCAGATATGTATGCAGCCAGTCCTGCCAGTTGATTTCGGCAAGGTTGTGCGGCGCGGTGCCGTGGCCCCAGAGGCGCACGGCATAGACATTGTGGCCCTGGCCATGCAGGTGCTCTGCCAGTTGCCGCACTTCGGCAGGCGCCGCCGAATAACCGTGCGCCAGCACAACGCCGGTGCGTGAATCGGGCGCCCGCAGGAGGAACGGTTCCCCGACTTCCATGGAGTGCGAAATTTTCGGATCGAAGTACCGACGGTACTGCTGTTCGAAATCATTCTTGTCGGTCACCAGCACAGCGTCCGCCGTCGCCTGGCGCAGAGCCGCGGGATCAGTGTTGATCAGTTTGTCAACGTCGGCAACAACATCGACAAAGGGCTCGAGCTCGTTGCCGATGACGCTCATCGGGTTCTTCACGCGAACGCTGTGGAACATGTGATTGAGCCGCAGCTTTTGGTGGTCAATGACAATTTCATCGCCGTCACGCTTCAGGATCTCCATGCGTTCGCCCAGAGCCAGGATATCCTCGAAAACAGCTGACTCGCTATAGGTGAGGAGGCGGACGAGCTCGAGGTCGAGGGTCGGGTGCATCCGGTACTTCGGGTCGTTGCGCAGTTTGAATCCGGCCAGGCAGACCGCGCGCCGCAAGTGGTCGAGCGAGAGGCGATGGCTGGTCGATTTCTGCAGGGCGGTGCACACCAGGTGGTCGATGTTGATCGCGGCGTTCGAATACATCGAAGTCATGAAGGACTCGGTGATCTTGCGGCTCTGGGCGCGCAGCAACAGATTGCTGCGGTCGAGCGAACGCAGGACCGGGATGAACTTGCTGGCCAACATGTAGCGTCGCACATAGTCGCCAATCTCCAGCGGCTTGCCGAAGTTGATGTCGATGTCGGTGTCGCGCAGGAACAGATTACCTTCAATCTCCAGTTCTTCCTCCAGACGCGGCGGCAGCTCGCCGAAGTAGGTCTGGCAGATACGCTTGACGAAGTTCTGACCGGGGCGCAGCGGGTAGTAGCTGATCGTCACGGGCACCAGCACCGTACCGGTAGCCGACAGATCGTCGACGCCGTCGATGAAGTATTCCCGGCAGAGCGCCTCGACTGCTTCGTCGTCGCCCCGCTCGTGCAGCTGCAGAATCTGGCGTTTGCAGATTTCCGATTTGAGTGCCAGCACGGCAGCGCCACGATGCGGCGGGCCGACATGCCCGGGCGTGGTCAGGCGGACCTTGCCCTTGGTAATCAGTTTCTTGGTCTTGACCATGGCGCCCTCGGGATAGATGACCCAGTTGTGGCGCCCGGACATGAGATTGCCGATGATCAGTTTGTCGCGGTCCTTCTGTTTGGTGGAGACCACGCCCATCTGATGGAAGTAATTCGCCAGGGGGCCCTTGAACAGCTTGGCGTCCGCCAGCGAGCGGCAGTAATGGCCGGCGTACTTCCAGATGATATAGGGCATGATGAACGTCTCGGCGCGCGTGAAGTGGTTAATCACGTACATCGTCGGACGCTCCGAGAGGTTCTCCAAGCCGTCGGCGCGGAAGTTGCTTTTGAGCAAACGATCCAGCGCCCGCAGCGTCAGGGCCGTTGTATGGAATGTCGCGTTGGCCATGTCTTTCGTTTGTTTACGTGTTCAAGGATAGACTGGCGCACCTGTGCGCCCGGTGTCTGGCTGTACCGTTCAAGCCACATCACGGCTCTCCGCGACGCGGTCGCGGTCCTCGCGGGTGAGTGCCGGTGCATGATCGACATCGACGTTGTTCATACAACGGGTGCAGTCGCAGACGATGTCGGTCTCGATCCATTCGTACCGGCCTTCGAGCACACCGGTGCTGACACGGGCAACCATGCGGTTGTTGTTCTTCTTTATTTTGCGGAAATGATCGGCGATCCGCTGCCTGGCACCGGCACAGAACAGGTCCGCCAGCTCCTGGGGTGAACGGTCTGCCGGATTATCCGCCAGCATGCGCTCAGCCATCGACAGGCTCGCAGTCATGGCAAACAGCTCAGTACCGATATCGACGTAGCGGAACATCAGGAGCTGTTCCTTTTCAAGCCCCTGCTGGTGCTTGACCATGGCATGGAACAGGCCGCGGGCCATACGCTTGGTCGTCTTGCGGACGAAACCGAGATGCTTGCAGTTGGCACGCGAAAGATGGCTCACGTCGGTGTCGCCAGGCAGGCTGAGCCACTGGCGCGGATACCAGCCGGCGTAGAAGGCTGCGGCCTTGAGGCCAGCCTTGACCTTGCTGCCGAGATCGTTGTGCGGGTCCATCAGCGGCATGAGATTCCGGAAGTGCACGTCCATCGCTTCGCGGGCAATGAACAGGCTCATGATCTCGCTGGTGCCCTCGATGATGCGGTTGATGCGGATGTCGCGCTGGATGCGTTCAATCGGGATGCCTGCCTCGCCGCGCTGACGCAGCGACGACGAGCTCTCGTAGCCGCGACCGCCACGGATCTGCAGCGCCTGGTCGCAAACGCGCCAGACGGCCTCGGTGCAGAAGTACTTGGCGATGGCGGCCTCGAGACGGATGTCGACATTGTGAGCGTCGGCCATAGCGGAAGTAAGCCAGGTGGCCGCTTCGGTAGCAAAGGTGGTGGCGGCCATGTCGGCGAGTTTGTCGGCAATCGCCTGATGCTTGCCAATCTCCTGACCCCACTGCACCCGTTCATTGGCCCATTTGCGGCAATGATGCAGGCACAGCTTGTTGATGGCAGACGACGCGGCGGGCAACGTGAGGCGCCCAGTGTTGAGCGTTGTCAGAGCGATCTTCAGGCCCATGCCCGGTTTGCCGATGATGTTCGCGGCAGGCACCTTGACGTCGGTAAAACTGATGACGCCGTTCTTGATACCGTGCAGTCCCTGGAAGCGGCAGACATGCTCGACCTTGAACCCGGGGCTGTCGGTCTCGACGATGAACGCGGTGATCTGCTGACGTTCGCGGCCATGCACTGTGATCGACTGCGTACGCGCCATGACGATTAGGATATCGGCGATCGGACCATTGGTGCACCATAGCTTGGTGCCATTGATGATGTAATTGCCGTCGTCCGTCGGTTTGGCGAATGTCTTCATCATCGCAGGGTCGGAGCCGACGTCGGGTTCGGTGAGGGCGAATGCGGAAATCTCACCATTGGCGAAGCGCGGCAGGTACTTCTCCTTCTGCTCTTCGGTGCCGAAATTCATGAGCGGCTGGGGCACGCCGATGCTCTGATGGGCCGACAGCAATACCGCGGTAGAGGCACAAAAGCTGCCGACCATGGCGACGGCGCGGTTGTAGTTGGTCTGTGTCAGACCGAGGCCACCGTACTTCTTCGGGATTTTCATGCCGAAGCAACCGAGCTCGGCCAACGCGTTCACAGCATGCTGCGGGATCTGGTAGGTGGCGTCGACCTGGTCGGGTTCGATGTGCTTGCGCAGGCAAACCTCGAGTTTCGCGAGGAACTCGTCACCGATCTTCTTGTCAGCTTCGGACTGCAGGGGAAACGGGTGGACGTGCTCCCAGTTGAACTCGCCCTTGAACAACCCTGCGACGAAGCTCGGATGTTCCCATACCGTCTCGCGGGCTGCTTCGGCGACTTCGAGTGATTTTTGTTTTTCAGTGTTATCCGACAGTTTCATTGTAAAATCCTTCCTGGTTGCGAATCATCTGTTGCAAACGCTCACACGGTACGAAGCGCTCACCATATTTGTCCTCGAGCTGGCATAGGCGCGTCCAGATACGGTCGACGCCGAGCGCGTCGGCGTAGCGCAGCAAGCCGCCGCGGAATGGCGGGAAGCCGATACCCATGATCATCGCCATGTCGAGGTGCAGAGGGCTGGCGACAATCGCTTCGTCGAGGCAGCGGGCCGCCTCGTTGATCATTGTCAGCAGGCAACGGTCGAGAATGTCGTCGTCGCTGAACTGCCGCGGGCTGACGTTGTTCGCCTTGCGCCAGTCGCCGACGATCGCCGGGAGCTCGGGGTTGACGTCCCGCTTCTTGCCTTGGTGCAGGTAGAAGCCTTTGCCGCCTTTCCTGCCGAGCAGGTGATAATCCTCGTACATGCACTCCAGCAGGGTGGCGTTGGTCATGCGCTCCCCGTAAGCGGCGGCCAGAACAACGGCGCACTTCTGCGCAACGTCGATGCCGACCTCGTCGAGCAGTGTGAATGGTCCCATCGGCATGCCGAAACCGGTCAGCACCCGATCAACGGCTTTTGGATTGACGCCCTCCTGCAGCAGCATGACGGCTTCGTTGAGGTACGGAAGCAGCAGGCGATTGACGAGAAAGCCGGGACAGCTCTGCACGACGATCGGGGTCTTGCCCAGACGCTTGCTCAGGGCCACGACCGCGGCAACGGTTTCCGGCGATGTCTCCTTGCCCGGGATGACCTCTACCAGCGGCATGCGATTGACCGGGTTGAAGAAGTGCATGCCGATAAAGCGTTCCGGATGCGGCAGCCCTTCGGCCAGATCGGTGATCGGCAGGGTCGAGGTGTTGCTGGCGATGATCGTGTCGTCGGGCACGTGCTCGGCAAGCTCGGCCAACACCTTGCGCTTGATGCCAAAGTCCTCGACAATCGCTTCAACGACAACGTCCAGATTTCCGAAACCACTGAAATCGATGGTGCCGGTGAGTTGGTGCATCTTGATGTCGATCTCG
>DPYP01000365.1:0-4486 GCA_003545375.1 Lentisphaeria bacterium
ACCCGAAAAAGAAAACAACAAAAATGCTGCGCCCGAAAATTGTCAGAATGTTGAGAAAAGCATCCATTGGAAAACCTGCCGCCGGTGGCCGACGTCGTCCGGGCATTTTGCCGGTATATAGTTTCGTTCAGGGTTTGTACTGTTTGCCGTGGAAAAGAAGCCTTGTGTGAAAATCGAATGGGTAAACGTTAAATATAGACGTTATAAAGCAGGGCTCAAGTAGCTTGCCTGGAAGCGCCAGTCGCCGGCGCCTGATTTTCAGAGAATCGCAGATATGCGACTTGCATTAGGCTGCCGGGATTCCTATACTCTGCCCATACCATATAGTCGCCCGTGCCATCCATTCATCGGTTCGATCAGCACCCCGGATCGTTAGAACAGGCGAGATCGGGGCGGCGCAAATCCCTAAAGGGTGGAGACCATGCTCAAGGCAATCAAGGACCAATACACCTTTCGCATTGTACGCAAAATCGCGGACGGTGGCATGGGCTCCGTCTACGAGGCGATTCAGGACGGGACCAAGGGGTACCAGAAGACGGTGGCCCTCAAGACGCTGCTCACGGACCTCAGCAAGAATGAGAAATTCGTCGAGATGTTTGTAGAGGAAGGCAAACTGGTCGCCGACCTCGTGCATGAGAACATCGTCCAGATTTATCAACTCGGCCGTACGACCGAGGGCTATTACATCGTCATGGAATTCGTCAAGGGCCTGCCGTTGCACGACTTTCTAAGGTCCCATAATCTGACTCGCTCGACGATCCCGGTGCCGCTGGCTGTCTTCATCTGCAGCCGTATCGCCCGCGGCCTGGCCTATGCGCATTCCCGTACCGACGCCTACGGTGAGCCCATGCAGATTGTCCACAAGGACGTCTGCCCAAACAATGTGCTGATCACGACCGAGGGCCTGCCGAAGCTGACCGATTTCGGCATAGCCAAAGCGACCAGTAATCTGATGACGGCCGACGACAAGTCGCTCATGGGCAAGTTCACCTACATGGCGCCGGAACAGGCCAATCGCCAAGCTGTCGATTTTCGTGCCGACCTCTTCTCCCTCGGGGCCGTGTTGTTTGAAATGCTTACCGGTCGCAAGATCCGCGAAGACGATAATCAGAATGTTTTGCTGGCGAAAGCCGGAAAAGGGCATGTCGAGTGGCAACTGCTGTCCGAGGGCCTGGACGAGTCGATCATGGAAATCCTGCGCCGCTGCCTGGCGGTCAATCGTGACGATCGCTATGAGAGTACCCAGGAACTGGCGCATGCCATGGAATACTTCATCTACAAGGACGGCTACGGTCCCACGATCCAAACGCTGGAAGAATACATGAAGGGCAAATTCCCTTACCTCTACCAGTTCAAGAAGAAGGGCCTGCGCAATCCCAACGAGATTCCCACCCATAGCGACATCGCACCGACCTCTGTCACGTCCGCTGCCACTATCATTCTGGACGACGACTGAGCCGGCTCTGTCGTTTTCCATCCCGGCGGCTTTCCCGCCTTTTTATTATTCCGATATTACAACTGTCGCTTTACGCAGAATCGCCAGCCAGCTCAAATAGATACCCGTTATCAGCACCATTATGACGACATTCGGGATCGTCCCCTGTAGCATCCAATGTCACGAAGACAGGGACGGATCGTGATTGCTTGAGAATTGCCTCCCCCGCTGCTGCCTGCCAAGGTGGAACACATTGTGCGCCTTCTCCTGTTGATGTTTTCGCAGACGAAACACTCAGCATGGAGGCTGTATACAGTGAAACGGTTCGATTATACCTCTCAGTCCTTTCTCGGCTATCACGCGGCTGAAAAGACCAACAGTGAGCGAATACTTGCGGAAGCCCTGGACCTCCAGGGCCTAGAAGAACGCGCTCTCGATCACGTCGAAAACGCATTGGCTGCTGCATTAACGAAACGCGTCCATGCAGATTCTGTCACCGTCGACTTTCTCATCGGCTGCGACCGTGAAATCAGCGAGCTCCGTGAGCGCGTTGCCTGCCAAGCGCAGTTTGTTGAATTCGCCCGTGAAGTCGCCGAGGACTCCCGTGAGGAGCTCAAGGTCGCTACCATGGAATGGAAAAGATTCAACAGCTGACATCAACCTTAAGCCGATGCCTGGACGACGGCGAACAATCGACGCGACCAGAAGCGGGTTGATCACCTGAACATGAGTACGCGCAATGCGGATCTTCATCAATCGTTCGATCGCTGCCCTTTGCCTTGGACTCACAGCGTTCACAGTAGTTACTGGCGACCTTGCCTTTGGACTGACACCACTGCTGGACAAGGTTGCAGTGGAGGAAGCTGAACAAGCCGAGGACGCGGCCGCCACCGCCGTGATTCGGCTCGAAGAGCCTGCAGCCCGGGCGTTGATCGACAAGCTTGAGAGCGGACGCCAACGCTTGAAGGAAGAGGGCAAACAGATCGAGATGCGCCGTCAGAGCCTCGAAGCTCTCGAGGCGAATGCCCGGCGGCTGCGGAAAACCCTCGATGATACCGAAACGCGCATTTCCACGATTCTCGATAACATCGACGAAACCGAAAAAGCGAATCTCAAAGGACTGGCGCATCTTATTTTGCAGATCGAAGTCGAGGCCGGGCACTAATCTGAGTATCGTTGCCGACAAGGATCCATCTGGGCTGTTGTCGAAGGCGGGGGAGAAAAGTCATGGGATGGACAATATGGAACGAAAATTGCGCACCATTTAGATGATGATGAGCCCCGAATGAATTAAAAATCTGTATGCCTGAACGGCGGGAATCGAGACAATGAACGATAATTCCGTTTCATCTGCCAATGGACGTGTACTTGTCATGGATGATGAGTTCGGGATTCGCGATGTCGTCGATTCGCTGCTCCGGATGGGCGGTTATGAAGTAACTTGTGTCGAGGACGGTGAACAGGCCCTCGATGCATTGACTGCCGCCATCGAAGCCGGCTGGCGCTTCGATTCAATCATCATGGACCTCCACATCAACAAGGGCGCCGGCGGTCTCGAGATCATCGACGCGGTGCGTGATATCGATCCCGATATCAACGCGATCATCACCAGTGGCAACCTGATCTGCAGCGATGAACAGGATCTGACCACCGACTACCTGTCGTATGGTTTCGACAATGCGCTTACCAAGCCCTTTGACTTTACCGAGCTGCTCGCCATGGTTGCGGTCGGCTGTCGGCCCAAGGGTGAATCCCGAGAAAGTGACCAGATTCAGAAGAGCGTTGGCTGACACATCCGCGCGGGTTGCGTCGTAACACGCGGCCGGAACGGGAAAAAACAGCGCGGCTCATCGAGCTGCTGCAGATTGCCTGGCCGAACATTGCAAGAGCCAGGCTCCTTTGGACCGAATGCGAATCGAATCCGGCCTTTCTGCAAGAGGTTTCCGGCAACACTTCGGTAATCGTGGTCCAGTGCCTCTGATGACCACAACTGCCGCCGCTGTTTGGCTGTGCTATCCGTTGTCGATGATCCAGGGAATGATCGAGCGACACGGTGTCACTACGGGAATCCATCTTTGTCCGCTTGATTCGATGGATTAAGGAGGGGGGATTGTGACTTTCGAGGGAATGATGCTCAGGAGAAAGCCATCTGCTGCACAGCCGACCTGGGGTGGAGACGGCCGTCTTTGTCGATTTCCCAGCCGGTGATGTTCAGCACGACGTTCAGATCGGCGTGAAGCTGCTTTTGATCGACGGCTTCGAAGTCGAATGCCGCGACCTGTTTCAGCACAACTTCGACGAACGCATACACCGGCTCACCTGTCGCTGCTACGATCTGTGCTTCCGCCAGGGCATTGTAAAGCATTGCGGGCTTGCTCGGCTCCCCGTTGGTGGTTGGTGGCTCCAGACCAGTTCGCACCAGCATGGCGCCAAAGTCCGAAGTCGAGGCAACTGGCGCCAGAAGCGCCACCAACTGTTCCAGCAGCGCGGGAGAAACAACAGAAATATCAGACATAGCATAGTCCGGGATTAAATCAATATTTACACACAACGGCGGGAATTATAGGAATTACACCATCAGAATTCAAGTATTTTTTTTCGGGCCTGCGATGGCTAATTATTTTCTGCTGCCTTGACGCGGTTTTGTTATTCTGTGCTGCGCAGGCCGTGTTTCCGACGCCGCTCGATATCGTGGCGGCTGATTCGCTGCCCAACCTCTTGAGGCGGCAGGTCCACAACAGAGCTCCGGGGGGGTGCTTCTGCATTCCGGGCTCAGCGCAGTTCGATGGGCAGCTCCTCGGCCAGCCTGGCACGGATCTTTTCGTGCGCCTTGTTGACGTCGTTGTCCTTCAGCGTGCGGTCCGCAGCACGGAAGGTCAGTGAGTACGCCATGCTCTTGCGGCCGGCACCGATGGTCTCGGGGTCGTGGAAAATGTCGAAAAGCTCGACCTTCTCCAGTATCTTCACGCCGACGCCGTTGATCAGATCGATGACTTTCTGGTGTTCCAGCGATTCGTCTGCGATGAAGGCGACATCACGGCTGGTGGCAGG
>DPYP01000224.1:0-151 GCA_003545375.1 Lentisphaeria bacterium
TTCCTAAGCAGGTGTATTCCATGGGGTCCATTCCTGTTCGCTGTTGCTGCTTTCGACGACCTTCTTTTACCCGGCGCCGCCTAACGCACTGCGGCCGATACCTCAGGGCAACTCGACTTCAATCTCCGCTGTTAACGCCCATACCTCGACG
>DPYP01000224.1:490-1903 GCA_003545375.1 Lentisphaeria bacterium
CGCATAGCCCCGATACGTATTCGAACTTCTGCCGTTCGGCAGCGCTGTTCGGCACATATTGGGTGTTCGACGAATTGTGAATCTCATTTCCTCATTTCCTCCTGAGTGTCCGCTACACTGGCGTGGCGATCGCCGTGGCGACGGCGTCGGAAAGGACTTCGTTCCCGAATTCCGTCATATGGCATCCATCTTCGGTGAGACACTTGGTGAAGCCGTTGCGAACAATGACATCGTTCAGGTCATTCACTGGCAGTCCTTCGTCCATCACGATTGCGAGAGCGGCAGCGTTGTACTCCTCGATCTCGGCCTGCTTCTTTATCGACCACTCGGCCATGGGTTTTTCCGGTTCCGGCCGGTAGAGTGGAGTGCTGGTGGCCCATATCATCCTTGTGTCCCCGAGTTGCCTGACTTTGGCGATGAATCGCGCCAGGCAGAGGCGGTACTGAGGGAGAAGAATCTGATGCTCTCCATCCGGTTGAAGGGAGGCATCGTGGATGCCGAAGTTGACGTGGATCACATCCGGCTCCTGAGGGGCTACCCATTCCTCGAAATGGTCGAGAGCCCAAAGGCTATGCCGGCAATTCTCTACAGGCCCCCACACCTCGGCTTCAGGACACTTCTTCACCACCAAGGGTTGATATCCCATCCGGATAGAGTCTCCGATCAACACGACTTTCATTCTATCTCCTCCTTCTTACACATGACGAAAAGCTCACCAGCGGACCCGCGCAGCGGCTCCGTCTGCTGGAGCACCTGGTTCGGCGATCCTCCGAAAAGACGGTCCGCCGGGGCAGTGGTGAGCGTCCGGAAGATGTCCGGCCTGGATCGTTCCCGAGAACATCCTTCTCCCCCCCCCTCGGATACGCACCTATCGTAGCAGGGAGGTCGCATCTTGTTCAACGATCTTCGAGCTCGGTGCGATCAATATTCCGTACAGTCTTGATCTTCGATGTTTTCATCATTCCCGCCTTGTTGTTAACGCCCATACTTCGACGCCATGCGCCGCGCATAGCCCGGAAACGTATTCGAACTTCTGCAGTTCGGCGCGTTCCGCGCGCGGATTACCGCGTCGCGGTGCAACGCTTTCATCGACCTCTCTGATCCACACCAGCATTTTTCCTTCTCATCTGCAATCCTTTCATCAGTCGCTATTTGGGTTGCAGTGGAACAAGTGATTATCCGATTATAACGGCCTCTTGGTGCCGTCATTATCAGGCAAATAGCGGGCCGGCCCATCAACGGATGCCGACGCTGTACACCTGGTTACGTTCAAGATTACCATAGTCCAGATCACTGGGGTACTTACGGTTATCGTCAGCCTTAAAGTATAGTTTCACTTGAGGACTTGACGAGCGCCTTTCGAGGAAATACTACTTTCGGGTATCACGGTTTTTTGAATGATACTCGAAAATA
>DPYP01000224.1:1912-5637 GCA_003545375.1 Lentisphaeria bacterium
TGCCCGGTCACGTCGCCGTAGTGCCTCCCTGGAACATAAGCAGTTGAAGGCGCACCTCGAGAAGCGGGCGCTGCATGCCGCCGCGCGCTCAGGGCAGGCGGAAAAAGGAGCCGGCGATGAAGCGCCGCGCGCCCATCGGCGACTCGTCCCCGAGAACATTGAAGTAGTAGGCCGTGAAGATCCGTCCGTCGTCGAGTTCGGTGGCCACGGGGTAGCCGAGGTCCCAGTGTTCGGCGTCATCGCGGATGATGAACTCGGGGCTCCAGGTCGCACCCTGGTCCTCGCTGAAGAAACAGCCCAGCCCGAAGGGCGGCTTTCGACGACCGAACAGCACGACGATCCTGCCGTCCCTCAGCTGCAGGGGCCACGGCGAACGGTAATGCATGCCGAACTTCCAGTCGGCCGGTTTCCGGCGAGCGGCCCACGGCGAGCAGCCGACCCGGACGATGGGGCGGGGCGGCGACCAGAGGTAGCCGTCCTCCGACTCGGAGACCTGGATGGCGTTCCGCTCCCCGTTGAGATTCAGCATGTACACCTGGAGCCGCCCGTCGGGCAGCTGCAGGAGCCCGGCGTACGTGGTGCGTCCGTCGCCGCTCTGATCATCGGCCACCCGTGCCAGGAATTCCCACGTCAGCCCGTTGTCATCGGAGCCGTACAGGACAACCTGCCCCGGGGGGGCCACCGACATGGCAGCAAGGAACGTCCCGTCCGGCATCCTGAGAATGGGGTGGCTGTCCTTATGGACAAGGGTCATGGGCGGGGGCGGACCGACGATGCTGGGCACCCGATCCCAGGTCTTTCCCCGGTCGGCTGACCTGACCGCGAAACAGATCATCTCCGGCTTCTCGTCCGTGGGGCCAGCGTAGGTCCGGCCGAAGTAGATGGCACTGTCCGGCGACGAGAGATCGACCTCTTCGCGCGGGCTCTCCTGGGCCAGGAAGGCTCGGCGCTCCTCGATCGGGCGCGACTCGTCGTAGATGACAACTTCCTGGTCCTCCGGCCACGTGGCCCCGCCGTCGAATGAACGCTGCAGCAGGACTTTCCCTCGCGAGTGATAGCCGCCGAAGTCGTGCATCACGCTCTCCGGCGTGTCGTATCCGCAGGGCGCGTGATTATGGATCACGGCGATCTCGTTGTTGCCGAAGTTGAATATCCCGCCCTGACGCGGGTGGGCGCAGTACGTGTCCTCGCTTCCGCAGATGTGAATGTGTTCGAGATCTTTGAGTGTTTTGCTTGTCAGTGTCATGGCCTTGTCTCCGGGGACCTGCGATTCGTAAGGGGCTACTGCTCGGGATCCGTCAAGTCGTAATGCTCCTTGAAGGAGACGGGTTGGCGGAAGTTGCCGGCGAGCGCTTTCTTTCGGCGCGTTCCGGCAGGTGCTGGGCTACCGTCTCGAGGCGCTTCGGCAGCGGGGATCGTGGACGGGTCAGGCTGATGGTGCTGCGGGCGGACATAGGTCAGCTCATGTGCTGTCGGACATTACTTGTATCCGACCGCGAACACGGACAGGCCGAAAGGCACCGGCAAGTGACGTGTCACGCGGCTTTCGATTTCCGCATAGCCGTAGGCGAGTTCGTTGAGGAACCGCGACGGCGTTGAGACTTCGCTGCGCGATCGATGGCGAAAGAGCAGTTTGCGGAACAGCCACGCGGCGGCCAGCAGTGCATGGCAGCGATAATAAACGATGCACTTGGTAAATCCGGCATCGATAAGGCCCTTGCGGACTTCGGCTGCCCTGAATCGATGCGCTGTATGGATGTTCTTATCGTGCCGCGCCCTCATGAACTCAAACGCCGGCAATTGGAGAATGAATACGCCTCGGTCTGTCAAGACATCGCGGATCTGCTCGAGAGTCGCGTGGAACGCGGGGAAAGCCTCGATCGTATAGAGGACATCAAGACAGACAACGACATCGAATGCATTGGCGCGAAACGGCAACTGCTTGGTGTCGCCCTTGACCAGCTGACAGGACGTTCTCGTGCGTGCCAAGTTCAGTGCGAGGTCGCTGCAATCGACCCCGACAGCCGTGACAGACGTATACAGATCGAGGCGTTTGAGGACAGCACCGGTACCACAGCCTGCGTCCAACACGTGTGTCTTTTGGCCCTGCGGCCGCTGCTCGGTGGTTTTCTCGAGCCAGAATCGAACTTCGTTCCAGAGACTGCGATGCCACCAGTGTTGCAGCTCCGCCGCATACATGCAATGGTACTCCTCAGACTTCATTCGGTCTCGACGACCTCGCGAATGACCGACTGCGGCTTGCGATTCAAAGACAGAAAAATCCGCCCGACATACTCACCGATGATTCCCAGCATCGCCAAAACGATGCCTCCGATAACCAGTAGACAGACAATCGTCGAGGCCCAGCCGATCGGTATATTCAGATCATGCCGCGTCAGCTTTTCATAGACAAAAAACGCTGCCAGTATCGCTCCGAGCACGGCCATAACAACACCCGATAAACTGGCTACACGCAACGGGATTACGGAAAATCCGGTTGCCAGGTTGAGATGCAGACGAACGAGCCGGCGAATGTTGTAATTGGAGCGACCATCGCTGCGTGCCGTGTGCTCGACGTCGACCTGGCCGATATTCTCCGTCGTCCAGAAAATCAGCCCGTCGATGTACACGAACGGTCCGTCATAGGCACAGACCGCGTCGACCAAAGGTCTCCGCATGGCCTTGAAACTGGACATGTAAAGCGACTTCGGCTTGTTGAGCAAAATTGTGGCCAGTTTATCGTTCAGACTGCTGCCGATGTTACGCCACAGTGAATGCTGCTTGTCGATATATCGACCGTATACGACGTCGTAGCCTTTGGCGAGCTCGTCCAGGAGTTTCAAGATCTCACTCGCCGGGTGCTGCAGGTCGTCATCGACGATTATTGCCGTGTCGCCCGAGACGAAGCGCAGTCCTGTGATCGCGGCGTTGTGTTCGCCGAAATTCCTCATCAGGTCAATTGACTTTACCGTCTGCGACTGCACCTGCAGATTCAGGATCTCCTGCCAGGTATTGTCGGCGCTGCCGTCGTTCACCAGAATAAATTCCAGTTCGAATCTATTCGCCAGTGTGTCTCGAATTCTGCGTACCGTCTCGCCGAGTGTAGCAGCGGAATTAAAACACGGGATCACAATCGAAACATGCTTGATCGGCAACGCGTGCATATACATGCTACCTTGGATGGTTCATGAGATTTCGCCGCGAGAGTGCATCATCTGAGCGCTCGCAGCAGCAAGTTTGTGAATTGCCCAAGCCAGCCCATCTTTTTGAAATACCTTGGAAGGCCCAAGCCCGACAAGTCGTACCACCTTAATGCCACGGATGACGGATTCAACGGTGGAACCAGCGTTTGAGCGTCTAATATGCGCGGAGTGGAGATTGTCAGTGGCCGATCTTCTGAGCCCGCCTTGCAACGAATAAGGTCTGCCGGCATACCCCTATCCCTTCAGGCGCTGACGGCGCTCCCGTGCCTGTCGTCCGGTTGCGACGGCGGCCTCCTGGACGGCCATCCGCCTTCCGCTTGTCAGACCGTACATACTCGGCTACTGTGCCGACAGCGCAGGCACTCCTATTCGTCAACAAGACGATTGAACACACCGATCAAGAGGCTCACCAATGAACGTGTCCGACATCTTGAGAAGGAACCTGTGGAAACATGTCAATAGCCTTCGCCGCGGCTATAGCCATCAGGCAATAAATACGAACCACAACAGGGGAATGACATG
>DPYP01000401.1:0-3977 GCA_003545375.1 Lentisphaeria bacterium
AGTTTCATGTGAGGGCCTGGCGTGCCGGTTCGGTTGATACGTCTCGCGTTGGATCTGTATCGCGACAGCGACGCTCGTACCGGCAAGGCGTCGGCCGTCTCGATACCGTATTATTTCTCAAGCAGTTCATCGCGAAGTCCCGTGTCACGTTGGGTCGGTGTTATGATCGCCTGGCGCAAGGTCGATTCGGCGGACCAGATGTGGACGGCGCGGCTGACCCGGGTGATGCCGGTGTAGAGCAGTTCCTTGGTCACTACCGGGCTGGGCGTGCCTGGCAACACGAGCAGCACCTCCTCGAATTGCGAGCCCTGCGACTTATGCACCGTCATGGCGAAGGCAGTTTCATGCGGCGGCAACAGCTCGGGCTGGAAGTCGCGCAGGCCAGGGTCACGTTCAGTGCCGGGGAAGTAGGCCCGCAACCCGATTTCCGATTCCGCCTCATCCCCGGCGCCCCCGGCAGCAGCCGAGGCGGCGCTCATGACGACGCCGATGTCACCGTTGAACAGGCCCAAGCCGTAATGGTTTCGGGTGACGATGATCGGGCGATGCTCGTAAAAGGTCTGGCGCACCCTGGCCAACAAGCGGCCGCCGGCCCCGGCCTCGACCGCTGCCCGGTCACTTTCGTGTTCGCCGGAGAGGATGGCCTCGGCCAGAGAGTTGAGCTCGTACACACCGAAGGCGCCGCGGTTCAACGCGCAAAGAATCCTGAATTTGCCAAAGGCTGCCAGGGCTTCGTCGGGCGTCGAAGCGGCGAGGTACGGTTCAAGCCGCGCCAGCAGCAGATCGCGCAGGTCGGAGTCGGGCAGCTTGCTGCCGGTGCGCAGCGACGGCGTCTCGATCTGGCGATAGGTCACCTGCGCCTGCCCGCTGTCGGCCGGGGTGTCGGTCAGTTCGGTCAAGCGCTGAAGGATTGCATCGGCAGCGGCGGTGTCGGCAGCGGTGTTGACGGCGGCGCTGATTTCGCCGACCGGGCTGTCGGGGGGGAAGCGCCAGCTGTAGGTCAACTGGATGCAGGCATCGGCCAGCGGCAGCGGTTCGAGCCCGGCGCCGGACGGTTCGATCGGTTCCTCAGCAAGCTCACGGCAGGCGTCGATGAAACCGGTGGTGCGGCCGGCGGCGGCGGCGGCCCGGCAAATGTCACCAAGCACGAAACCGGGCTCGACGGAGGTGAGCTGGTTCATGTCGCCGAGCAGGATCAGCGGGGCACCCTCGGGAAGTGCCTCGAGCACGCGATGCATCAGGGGCAACGGGATCATCGACGCCTCGTCGATGATGACGACATCGGCGTCCAGCGGGTTCGTACTGTCGTGCCGGCAGCGGATGCTTTTGGGGGTCGTGCCCAGCATGCGGTGGATGGTGCCGGCGCGGACGTGGATGGCGGCACGGACTTCCGGCGGCATGTCGATATAGAGCGGGTTCGGGGCGCCATCTTCGGTTACCCGTTCGGCGGCGACGGCCTGGTCGATGGATTCGTTCAAACGGGCGGCCGCCTTGCCGGTGGGAGCGGCAAGCAGCACCCGCAGGGAAGCCTCGGACGCGGCACCTTGCTGCCGGTGCTGGTGATGCTCCTCGAGCAGCGACAGCAGTCGCGCAACAGCAGATGTCTTGCCGGTGCCGGGGCCGCCGGAGATGACGGTGAGGCAGCTGCGGACGGCGGCGAGCGCGGCGATTTTCTGCCAGTTCGGCGGCAGCGGCAGGTCCTGCTGGGGAAACACGCGCGCCAGGGCGTCCCGCAGCCAACTGCTGTCGGGCACGGTGGCGGGCTCGGTTGCGGCCAGCTGCCGCAACCGTCCGGCGACTTCCTGTTCGTAGCGGCGGTAGCGGTGCAGGTAGAGGCGGTCTTCGTGCAGCACCAGGGGGGTGCGCCCGTCGATGCTGTCACTGACCACGCCGCGGTGCCCCTGCAGTTGGCTTAGCCAGAGATCCGTCGCCGGCAGCTGGTAGACAGGCCGCCCGGCGCCCGCGGGTACCGTCACCACCTGCCCTTCCCGCGTCCAGTCGGGAAATGTCGTGCCCACGAGCCCCCCGATGTCCAGGCAGATGTGGCTTTTATCGACAGCGCGACTGAGCAACGCGGTGGCCAGGAAAAGTGATTCCGTGTCGTCGCCGCTTGCCGCAAAGCGCCGGACGAACTCAGCGAACTTGATGTCGAGGTCGGAGAAGACCCCGTGCTTGTGCAGCGTGTATATCGCCTCGGTGCTGATCAATTGCGGTGTCATGGCGTCCCCTCCCGATGGTTCGAAAAGTCGCCGAGCTGGGTGCTCAGCGCTTCGACCAGGGCCCGTGACGGGCGATCGGCATAGACAGCGCGACGGGTACTGCCATCGATACCGCGCAGGAAGACATAGAAGACGCCGCCGAAGTGGTCGTCGTAGTCGTAACCCGGCACGACCTGCGACAGGTACTGGTGCAGGGCGACGGTGTAAAAGAGGTATTGCAGGAAGTACGCATGCGTCTTCATCTCCTCGGCAATACGTTCGTCCGTGAAGCTCTCGAGGGTGGCCTCGAGGATATTCGATTTCCAGTCCACGATATAATAGCGGTCGGCCGCCGCGTGATAAGCGACGAGATCGACGAAACCGGTGAGCACCCCGGCCCATTGCGTCCTGTCCCAGCTCGCCAGCGCGTCCTCGAACTTCTCGAAACGCTCCCAGTGCTCCGCCAGGACAGCCGTCAGCTGGGTGGTTCGGAGTCCGGCATCCGGCAGCCCGAACATGAACTGCAGCTCCGCCAAACGATCGGCCCAGGGGATGCTTGACAGCTGGAAAGTGGCCGATTCATCCAGCGCCTCGGGGTGCACCGGCAACGGTGTGCGCAACACCTTTTCGACCATATCCAGAACCGCCAGGCGCTGTTCTTCCCGCTCCCGGTCGGAGCCGCCGGTGACAATGCCGAAGCGATCGACCTGGCGCCGCACTTCCGCCTCGACGATGTCGGCCGGCGCCTGGAAGTCGAGATTCTCGAAGATGGCGTGCCAGCAGTTGCCGGCCTTCCTGCCGCCGGGGAAGGAGAAAATCAGCGACGGCGCACCGGGCGCTTCCTCGACGGCATCGCTGTCCGGGGCGCTGCCGGTGTCGGCGGGGGCGGCGTCGGCGGCGTCACGGTCCCGGTCGAACTCTTCATCGTCGAAGGTCGCCTGTTGCTTCCTGTACTCGGGGGAGAGGCTGGAGAAGCTCATGACCCCCCATGACTTGTCGACATGGCAACCCAGTTCGGCAGCTGCCAGCGACGGCGTTTCGCTGTCGGCGCCCGGTTCACCGGAGGGTTCCGGGGCCGTCTCAGGGGTGCCGGGTTCGGCGTCCGTGTCCGACGCCTCGGTGCTGCTGTCACTGTCGCTGTCGCCGGTCTCGTCGACCACTTCAATCGGGAACTGTGTCGGTTCCGGGTTCGTCTCGCGCCAGACGTCGCGGCTTTCTTCGATCGCGCCGGCGAGGTTGTCGAGCCGGATGAGGTCCAGAGCACGTGTGCCGGCGTCGGCAGCCTCGAAAGTTGTCAGCAGATAATTCAGCGCGTTCTTCAGGCTGGATTCCTCTCCGAACAGACCGCAGATCAGGTACGTGCGGTGGACACCGCGGGTCAGCGCCACGTAGAGCAGGCGCAGGTGCTCCGCCAGTGCTTCCGCCTCGGCGAGCTCCGCCGGAGCCAGCGGGGCGGGAGCGGTATCCGGAGCGGCAATGTCCGGCGACGGTGGGGCTGGTTCCAGATCCAAGACCAGGTCGTGGGCGGCGCCGGCGACTGTGGACTCGCGGTGATAGCTGACAGGATTCCGAGCCGACACTTTTATGCTCCACATGTACGGCGCGAAGACAATGGGAAATTCCAGGCCCTTGGCCTTGAACACGGTGATCACCTTCACGGCGTCGTCATCACTTTCGAGACGTATCTCCGTTTCACTGCCGGCATCGTGGCTGGCGCCATCGACCTGCCGGTGCATCCAGTTGGTGAGACCGGCCATCCCGAGCTTGCGTTCGCGGCTC